>NZ_JAUBUN010000049.1:0-49592 GCF_036702665.1 Microcoleus sp. Aus8_D2
ATGGGGCATGGGGCATGGGGCATGGGGCATCTTGCCCGCTCGCGAAGTCGAAGGGTGGGCATGGGGCATTAGTCATTGGTCATTGGTCATCAGTCATTGGTCATTGGGCACTAAAAAACAATAGTACCTTGTAGATACGATGTTTTTTGACATTATCTACTTAGAGCTTTGTTTTGAATAAATCTTAAATCTCTAATCTCTAATCTACCAAGCGCAAAACCCGATTACCGTGAATAAATGCGGTTTGTAGTGAGGACTTTAGTCCGCATCAATTTCTGCGGACTAAAGTCCTCACTACAAACCTGTTTTTCGGGCATGATATTTAAGATATCGATCGGCTGTAGCGCATTTAAATTGTAATTTTTGGGACGAGGTGGAAAAAGCCAAGCGTCAAATCTTTTCGCCTTCTCCCCCTCTCTCCTTCTCCTGTTAGCCATCACAGGCAATTTATAGAGGTAGCAACTTAAAGCAGGGCTTAGTTGCTGCCGGTAAAAGTCACTTCGGGGAACCTTGACTGAGCTTCAGTCATCGGGCGCCGTCTGCCTTCTTCTTGCCAGTAGTTGATAACTTCTGTAGCTTGGTTGAGGATTTCGACGCGATCGTTGTCAGCAATCCAGTGTTTGGCTTCGAGTTCGTTTTTGAGTTCTTCCCACGCATCCTTGCGCGGCCAGAAAAAGTAAGATGTCAGCGGGCTAGTTCCTTTACCGACAACTTGGTCAACGGCGAGGGCAACATTCTCTTCTAGCCAGAGAACTTTTAAGATGAACTTGGACAAGCAAACCTCCAGGGTTCCGATCGAACTTATTAAAAATTTCTACAATCGCTAAGCGTAGCACATTCTGTTCAATAATGGGTCATCGGCGATTAAAAGTTTTGTCGCGCGGCTGGGTTTCCCGCTGCTTAGGGGCCCGAAACCAATAAAATTTGTGCACTCACTCGCCCCAGCTACAGGGATAATTAAGTTATGAGCAGATTTATTTTAGTTTTTGACATTGATGGTGTAGTGCGGGATGTGTCCGGTTCTTATCGGCGGGCGATCGCCGATGCGGTGGAACACTTCACGGCTGGTGCTTTTCGCCCGAATTCGATCGATATCGACTCTCTGAAGTCTGAGGGTGTGTGGAATAATGACTGGGAGGCGTCTTTGGAGTTAGTTTGCCGTTATTTTGAGCGGATTGGGCGATCGCGAAATCAACTCGCTTTCAACTATGACGAATTAGTCGCTTTTTTCCAAAGTCGCTATCGCGGGAATGATGATAAAAATTGGACTGGTTACATTTGTGACGAACCGCTGCTGTTAAATCCAGCTTACCTGGAAAATTTAACAATTGGAGGCGTTGCTTGGGGATTTTTTAGTGGCGCGATGCGCGATGAAGCAGCTTATGTTTTGGAAGGGAAACTCGGCTTAAATTCCCCCGTGTTGGTGGCGATGGAAGATGCACCGGGAAAACCAGACCCGACTGGACTTTTTGCGGCAATTGAACAGTTGGAAAAACTCCACTGCTTAGACAAAGATTTGCCCGTGATTTATGCGGGAGATACTGTTGCAGATATTTACACTATTGTGAAAGCGCGGGAATTACAACCAAATCGAGTTTGGCTGGGCGCAGGAATTTTGCCGCCTCACGTTTTGGATGATTCTGCTCGCTGTGAAGCCTATGCTGCGGCGCTGAAAAAAGCAGGTGCAGTAGCAGTTTTCAGGAATGTCGAAGAGTTGACTGCTGCACGAATTGGAGAATTAGTTAAGTAAAAAGCCAACCTGCTGCTGATTGCAAAATACCGACAATCCCGATCGATTGCCATAAAAAACGTTCGTAGTGCGGACTTTAGTCCGCAGCATTTTGCGGACTGAAGTCCGCACTACGAACGAATCTTACTGCGGTTAATGGAGGATCGGACACGATATTACCAATTACCCATTACCAATTACCATTTAGAGATTATTTCAAGTTCAAGAATTTATCTAAAGCACCAACTACAACTGGCGGCCAGCGGCGGGTTTTTGCCACCCAATCGAGGTCTTTGTAGCGGGAATCGAGGCCGACTGCAGCTACCCAATTGCTCTCGGCTTCACCGCGCTGTCCGGCCTCCCAAAGACAGGCGCTGAGGGCTGCTCTCATGTCAGCAAATTGGGGATATCTGCGGACAATATTTTTCATGTTGCGAATTGCTTCTTTGGTTTGCCCGTTTTGATAAAGCGCGAGGGAATGATTGGCACGAGCAAAGGCGTATTCTGGTGCTAATTCAAAGGCTTTGCTGTAGTCTTTAATGGCTATTTCCCATTTGCCTAAACCTGCTTCGGCGTTACCTCGGTTGTTGTAGGCGGCTGGATCTTGGGGGTCTAATTCTAGTACGTGATTGTAGTCAGCGATGGCTTCTTCCCAGCGTCCTAAACCTTCTAAGGCTGTGCCGCGATTTAGGTAAGGATCGGGGGCGTTGGGAGCTAGCTCGATCGCCTTTTCGTAGTCAGCTATGGCTGGTTCTAGTTTATTTTGACTGACTCTCGAATTACCTCGGTTACTCCAAGCGGCGGCTTGGGATGGAAATTTGTCAATGATTTCTGTCCACAAAGTTTCCGCTGCGGGAAATTTGCCTTCATTTGTAGCCGTAAAAGCTTTTTGAACAAGTTCTCCTAATTCCTGCTGGGAAGGAGTGAGATCTGTTGGTTGTACTTGTGCGGTGGCGGGTGCGATATTTCCCAACCAAACTAATCCGGTTACAATTAATACTGTCAAAAATGTGAAAAGTGAGCGAATCATCTGTGGTGGTAGTTGAAACTTTACATAAAGACATTATTAACCAAAATTCCGGGTATTGGTTCGATCGGTTATGAGTAATTTGGTGAAAAAACATTTATTAATTTTGGGCGGAACGGGTGATGCTGTTGAACTGGCTGCCAGAGCTTCTCAAATTGCTGATATAGAGGTGATATCTTCGCTAGCAGGGCGCACTCAACAGCCTTTGACCCCAAAAACGGGTACGGTGCGGGTTGGAGGCTTTGGTGGGGCGGCTGGGCTGGCTGAGTTTTTGCGTTGTAGCCCGATCGACTTTTTAATTGATGCGACTCATCCTTTTGCAGCGCAAATTTCTGCCAATGCTGCGGTTGCTGCGGTTGAGTGTCATGTCCCTCATTTGATGCTGGTGCGCCCTGCGTGGGAGCCCGTTCCGGGCGATCGCTGGATTGAAGTCGCCAGCCACTCAGATGCTGCAAAGGCTTTATCGGGGCATTCTCGGCGGGTGTTTCTCACCATTGGGAGGCAGGAATTGGCGGAGTTTGCGGGTTTGGAGGATGTTTGGTGTTTGATGCGGGCGATCGATCCTCCAGCACCAAATACTCTTGTTCCTCATGGTGAATTATTATTAGCAAGGGGGCCGTTTTCTTTGGCAGATGAGCGGCAATTGCTATTAGAATATGAGATTGATACAATTGTTAGTAAAAACAGTGGGGGTGCTGCTACCTATGCTAAAATTATCGCTGCTAGGGAACTGGGAATTCCGGTGGTGATGGTGCAGCGGCAGCCGATTCCTAATGTTGAGCAGGTTGCTGATGTAACCGGGGCGATTTCTTGGCTGATTGAGCAGTTGAAGTGAAACGAACCGCGAATATGCTTTCATCACAAAAGGTTTGTAGTGAGGACTTTAGTCCTTCTTTCTTGCGGACTAAAGTCCTCACTACGAACCTTTTTTCCTTAAAAGTTTGTAGTGAGGACTTTAGTCCTTCTTTCTTGCGGACTAAAGTCCTCACTACGAACCTTAGTTATTTGTTTTGTGTATTTAAGGAGTTAAGATGATTGTTCATCTCTTGTAAATATGCTTTTAAAACTGGATACTGCGAGGTTGCTAGCAGCGGGTCTTTTTTCTGGGTGACAGTTTTTTCTAAGGGCATAATGCGATACTTAGATTTATTGTTCAGAGTATAGCGGTGTACCCAAGTCGGAATTGCTTTGACGCTGGTAATTTCTGTGTTTTTTGTAGGAAATGTCTTGCGAATATTAACTTGCAAGATGACGCCTAAGTCTGTATAATTTTGAGTCTGGCCGGAGATAAAGTTACCCATTGAATAAATTGCTACGGCTTTTCTAGTTTTCCCATTCTTGCCTTTAAATTTAAAGATTTTATACGGTTGAACGACATGGGGATGGCTGCCGAGAATGATATCTGCACCAGCTTTTAAGAGGTTTTCAACTAATTGTTTTTGTTGAGTGTTTGGCTGTCGCTGATATTCGTCGCCAAAATGCAGGGAAATTGCGATCGCATCTGCTCCTTTTTTTCTGGCTTTGGCGATGTCTTTGATTATCTGTTTTTCGTCGATTAGGGAAACTAAGTAATCTTTGCCTTTCGGTATCGGGATGCCGTTTGTGCCGTAGCTGTAGGCTAGCATGGCTAGTGATATGTTGTTTTTGGTGATGATTAAAGTCGTATCGTCCGCTGCTTGCGATCCGGCTGTCCCTGTTGAGGCAATTTTGCGATCGCCCAAATTCGCGATCGTCCTCATTACCCCTATTTCTCCCCGATCCAAAGCATGATTGTTCGCCGTTGTCAAGATATTAAATCCAGCTTTTTTCGCAGCATCCAGTAATTGCACTGGTGCGTTAAATAGCGGATATCCCGTATATCCGCCCGCATCTTCTCCCGCTAAAGGTGTTTCCAGGTTTCCCGTTACCCAATCGCCTTTTGACAGGATACTTTTCACTGGTGCGAAAAAACTGTCAAAATTGTATGTTTGCTTTTTTGCATCGTAGCCCGAGATCGTTTGGGTACTGTGCATCATGATATCGCCGACAGCAATTAGTTGCGCTTCTTTAATCTCAGACTTGGGTTTAGCCGGTGCAGGTGTTGCAATTGGCGATCGGCTTTCTGTACGCTGTGTGTTGGTTTTTGGCGCTTGGATGTCGCAGCTTGCGATCGAAAGCACGGCAATTACCGAGAGCAACCGACGAAAATTCATGATTGAGCGGAGTGATTTATCGGCATCTATGATATCATAAGCAGGACTTACTGACGGGTGGGCAGAAACCGGGTTTTTTCACCAAAATATTTGCTTAAAACTCTCAATCTCTGTTTAAAAACCCGGTTTCTTTGTTGGGATTGCGTAAGTCCTAATAACTCAATTACTTGCCGCCAAATCAATGACTAAAAAATCTCTAATTCTGGCTTGTATTGTTTTTTTATCAATTACGACTTTAGGTATTTTGAGTTACGCGGAAAATTCTGGCGATAGATATTTTGAATTTGCCTTGATTGGCGATTTGCCCTACAGTGCAGAACAAGAAGCAAATTTTCCGAATTTGATTGCAGATATCAATCGATCGCCCGCAGCATTTGTCGTCCACGACGGCGATTTCAAAAGCGGTTCAACTCTCTGCGACGATGCAACTTTTGTTAAGGGAAAGCAGTTATTTGAAAATTTCAATATGCCGTTTATTCTCGCCTATGGCGATAATGACTGGACTGACTGTCACCGCAAAAAGAACGGCAGTTACGATCCAGTAGAAAGACTTGCTAAACTGCGGGAAATCTTCAGCAAAGGTACTCAAAGTTTGGGAAAGCGTACCTTAACTCTCACCCGTCAAAGCGAAAACCCGCAGTTTGCTAAATACCGCGAAAATGTCCGCTGGAGTTATCATGGAGTTGTATTTTTAGCGATAAATATGCCGGGAAGTAACAACAATTTTGGCCGCACTCCCGAGCAGGATAAGGAATATGCCGATCGCAATTCGGCTAATTTAGCCTGGATCAAAGAATCTTTTGCCTCAGCCAAACGCAGCAACAGCAAAGGAATTATCCTAGTTGCACAAGCAAATCCGGGATTTGAACTCGATCCGGCTGACAAAAGAAGAAGCGGCTACAACGATTTTATCGCAGCTTTGGAAACAGAAACGCGCAATTTTCCCGGACAAGTCGTATACGTGCACGGCGATACTCACTATTTCCGCATCGACAAACCTTTACCCCGTTTTACCGATGAAACTCAACTCCCCAGACTGAAAAATTTTACCAGAGTTGAAACTTTTGGTTCTCCCAACGTCCATTGGTTGCGGGCTTTTTATGACCCCAAAAACCCGAATGTATTTGAATTTAAACAGCAGATTGTTCCCCAAAATTAGGCGATTCAACACCAAATACGCTTGGGTTAATGATGTTTATTCCCCGGAGAGCCCCCTCGCATACCCCCTACTCCCCCGAATCGTTGCGGGGACGCTGCGGGCAATTTCTTGTCCCCCCCTGCGTGAGCGGGGCGCCAGGGAGATCAGCCTTAACCCAAGCGTATTGATTTAACACCAGTTTCATGCAAGATAAATATTTTTTGCCTTACAATGAAGATCGGTAGCATTGAGGAATTTATTTATGACGATCGCAATTAAGCGCATTACTCTTGAAGAATTTCTCAAACTGCCAGAAACCAAACCAGCCAGCGAATACATTCAGGGCGACATTATCCAAAAACCTCAGCCTAAAACAAAGCATTCTCGTCTCCAGGGGCGATTCCTGCGTACCATTAATGAAGTGGTAGAGGAACCGAAGATATAGCCTTTTTCAGAAAGATGAGGTACGACTGGCCTCCGTGGCCTCCGTGGCCTCCGTGGCCTCCGTGGGTATACCTCACCACGCGATCGAACCGAAGATAGCTTATGCTTTTCCAGAGTTGCGGTGTACGTTTGGCGGGCGCTCGATTGTTCCAGATATTGCGGTACTATTGTGGGAACAAATTCAATTTGATGAGAGCAGCGAACCGTTGGATAATGTGCTAATTGCACCCGATTGGGCGATCGAAATCCTGTCGCCACAACAAAGCTCAAATCGCGTAACTAAAAAAATTATTCACTGTCTGCAACATAATTGTCAGTTGGGGTGGCTAGTCGATCCAGAAGAGCGATCGATTTTAGCATTTTTACCCCATCAACAACCGCAATTCTGCGAAGGTAGCGATGTCCTTCCAGTACCCGAAATGATTCCCCTGAATATCACCGCCGAACAGGTGTTTAGCTGGTTGAGAATGCAAGCATGAACGGCAGGTTCGATCGTTCCGAATGCGAGTCCTCATCAAAACAGATGACTCGCATTCGGAACGAACCAATTTTGTTAGGAATGAGAATTAAATAACTTACAATTTGATGGTTCTTGTGGGATGTCGGGCCCGTCCAGAAAGGACGGGCCCGACATCCCACAAACTTGTGTAAATTATTTAATTCGCGATCCTTACAGGTTCGAGCGTTCCGAATGCGAGTCCTCATCAAAACAGAGGACTCGCATTCGGAACGATCGAACCTTTGCCCGATCGGTCAATACCTGCTTTACCGGAATCTCTAAAATAAACTCTGTCCCTTGCCCCAAAACTGAAATACAATTGATATAACCTTTGTGTTTTTCCACGACTATTTCGTGACTGATTGCTAACCCCAATCCCGTGCCGCTTCCTACGGGTTTAGTAGTAAAAAATGGGTCAAATATCTTTTTTTTCACTGCTTCATTCATCCCGGTGCCGTTGTCAGCAATCCGAATCGCCACAAATTGACTGTTGGAAATAGCTGTTTCTTTCGCAATCAGTGAGGTACTGATGGTAATTACCCGAGAGGTTTGGTACTCCAAAAAATCCATCGCATTAATCAAGATATTCATAAACACCTCATTCAACTGACTTGCATAGCAGGTAACTAAAGGCAGTTGAGCGTAGTTTTTAATCACCTGAATCTCTTGGCCAGATCCTTTTGACTTCAACCGATGCTGCAAAATCAGCAGCGCGCTGTCAATACCTTCGTGGATATCTACAGCTTTGATCTCTTTTTCATCCAATCTTGAGAAGTTCCTCAGCGAGAGGACAATCTGCTGGATGCGATCGGCCCCCACTTGCATTGAATTCATCAGTTTTGAGAAATCTTCTACCACAAACCCCAAGTCGATATCCTCCACAAAAGCCTCAATTTCTGGCGTGGGCTCGGGGTAAGTCTGCTGGTAAAGTTCAATCAGCTTTAGCATTTCTTGGAAGTAGCGGCTGGCTGGAATAATATTGCCGTAGATAAAGCTGACAGGATTATTGATTTCGTGGGCAATACCGGCTACCATTCGTCCCAGACTCGACATTTTTTCAGTGAGAATCAGTTGAGCTTGAGTGCGTTTCAATTCGGCTAATGCCAATTTTAGTTGTCGTGACTTTTCCCATTCTCGTGTTTCTGCAAGTTTGCGATCGGTAATGTCCGTAACGCGAACGAGATTCATTTTCTCGCCCGCTACATAAATTTGCTTGGCGGCTAAATTTCCCCAAAATAACTTTCCTTTTTTGGTCACATATTCCACCTCGCGACTCCAAAAGCCCTCCCTCTCAATCTCGTCCCAAATCGAACTCAGTTCTGGTGGTGGAAAACGGTGCTTTTGAAGACTCTCCTCTTGAATATTGAGTAATTCGTCTTTGCTTGTTGCTTGAAAAAGTTCTACTGCACGTTGATTGCAGTCTGCAATCAAACCAGTTTCAAAATTGACTAGAAAAATCGCATCAGCCGATTGGTTAAAGACAGATTCAAGTAAGTCTTTTTGCTGTTGGAGTTGCTGAGTTAAATAACGCAGTTGCAGGTGAGTTTTGATGCGGGCTAAAACCTCTTGCAGTTGAATCGGCTTGCTGATGTAATCTACTGCCCCCAGCTCCAACCCTTTGACCTTATAAAGTGGATTAGAAGCATCATCCACCGCTGTCATAAAAATTACTGGAATATCTTTTGTCTGCGGCGAGTCTTTCAGGCGGCGACAGGTTTCAAACCCGTCCATTTCAGGCATCACGACATCCAACAAAATCAGATCTGGCTGAGTGGTCTCCATAATTTTTAGGGCTTGGACACCACTTTTAGCAACCCGAACCTCAAACTGAGACTCTCTCAAAAAATCTGAAATTAATTGAAGATTGGCAATGGTATCGTCTACTACCAAAATTTGCTCTTTTTTGGTGCTATTTTTTAGAGCTACCTCCGAGCTAGATAAGTGTTGTTGAAAATTTGACTCGATTTGATATTGTTGATAAAATGACATTTGCCTACCCACCTGTAATATAATCAATGTGCTGATTCTGATGCTTCTAATAAATAGGAATTACCCCAGGAATTGTTGGAGCCTCTCTCTACAGGAATTTGGCTAGTAAATCAAGTACAAAAAAACGGTTTGGCTCGGACAGCGATGCCCCGCCGTGCTGGCTATTCCGTGTTTCTGATGTGTAAGCTGTTGGCCTTTAAATCGTAGGTACAGAAATAATCCAACTCTTGTGGGGTAGGCTTCGACGCTGCCCCGAATATACAATTTAAATGTGCAACAGCTTACTAGAACGACAGGGAATCTTCTGTATATGCGTAAAGTAGGCTCTTATAGCACCCTAGATTATGTATGGGTAAGGTTCGCTATTATCGCAACCTACATTTAGTATGGTGTACCCTACATTTAAATGTTCTATGCAAGTCCTAATCAAGAGCGATCGATCAATTTGACAATTGCTTCATACTCAAAATCTTCGGACAGTTCCTGCACCCGCGCAGCAAAGGAAGTGTACTCTGGGTTTAATTGCTTCAGCCGGAAGACTTCCTGCTCAACTCCTTCAACATTACCGCCCTTAGCTGCTTTATACAAGGTCAGCAATTCATCTCTGGGCGGCACCGCCATTTCCGTGGGGCTAGACGCTAGAGGCACAGCTACAGTAAAATTTTCCTCTATCCCTTCTGGTTCGGGAATCCACGATAAGTTTAAGTAACTCTGGATTTTGTTGAGCAAATCTTCCGCTTGAATTGGCTTGGCGAGAAAATCGTTGCAGCCAGATGCCAAACAATTTTGTCGATCGGCTTCAAAGACACTGGCAGAGACTGCTATGATAATTGTATCTTGAAACTGCGACAATTGGCGCAGTTGCCGTATCATCCCAAAGCCATCCATCACCGGCATCACTAAGTCAGCGAGAATCAAGTTTGGTTGAAACTCAACGGCTTTTTCTAAACCTTCTTGTCCGTCTGCTGCCTCGTTGAGTTCAAAACCGATCGCTTCTAATAAATTGACGACAACGGATCGATTCTCGGAACGGTCATCGACTACGAGGATTTTCTGTTTTTTACCATGATAGCCGACGATCGCGCGATCGGTAGATTTGACAGAGGTTGAGCAGCCCGGGTTTGAGGCAACTGGCAAGTCTAAATCAAACCCAAATTTGCTGCCAATTTGTGGATTGCTTTCGAGAATAATTTCACTTCCCATTAAAGAAATCAGTTTCTGAGTAATTGTCAGTCCCAACCCAGTTCCTTCTGTGCGGCGAGCAGTATCTCCCACTTGCTCGAAGGGTAAGAAGATTTTTTTCAAGTGTTCGGGCGGTATTCCAACGCCTGTATCTTGAATTAGAAAGCGGATTTTGCTAATTGGCAATTGGCCGCCCAAATGCGCGGATCTGGATAAATTTTGTTGGCTCGCCGTGTCTGCGTGTCTTGGTGTTTCCGCGTCTTCCTCCCCATTACCTGTGGCTGGGGCTTCAGTTTCAATCACCTCAACAGTAAATTTTACACTGCCGCGATCGGTGAATTTTACAGCATTGGAAATAATGTTAATTAAAACTTGGCGCCGTCGCTTTTCATCAGCATAAACCCTGTTGGGGAGTATGGTAAGAGCCTGGTAAGTAAAGTCAATTGACTTTTGTTCGGCTTTGAGGCGAAAGATTTCTGACAAGCCTTGCAGGAAGGTATAAAAATTAAACGTTTCTGGGTAAAGTTCGAGTTTGTTGGCTTCGATTTTAGACAAGCTTAAAATATCGTTAATCAGCGTCAGTAAATGTTCGGTGCACTGGTAGATAATACCCACACCTTTTTGTTGCTTGGCGGTGCAGTTTTTGTCTCGCTGCAAGATTTGCGCGTAGCCCATAATCCCGTTGAGAGGAGTGCGGAGATCGTGACTCATATTTGCCAAAAATTTGCTTTTGGCGCGGTTAGCTGCTTCTGCGGCTTCTTTCGCTTGTTGGAGTTGTACAGCCTGTTGTTGAGTGGCTTCGAGTAATTGAGCTTGCTGTAAAGCGATTCCCAACTGAATGCCAATCTGAACTACAGTATTAATTTCTGCCTCGCTCCAAGCACGGGAATCTAAATTTTGATAACAGGCTAGTAATCCCCATATTTGACTGCCACAATAGATGGGAACAATGATGTATGCTCTGATTTGCAGGCTTTCTAAGAGGTTGATGTAACAGGGACTAAATCCAGCTTGGTAGATGTCTTGGGTGACTCGGTAACTGACTCCTTGGCTGTAGGCACCGCCCTTTGTTTCTTGCATATGACTATCTACCACAGGTTCGCGAGTGCCTCTCAACGTGGTTTTCAGAGTGCAGTGAGGATAGTTCAAAAAAATATCGGTAGCCAGAAGATTATTTGTTTGTTGTTGCATTAAAGAAATCCAGCTCTCCCCGACTGACTCGGCAACAAATTGTCCGCTCCAGTCGGAATTAAACTGATAGGCGACGACGCGATCGCATTTGATAACAGCGCGCATTTCTTCGGTGGTGGCTCTGAATATTGTGTCAATCTCCAGGGTTTCGCGCATTCTTTGAATGACAGTAGCGATCGCTTTTTCTCGTTGTGCGCTTTCTAGTAAAAATTTTTCTGCTCGTTTGCGTTGGGTAATATCTTGACAGACACAAATTAGTCCTTTTCCTTCAATTAAGGTTAAAGAAAGTTCCTCTGCAAACGTAGTACCATCCTGCCTTTTAGCCGTGGCTTCGCCTTGCCAATGCCCCACCTGCAATAGGATAGGAAAAATATCGCGCTGCAATCGACTAATTTCTTCAGGGTAGTAGAGTTCTTGCCAAGTTTTGCCAATTAGTTCTTTGGACTCACTGTAGCCAAATAGAGTGACATGAGCTTTATTCAGATAGACATATTCACTATTGCCATCGAGAATTGCGATGCCCTCAGTAGCCGCTTCGATTACCGCTAACTGATCTTTTAGGGCTGCTTCGGCTTGTTTTTTGTCGCTGATGTCCTTCATGAAGCAGTAATGCCCAATGAAGTTGTGTTGCTCGTCGTAGGCGGAGATCGTGACGAGTTGCTTGTAAAAAATCGAGCCGTCTTTCCTAATGCCTCTGGTTTCAGTTTCTACCTTGCCGAATTCGAGCATTTCTTGGTAAGCAGCGAGCATTTTTTCGCACTCATCAAGGTGTACGGTTCGCTGCCATTCCATGCCAATCATTTCTTCAGGTTGATAGCCAGTCATGCTGGCATAGGCTTTGTTGACAGCAATGTAACGTCCTTGCGCGTCCAGGCGTGAGATTCCTTCTACAGCATTTTCTAGGGCTGTACTCAATTGGCGTATTTCTTGCTCTACCTGTTTGCGATCGCTAATGTCTGTAATTGTGCCAACATAGCCGATAATATCTCCGTTATTGCCTATTTCTGGCAATGCCTGACCGATGACCCAGGTAATTTTGCCATCTGGACGCATAAAGCGGTATTCTGACTTAAAGGGGACTCTGGCGGCGGCGGCTTCGTACCATTCGCTAAAAACCCGATCGCGATCGTCTGGATGTAGGGTACTTGTCCAACCTGACGCGCTAGCTTGTTCTAGAGATAGTCCAGTAATTTCACTCCAGCGCTGATTGACATAGATGCAATTACCTGTGGCATCAGTGTGGAAAATACAAACAGGCGATGCTTCTGCTAAGGTTTGATAGCGGCGTTGACTCGCTTGCAGAGCCAGTTCTGCTTGCTTTTTGTCAGTAATATCCACCGCATAACCAACGCATTCAACCGAGTTACCAGCTTCATCGCGGATTAACTTTGCCTGCTCGTAGAGCCAGCGATACCTCTTATCCTGGTGCAGGAAGCGGTATTCCATCAAGATAACGTTCTCTTGAGGCAACCGCGCGAATTTAGCCAAGACTTGCTCCCTATCTTCTGGGTGAATCCGGTTTACCCAAAACTGTGAATCATCTAAAAATTCCTGCGCTTCCCAACCCAGCAATCGCAGGACATTGTTACTGATAAAATTCACTCCGATTCCCGATGGTTTGCAGCTATAAATGATCGCGGGAGTAGAAGCAAGTAAGTGTTGGAGGCGTTGTTGGGTACGGGCTAATTCTGCTGTCCTTTGAGCGACTGTGGCTTCTAAGATTTTCTCGGCTTGTTTGCGATCGGTAATGTCAGCAAAGGTAGCGATTGCCGCGACAATATTCCCATTTTTATCAAATAGGGGTGTACTGTGAACTTCTAAGGGAATTGTCCGATCCGGCAGGCTAATTTCCAGGTCATCAACCCTTACCCGTTCTCCCTTAAACGACCGAAC
Source organism: Microcoleus sp. Aus8_D2 (assembly GCF_036702665.1). Taxonomy (NCBI): domain Bacteria; kingdom Bacillati; phylum Cyanobacteriota; class Cyanophyceae; order Oscillatoriales; family Microcoleaceae; genus Microcoleus; species Microcoleus sp. Aus8_D2. The sequence continues at coordinate 13,285 of NZ_JAUBUN010000049.1, forward strand.
GACAGGCAGATTTTCTACCGGATATAACTGATGTGTTCCTGCCTGATAAATTTGATAAATTACTGTCAATTGCTCAGTTTTGGCTGCGAGTAAAGTTTCGATACCCAGTAACTCCCGGGATTTTTGATTGGCGTAGATCAGTTGTCCAGTAATATCGTTAACTGATACCCCCACAGGCATAGCTTCCAGAATTTGATTCAGCTTGCTCTCACTCTGCGCTAAAGCTTCATTTAACGATTGGAGATCGGCAAATGACTGTTGCAGTTGCGCCACCATGATCTTAAAAGAACTTGCCAGTTCCCCGACTTCATCAACGCGTTCAATTTCTATGAATTTATTTATTTCACCATTGGCAATATCTTTAGTAGCCTTATTTAACCGCATAATGGGTTTGGCAATCCAACGAGCCGTAACAATACCAGTACCGATAGACCCGACTAAAGCAGCGAGACACAGCAGGAGCGTCAGGCGAGTATTAGCCTGAATTTGCGTCATGAAGTCGGCTCCGGGAACGACTGTAACAATCAACCAATCTAACTGACTTTGAGCAGAGATGGGCTTCAATTGTAAGAAATAGCGATTGTGCTGAAATTCAAATTTATTTTTTTGATTTGATTCACATTGATGAAAATCATTAAATTTAGCTAATAAAAAATTAACCGATGCCTGAGTCAGGGGATTTTTACTGTTTTTAGCTGCCAGTCTCCACTCTTGAGGATTCAAGTTTTTTAAATAATTTGCATCCAAATTTTGCTTAAACGGTGTCTCGCCTGTGGAACTGGCTATCAGTAATCCTTGGCGGTCGATAATGAATACCTGCCCTGTATTTCCTACTTTCAAACTATCTAGAAAACTAGCAATCTGAGGTAGAAACAGCGAGGTTCCCAAAACTCCCTGAAACTTGCCTTCTGCGTCATTAAATGGTAAAAGGTTAACGATCGCCAAGATCGGGCGATCGACTCCCTGCGATAGATTAACTACTGGCAGCCAAATTGCTTGACCCGCCTGCTGTGCGGTTCGATACCAGGGACGCCCTTGAGGTGGATCGCGGTGCGGATCGTAGTCTTTACGGACTTTTGTGAGCTGAATGCGCTTGCCCTGGCGATCGGCGCTATAGTAGTGAAAGTGGTAGTTTGTAGATTTATTCAGGACTCCGATAACTAAAGAATCACTTGCCAGGGATTTTTCGACAGTGAGGAATTCTTTTTGCTCAGTGGCGATCGCCACATTACTAACAGTGGGATAGATTTGCAGTTGCTGCGCGAAGTAGCCTTCTCAACCCGAAAAATTTTTTCGATCCACAACCCTGGTGCGAATTGCTGCTGCAAGGCTTTGATTAATGTGCTTCGGGATATCCAAATAATGTTGCAGATTTTGCTCGACGCCCTCGTTCACCTGATGTATTAACTGATAAGCTAAGTCTTCAACTGCTTGTTGTCCGTTTTTATAGGAAAAATACCCCACCAACCCTACAGTCCCCACAATTTGCAGCACAAAGGGGACAATCAACACAATTCGCAGGGGAAGTTTCCCAGCAATTCTGGCGATTAACTTAGAAACAGCAGGAATTGGCATAAAAATAAGGGAGTGATCAGGTACGTAGTTGCGCGTGGGCGCTCTTAGATCTAGAGCGCCCAAGCGCAACTACGTACCTCAAAGTATTGTGAAACTTTCGTCCAAGACTAACTCTACTTCCGCCATCTATCAAATTGGTCTTCCGAACAGCCATTAATAAATTGATTGTTCACCCAACCGTCAAGGATGGTAAAAGTTTCATTAGGAGGATTCCCAGAAGTTTTAGCCGCAATTTTTACCCAATCACCTTGTCTGCTGACAGCCCGAACTCCGTCTCCTCTTTTGAGTTTAGCTACAACCGGGTAGTTATTGCCGGGGCCTTTGCGAATGTTAACCTCGCCGCCTTCACCTGTAATAAACGAGCATTGAGTTTGCTTTTTTAAAGCTTCTACTTTTTGCGGTGAAAGACTTTGCTCTTTGCCGAAAACTGGAAAGCTGTAAAGTGAAAAACTCAAACTTGCAACTGCCGCTGCAATGAAAAAGGCTTTTGATTGACTAAAACTCAACATTTATTTAATCTCCTGGGGTTGGAAGGACTGAAGTCCTGATTGCGAACTAACTTTTTGGAAAGGACTGAAGTCCTTACTACGAACTGTTATTTGACGGAGGCAAACCATTCGGTAATGCCTTGGGCAATGGCAGCAGCTAACTTTTGCTGTTCTGTCGGATTCACAATCCATTCAAATTCTTCGGGATTGATCGTAAATCCCAATTCCATTAAAACAGATGGAGTAACGGCAGGACGAGTCATAGCTAGGTTGTTCCAGAATACACCATAGCTCGGGCGGTTCAGCTTGGCAACTAAATAATTGTGCAAAAACATTGCCAAACTGTGGGCTTGCGGGTGAAACCAGAAAGCACCGACACCTTTAGTATTAATCGCGTCGCCGTTATCCGGCAAAGCATTGTAGTGTATGGAAATTGCGATCGCAGGTTCTTCTTTTTGAATCATTTCCACCCTCGGCGGCAAATCCAAATCGACATCTTCCACCCGCGTCATTACCACATTTGCGCCCCGATTTACCAATTCCTCCCGCACCAGTTTCGACACTATTAAAGCTACTGTTTTCTCGCGGTAGCCTGTGGGGCCCACACCACCCGAGTCCTGCGGCCCGCCGTGTCCCGGATCGATGAGAATCTTGATTCCTGACAGCGGTTTTTCTGAGGAAATCGGCACCCCGCTGGTATTTGTCGGCGGGTGTTTTAAAGACAGCACTAAAGTTGTGCCATCGTATCTCAACTTATATCCCCACTGCTGGGCAGATTTGAGATTGAAAGTGTATTGTACTTGCAGCGGCGAGATTTGTTGCCATGCCAAACGCGAAATTACCGGGTCATCGTCGAGGCGAATAATGTCAGTTTGAGCGGTGGTATTGTACAGGGTTAAAGTGAACGTGCGTTCACCTTCTTGCACCGTGACTGGCACTGGTGTTTCTAAGGGAAATAATACCTCTGTCCAGCCGGAAACTTGACGGGCTCTGGCGCTGCGAATAATCGATCGCGCAGGCACCGCATCCTTGACAATTCGCACCTCGGATGCTTTAATCCAAGCGCCGTAATCGAGCCGAATCCATTCTCCCTCGCGCCCGATAACTGTGGCGCGAGTTCCCTTGGGTAGCGGTGTCATCCGAGAGAAATCCGTACTCGCCCCGGTTCTAGCAACACCGGGATCTGCTGTGACTTCTGCTACTTCTAAATCGGCGGGAGATAGGATAGAAATTTTGCCAGTACCTTGTTGGCTGACAGTTTGATCGTTCACTGTTAGGTAAAATATTGGTACTCCCAAATCATTTTTTTCTACCTTAGCAGAGGGGGAATTAGACTCATTGCCCCCCCGAACTTCGGGGGGGTTGGGGGGGGTAATAGCGCAGCCTTGATACTGTTGGCTGCCACCTTTTTTGATGGGGGAGTTTTCACCTAACAAGACTGATTTGTTGTCGGGGAGTTCGACTGGCGATCGCGCTTTGAGAGGAATATCAACGTCAGCCAATTTTACCGCAACTCGAGCATTCGCCGGAGCGATCGCGCCAAAGCAGATATATTCCCCCGGTAAACTGGCTACATCGACTTTCGGCGTCAGGGAATCTTTCGCAAAAGCCAAGCCTGCGGGGACTTCCGGCTGATTCGACTCGCGCGTCACCTTGAGGAGGACTTGCTGATTTTCGTAACGCAAGCTAAAGACATTTTCGCCGATTTGCAGGGGAAAAGTCGGGGCGAAATGGCCGGCTGCGGTGCGCGCAATTTGCTGGCCATTTACCGATACTTGTCCGGTTGGCGGGGCTGTACCGATGAGAAAAATGCGATCGGCGATTGTTTTGTGGTTGGCGGGAGGATAGGCGACAAACAAAGGTTGAGCGGCCACAGCTACAGAGGCGATCGCCATTATCATCCCAAACACAACTAATGCTAAAAATTTTCTCATTCTAAATCGCAACTAATTGAGAGTCTGTTGGTTATTTATACTCGAACTTAAGCTAAGAAACCCGGTTTCTGCGAAAATATTGGGTTGGGTAACGAGAAATACGGCAAGAAACCGGGTTTCTGAGGATTAGGCGTAAGTCCTATTTACTATACAGACTTCAGTTTATCAGGTTTGTAGTTGCAATTGGGCGATCGGCGATCGGGATCGAGCGTGAGGACTTTAGTCCGCCAAAAATTAAGAAGGACTAAAGTCCTCACGCTCGATCCTTAAAAACATGAATCAAAAAACTATACAAGCCCGCGTCGATCGGGTTTGTAGCTGCAATTGGGCGAGCTGCGACATAAATTGCAACTATAAGCGATTAACTTTTAATTAATTCCGAAGTCGTTCTCCACAATTGATCTAACCGATTCGCCGGCATAGTCAAATACAAAACATCCCCCGCACTCAAACAACAATTGAGCAAATCCCAACCGTGAATAGTTTGACAATTAGTCTCCACATAAAGAGGCACAAAATCAGCAGACTTAGCAGCATCTTGAATGCGGTGGCCGCAGAAAGGATGTTTTGGTGTAATCAAAGTTGCCAAGGAAACCCACAAACTCTCAGCAGTCATTCCGTTACCCAAAATTCTGCCTCCAATCGCCGCCGCGGCAAAAGCAGGAGCCGCTAATTCCGTCGGGTTCAAAACTCCTTCAAAGTCAAAAACTTGCTGCACCATCAAAGCAAAATGTGAGTCTTGATTGCGGACAATCACCGACAGTTTGGGTGCCAATCCTTTAGCAGTCAAAGCAATTTCTAGATTGGACATATCGCTGCTAGTAACTGCCAAAAGTGCTGCTGCTTGCTTAACGTTAGCAGCTTCCAGAGTTGCGGGCAAACTGGCACTTCCCTGAATGACTGGAATTTGCATTGAGCGAGCCGTGTTCAGAAAGCGGCTGTTCGGATCTTGCTCGATCGCCACAATATCGTAACCGTTAGTGTGCAGTTCTTTAGCAATTTGTATTCCCAAGCCGCCCAGTCCGCAAATAATGTAATGATTGCGCTGCGGAACTCGCGCCACATCCCAATATTCGGTAAAGCGAGTTCCCAATACATAATCGTTGAGCAGCGCGTAGCAAATGCCGATGATTCCCGCTCCAACTAACATCATCACAACTGTAAATAATTTAATGCTGTCGGGAGCTTGTTCTGCAACTTTTTCATAGCCTCCGGCTCCGGTAATCATCCCCACTGAAAAATAGAGAGAATCGATAACTGAGATATTATCCTCAACACAAATATAGGTGACAGTAGCAACTGCAATCATTGCCAGCAGTGTCAGTACAACAATAACTGCTGCTTGACTGTGCTGTTGAAATCGGCGCAGGTTAGTTAAGATTTTAAGGAATTTTTGAATTAAAGTTTTTTGGGGGCTGCGGATAGTCGGCTGAGTGGCCACAATTAGCCGATCGCCCTTTTGACACTGCCGGCCCGCCAGCACCGCCGATACCAAATCAGTTTTGTTAGCAGCCGGGAGGTAATAAATCAACATTCGCGATCGATCGTTCCACAAATCGCTGAGTTGTCGATCGAGCCAGGGATGATCTGCATCGATATACTCTTCGTGAATCGGCCAAGTGCGATCGAACAAACGCAACTGTCCGATCGCCCGATTTCCGAGAGCAGCAAAAGCAAAAACCGGAGCCGCCAGAGCCGAAACGCTCATCGAAGCGTGTTCCGGCAAAGTGTGGTCAATTCTGTCGCCCAAGCTAGTATTGAACAATCGGTTAATGATCCGAATTTGAGGATTAAGAATCCTCGCCTGCATCAAAACTGCCAAATTTACAGCATCATCATTACCTGCAATGACTAAAGTGTGGGCTTTTTGGATGCCCGCCGCCAACAAAGTAGAAGCTGCTTGCAAATTACCGACAACCACATCAGAAGTTTCGCTGCGAATTGGGCGATCGCTAATGCCGATCGCGATCGCCCCCTGCTGTCTCAACAAACAAAAAATCTTGTATCCCGTTTGGCCCAAGCCGCAAACAATGATTCGAGGTTTCATAAGTTATTTGCCAGCCGATATCGGAGCTGTCCTTTGTAGTTTTACCTACCATTGTTGACGGTGACGGCTTTGCAGAATGTAGCGAAAAACACTATCTAGGATGTTTGTGAGGCAGTCTCAAAGTTGAAAAAAGAGGGCGGCGCTGCCATTGGTATCAACTCGATCGGGTTCGTAGTGAGGAATGCGAGTCCGCAAAAATTAAGAAGGACTAAAGTCCTCACTACGAACCTTATAAACATGAATCAAAAAACTACACAGTCACTCCTTCAATCTTCTCATCAGTTAACTCATACAACTCGCGCAACTGCCGCAACTTATCTGCATCCGGCTGCCAAAAACCACGGCCGTTAGCCTCCAACATTCTGCCTACAATATTGCGAAAAGCCTCAGGATTTGCCTCTCGCAACTTCTGCGCCATCTCTGCATCCAACGCATAGGTATCAGCAGCCTGTTCGTACACCCAACTATCAGTAAAATCAGCCGTTCCGCCCCAACCAATTAACGCCGTCATCCGCTGCGAAATTTCATAGGCGCCGCCCGAACCTTGAGCTGCCATAGCATTAGCCCACTTAGGATTTAGCAACTTCGTGCGATATTCCAAACGCAGCAAATCTTCCAAATTGCGCCCAGTTGTATCCTTAGAAAAACTTTCCACAAAACTCGTGTTAACTTTTTTGCCGCGCTGCTTTTCCGCTGCTTTCTTCAAACCGCCAGTATTTGCATAATACTCTTGAATGTCCGTCAAACCGTATTCCACCGAGTCTATTTCTTGAATAATGCGATCGCACTTTTGCAACAACTGAGTCAAAACCTCCGGCCTCGCCTCCCCCTTATCCTTTCTCCCGTAACTAAAAACATTGCGACTTTCCCAAGTTTTCCCCAACTCATCCCCCGAATCCCAACTACCATCAACAACCCTGTCGTTAACCAAAGAACCAAAATCTCCAGCCGGATTAGAAAACAACCTGGCTGAATAATTCTGCACGCCTTTTTCCTGCAAAATTAAAGCGTGTTTGCGAATAAAATTATCCGATTCCGGTTCATCAACATCAGCAGCCCGCACAAACAAATCATCCAACAACTCAATAATATTCACAAAACTATCGCGGAAAATCCCCGAAAGATTTCCCAACACATCAATCCGGGGATGCCCGACATCAGCCAGCGGTTTTAACTCATAGCGAACAATCCGCCCAGTCCCCTCCTTCAGCGGTTCCGCACCCACCAATTCCAGCAGAATTCCAATAGATTCGCCCCGAGTCTTAATAGCATCCAAACCCCACAACATCACCGCCACAGTCTCAGGATATTTACCATGTTCCTCAACGTGCTTCTCAAGAATTTTGCGAGCAATTTCGCGGCCCCTTTCAAAAGCAGCCGGAGAAGGCATCCGATAAGGATCTAAAGCATGAATATTCCTACCAGTAGGCAACACCCCAGCCCCATCCCGCAACAAATCCCCACCCGGTGCAGGCAAAATATATTCCCCATTCAAACCCCGCAAAAGATTAGTCAACTCATCAGTAGTTTGCAACAACAAATCCCTAACTAGCAACCCCTCCTTAAAACCTTCTCTTTCTTCCTCTTCGCGCCCTTCGCGCCTTCGCGGTTCATTCTCATCAAAAACAATTTCCCGCACCCGTTCCTCCGACAACCGATCACCAAAATAAGCAGCAAGATAAGACACCATTTCCTCAGAATTAGGAGCCTCACCCAAAACGTGCAAACCCGAAGAAAACAAGCGACATTCCACCACCTGCAAATACTCGTACAGCTTCACCAAATAGCGGTTAAAAGCATCAGCACTAAACATTCGCAGATTCTCAAAACTAAAAGCAATGCCCAACTTGCGAGCATCCTCAAACGGACAATCAGCCTCCAAACCGCTATCTAAAATCTTTTGAAAAATAGCCTCTTTCAGCAGATAATTCTTTTCCGCATCTTCCCGATATTCCGCAATCAAATCGCGCAAAGTTATCAATTCCTTGTACAAGCCAGCACGGCCGTAGGGCGGCACGTTGTGAGAAATCAAAACACCGTAACCGCGCCGTTTTGCTAACATCGATTCCGAGGGATTGTTGGCGGCATAGATATAAAGATTTGGCAAACTTCCCAACAAAATATCCGACCAAGAATAGCCAGTATTTCCCAGAGGAGAGCCTGGCAACCATTCCACAGTCCCGTGCATCCCAAAGTGAACGATAGCATCAGCTTGATAGTCATTTTGCAGCCACTTGTAGAAAGCGGCGTATTGCGGGTGAGGCGTCAAATCGCGATCGAACATCAAGCGCATCGGATCGCCCGAAATCCCCAGTGGCGGCTGCAAACCAATCCACACATTCCCCAGTTGAATGCCGCCGATTTGGAACTCATCGCCCTTAGTTTTAATGCCCGTACCAGTTAAAGATTTCCACTGCTTTTCAATCCGACTCGCTGACAAATACCCCAACCACTTCTCCAAAGTTTGAACATTAACAGTATTGCCAAACCCTCCCCTCCCATCTGCGTTCATCCCCGTTAATCCGCCCCCATCTGCGGTTGCATCATCCGCCTCTTTTACCATGCGAATCAACTCTTCACCATCACCCGGAATTTCACCAACTTCATACCCCGCCGCTTGCATTTCGCGCAACAAATTTAGCAGCGATTTCGGTACATTTAACAAAGCCGCCGTACCCGCCGTACCGTAACCGGGAGGAAAGCCGTAGAGAATAATGGCAATTTTTCTTTCAGATGGGGGAGTTTTAGCTAGTTTCACCCAATTGTTAATTCTACTGGTGAGGCGTTTGGCGCGATCGGGAACCAGGTAAATATCCTCACCCACCAAACCGCCCAGAGGCACGGGGTCGATCGCGCCATCCAACTCCGGCAAAGCATACAATACCACACTTTGCAAACCACCAATCCCCTGACGAGTCCAAGAATGGATATCCTGAATCAACAGAGGCGCAGACACAAAATAAGGTACATTTTTAGCAGCCAAAATCTTTTTAGCAACTTCCACCTGACGCCCCGCTTCCATCGAACCAGCAGGCCCACCAACTAAAGGAAAGCCAATCGTAGAAACAATCGCATCAACTTCTACTGCTTCTTGAGAAAGCGAAAGAGTTTCAATATTGCCTTGTTTTCGCTGCACAGTTTCAGCAGCAGAAGTCATCCAATCCCGCACCGCCACATGGCCTTCAACGCCATTGATAAAAATCGGCAAAGGCACAATTCCCGCAGCTTCAAAATAGCGGATTAATTGAGGAATATAAGGCTGTTTGGTGACAACGTGCTTGCGGTAAAGCAAAATGCCCACAACTGGGAATTTTCCTACATTTGAAATTTGACACCCATGGGTGTCAAATTTTGTGGAACGGGCATCTTGCCCGTTTTGGGTGGAACGGGCATCTTGCCCGTTTCCACCAATTTGATTGCTCAGATACCAATTCAAATATTGCTGAGGCGATTCAAAATAACCGTGATAATCGGGATGCAACAAACCCATATTAGGAGTTTCCACAGGCGGCGGAATCTCTGCCACCTTCAGCCCCAAATACTTTTGAGCAATAATCCAAAACATCGAGACAACATTATCCGTGCCGCCCGCATTCCAGTAACCGTAAATAATCAGCCAATTGCGTAAATCTTGGACTTTTTGCACTGGCACATATTTTAATAACTTCGGCCCAACCTTCAAAAAACTAATGTAACCAGCCAGCTTATCTTCTTCTCGCCCGTTGCTGAACTTATCCAGAATAAACTTAACCGGCTTCGGCATACCTTTCGGCTTGTCGCCAATTTTAAAAGCGCCGATTTGAGTAAGACTCATCAATTCCAAAGCGGACTCAAAAACCAAACGAATGGGAATATGTTGCACCCTTTCCCTCAGCCACATCACCGCATCGTAATCAAACAGCAAACTCCCGAAAAACACATCAGCATTCGAGAGGGCGGCGGCTACAGCGTCAGGCTCATCTGCAAGGGCGCGATCGCTAAAAACGCTCACCGACAATCCCTGACACCCGGAAACAGCCAACTGGGCGGCTTGGCGGTACAAATCGGCATTGAAAGATTCAAACCCTGCAATTAAGACAATTCGTTTCACAACCCAACCTCGAAATATTTATTGATTGTAGCCTGTTTTAATTAGGTGATATTATATATTAGCATTCTCCGTGGGCGCGGGGCGGGTTTAGGATATTTTTGGTGTGTATTGGAGACCTTGGCGAACCTGTACCTTATATTTTGAAAAAGGTAGATTGAGATTTGTCGTGAGGTGGGGGCGGGTTTACGAGATTGTTGGTTTTAGGCAATTATTGTTGGCGAACCCGCCCCTACATTATCAATTTACAATTATCAATTCCTAATTCCTAATTTCCGTCGCAACTCTCATGAAATCTAAAATCTAAAATCTAAAATCTAAAATGGTTCGACTTTCTCCTGCAATAATTATCTTAGGTCAAAACAGCCTGCCGATCGCCCAAACCATCTCCGCAGTCTTCCCAGGTTCCCAGATTTACGGTTTAGTCGATCGCACATCCCACACAGACATCAACTTTAGCAACTTCGGCGAAACCCTGCGCGAACTATTCGCCACAGAAACCCCAATCATCGCCATCTGCGCCGCCGGAATCATCATCCGCACCCTCGCCCCGCTGCTGTCAGACAAACGCGCCGAGCCCCCAGTCTTAGCCGTCGCCGAAGACGGAAGCGCCGTAGTACCGCTACTGGGAGGTTTGCACGGCGTCAACGACTTGGCGAGAGAAATTGCAACAGCCCTCGGCGTACAGCCCGCAATTACCACCACCGGAGATATTCGGTTTCGTACCGCCCTGCTGAGTCCTCCCCAAGGCTATTATCTGGCGAATCCAGAGGACGCGAAGATTTTTATTTCAAATTTGCTCGCCGGGGCGAAAGTACGCCTAGAAGGGGCTGCAAGCTGGCTTTCCGAGAGCAATTTGCCGTTAGCGCAGCCCTCGGAGAGGATCGCCCCCGAAGCCCAATTAACCATCCGCGTCACCTCAAAAGCAATTGCACCGACGCCCGACTGTTTAGTTTACCACCCGCAAACAGCCACATTTGCACTCACGCAACTATCAGATATTGAGCCGGAAATAGCAATTTCCTTCGTGCAGCAAGTCTTAAAAAATGCAGATTTAGCAGCAGCTTCCGTTGCGGGATTTTTTGCGTTAAAACATGACATGGGAAATCCCACTTTAGAAGCAATTAGCCAATATTTTAAAGTTCCCGTGCGTTTTTTGAATCTCTCCGAATTAGTGGAATTCGACTTAGTTAAATTAATACAATATAATTCCAGTTTTGAAGTCACGGCCGCCCAAATTGCCCTGACAGCAGCGGGTGCAAACAGTCAGTTAATCGGGTACGATCGCACAGACGCATTCAGTTGCGCGATCGCACTTGCTACCGAACCGATCGATCCAAGTGCGATCGGCATTAGTCGCGGCAAACTGGCGATCGTCGGTACGGGGCCCGGAGGCGCGGCTTGGATGTCCCCGGAAGTCAAGGAAATTCTGCGCGAAGCTACCGATTGGGTGGGTTACAAGTTCTATCTCGACTTAGCCGGAACACGGAGAGAAGGACAAAACAGGCACGATTCCGACAACCGCGAAGAACTCGATCGCGCGCGTTTTGCTTTAGATTTAGCAGCATCCGGTAAATCCGTCGCCGTGGTTTCGTCGGGAGATCCGGGTATTTTTGCGATGGCTGCGGCGGTGTTTGAGGCGATCGACTTTGACGCTAAACCGGAATGGGAAGGCATCGACATCCGGGTAGCACCGGGTATTTCTGCCATGCAGGCGGCCGCTGCTGCGATCGGAGCGCCCCTCGGACACGATTTTTGTGCGATTTCGCTTTCGGATATTCTCAAGCCTTGGGAGGTCATAGAACAGCGGATTTCGGCGGCTGCAAAGGCGGATTTAGTTATGGCATTCTACAATCCAATCTCGAAACAGCGGGTTTGGCAATTGAAAAGGGCGATCGAGATTTTGTTGGAAACTCGCGATGCTAAAACCCCCGTTGTATTGGGGCGAAATCTCGGCCGCCCGGGCCAATCCGTGCGCGTTTGTACTCTTGGCGCATTCCAACCGGAAGACGCCGACATGAGAACTTTAGTAATTGTCGGTTCCAGTCAAACTCGGATTATTCCGCGCAAATATGGAGATATTTGGGTTTACACGCCGCGCAGGTACGAGAACGACTCTAATTGATTTGTAAACAGCAACTTCTCTCTCTTTTCTCTTTCTCTGTGCCCTCTGCGCCCTCTGCGGTTAAAAAAAAATCTTCTTCACAAAACCCGCCACCAATGAACACGAAATTACCAGAAACAATAGAAACTGCTACTTTTGGACTCGGTTGTTTTTGGTCTCCCGACGCGCAGTTTGGAGTTATGCAAGGAGTCGTGCGAACTCGCGTGGGTTACGCGGGCGGCACTACAGAAAATCCGACTTATCATAACATTGGCAATCATATTGAATCCGTCGAAATAGATTTCGATCGATCGCAGATTTCCTATTCAGAACTACTAGATATTTTCTGGAAAAGTCACAATCCCCGCCAATCACCTAGTTGGTCTCGCCAATACATGGATGCAGTTTTCTATCGCAGTGAATCACAAAAACAATGTGTTGAGCTAAAACTCGATCGCGAACAAGCTCATGGTGGCGAGATTTATACATTAATTCAGCCTTTGACAGAGTTCTATTTAGCGGAGGATTATCATCAGAAATATTATTTACGTCAGGAACCGGAACTGATGAAAGAATTCGATAAAACTCAGTTGCTCGACTCCACTGTAGCAGCAAGAATCAACGGTTATCTAGGTGGATTTGGCAGTTTTTCAAATCTCCAAGGGGAAATTAGAGATTTTGGTTTGTCAGCCGCCGGATGTGAGAAATTAGAGAAAATCGTCTCCAGAAGCCGATATTAAACCTTCCCAAACTTTTGTGGGATGGGCGGGCCCCCCGTCCGCCGCCTGCAAATTACACCATAAAATAGCTTAATTCAAAGAAGCCATCCTCACCTTTACCAGAAAATCATTGAGAGCAACCTTTGCATTAGGATTTGACGGTAAATGACTGCTAAAACTTGCCTCTTCTAATACATTAATGAGCCGATCGCGCTCCTGGTGATAAAATCCAATATCTGCATCCTCCAGGACAGACTTTTCCGCCCCAGCCAGCTTGCGAGCAATCAAATCGGGAATATAGGGCAACTGGAACTTCTCATTAAGTGTAACCAAATTCGCCTCAACTTCCCCCGTTTGCATTAAATGAATCCCCGCCAGCAACACGCGGTAAACGTACAGCAACGGCTTCACCCGACGCGGGCTTTGTTTCTCAAACAACCGCCATTGAGTTTGAGCAAAACCCAGATAGTGGTGGCTGTGGTGCTTGGTAATGCAGTTCGAGGCGAGATGCTTTAACTCTTCATGTGCCTCGGTAGTATAAACTACGAGTGGCGAATACAATTGTTCCAACACGTAGCCGTTGCGCTTCAACAGCAACTCCAGAAACTTCTTAATATCGTGAGTGACTAAATCGAGTTCCATCTTCTCCCGAACTTCCGAAACTTCGATGGTTTCATCTCCCGAAATCAGTCCAATAACTTTCGGTAGCGGTAAGATATGAACTCCCCGCAAGTCGAAGTCAGAATCTGCGGAAGGAAAGCCGTATAAGTGCGAGCCGCTGACAGTTGCAAACAACAGCGGATAAGGTCGCTCGGACACAATCTTGACTAATTCGGAGATATATTCTACCATAATTTTCTATGTTATATTATCACGTCAAATCGATCGCTAAGGTTCGTAGTGCGGACTTCAGTCCGCTCATTTGTTGCGGACTGAAGTCCGCACTACGAACGGCACTACGAACGAACTATTCGATCGCCCTCCGACGCGATTTAATCAAAAACAGATTAGCCAGCTCGTAATTAGGACGTTCCGGTAACTTAGTTTCAGCAAAAGCGCGATCGAACTCTGCGTGCAAGCTCAACCGCCAGCGATTCACCTCATCCCAGGAGATTTCCTGATTGCGGATAGCCAAAAGTTGCGATCGAAAATCCTGCACCCGCACCGGCACAAACCCCTCTTTAAGCACCGTAATTCCTGACAGCAGCAACCGAATCAAGTGCATCGCGTGCTTCCAGCGAATTTCCCCAGTATTCCGCAAGTCTTGCTCCATTTTTTTAAACTGTGACAAAACGTAGCTATTGTAAGTTTGATAAACCAATTGCGACAGAAAGATTTCGCGAATTTCCAGCAATTCGGCTGCTACAGGAGAAAGAGTTTCTACCAAAGGCGTGTACAAACATTCGAGCACATTGGGATTAGCTTTGAGCGCCAAAACCAAAAACTTTTGCAGTTCCCAATAGCATTCTTGATTTTCCTTATTTTCCAATTGTTCGGGAATCCCGTAAAGCGACCAATGAAGTATGGCCGGCGGCTGGTAAATTCCGCGCCTGTCTGTATCAGATTGCTCGTTATCCAAACCGTAGGCTCTCGAACCAACAACGCAGCGATAAATTACAGAATCATAGAGGTTGTATTCGGCGAGAAAATCTCCTCCAGACTGCAATCCTTCGCTTTGAAACTGCTTGCGAATGCTGAATTCGTGTCGCCGCAGACTAACTTCTGTTCCGTCTGGTAGTTTGACTGAATAGGCGTGGGAATTGTCTGTAGGCGATTTGACGATCGCACCTACTGCGCCCTGTTTCCAAGATTGGTCGCCGCCGGGGTTTTTGACCTCAATTTTGGTGACAATTTGGGTTCCTGCGGGGACGATTAAGTTGAAATTTTGAGGAAGATTGGGATTTGTCACGAGCAAACCTCCTGTAAAGATCGGTCAGTTCGTAGTGTGGACTTTAGTCCGCAAAATCCTGCGGACTAAAGTCCACACTACGAACCACTTTTAATTGATAGAAAATACAGGCACGAACCGGATCTAAATCCCTGTAACTCCTGATATATCTAATTTGGAAACTATGGGCGATACAGGATTTGAACCTGTGACATCTTCCGTGTGAAGGAAGCGCGCTACCACTGTGCTAATCGCCCGCAGATAATTAACATAACATACTGACTCCAGATTTGCAACTAAATTTTTCCCAAAAATTCAGCCGCTGGTTTCGGAGTTCAAACTCTACACAATGTGCGATCGCCCTCCAAGTCGATCGCACTCATCGCATCAATCAACCACCCACCAACCCGCCGCGGGGCCAACAAACCGCACCACAATCCACCAACCCACCAACAGGCTAATCCCGATCCAGCTTCCGCGAGATGTCCACTTCAGAAAATCGTCGCTTTGGGTTTTCGTGATTGGTAGCCAGGGAAGGATGCGTTCTTCTTTACCGAATTCGTCGCCGATCGACTCTTTACGACGCTTAGCTTCACCCATAATCTTTGCTTGCTAAATGAGATTTCAATTGGATAACCAACCAAATTATAGGCCAACAGGTCATCTCAAGCCTGCGTCAACCAAGTCGTATCCAAATAATCAATCCTCGCAAACGGACTCAGCGCCGCTAAAACCTGCTTTCCGTAACTGCGGTGAATCACCCTGCTGTCAAAAATCGCCACCACCCCCTGACGCTCACGCACCGGCGCGATCGCCCGCTGCAACTCATTCAGCGCCGCCGGCAACAAATACAACCGAAACCAATCCCGACGCTGTTCCTTATAAAAAGCCACACGCGCCGTCACCAAAGGATTTTCCAACGAAGGTAGCGGCAAAGTGGCGATCGCCAGCAAGTGAGGCGCCCGCAACTCCCCCTGATGTTCCCGCCAAAACTCCCATCCAGTCACCAAAATCGCATTCTCCCCCACCTCGGTTTTTTCCACCTGCACCCGAGAACCGAACTCAGAAGCCAAAATCGCCGCCATTCGAGCCTTCAGCGGTACATCACCCACAATCAGCACAGTTAAACCCGCCACCGACGCGCTCATCAACAGCAAAGTCCGAATTTCTTCCATTAAAACTCCCTGAAATTCCGGCGTATTCGGCAGCGGCAGCCAGTTGGGAATGTACAGTTGAATTAACTCGTTTTGTCGATCGGGCGAAAACTTCACACTCGTCAACTCAGGCAATCCCATCATTTGCCGGAAGATCGGAGCCTTCTGTTCCACATCCACCGCGCCACCAATCAACACCACAGGCACAGCAGACCAAATTTTGCTCAAAACATCAGCCACCTGCACCGGCGCGCTCAACAGCGAAAATGACCCAGCAGAGCGATGAATTTGCGCCCACCGCAGTTTCCCGTTTGTGTTCCACCGCTGCCAAAAATTGCTCCAAGCAGGCGGAATCCCAGGGTTTTGCTCGATTCTTTCCAACAGCCCTTGCAAAATATTTTGCTCTGCGGTTTCCAGCAAATAGCACTCATCAGGCTTAGCTGGATGCTGAAACACAGCCCGCGTTAGCAACACTCGCGCTTCTCTGATTTCATCCGCCAGCATTGACTGAGATTGCATTAAATCATTCCAATCAGCCGGTACCAAGCCCGCCGTCAATTGCTGGCGCGTCCAAACTTCCAAATCATCCACACCGTCGATAATTGTCGGAATATGGCTGTGAAGTTCCGAATTTCGGGCCAAGCGAGCCGCCAGCCAAGTGTCCGGATCTGCTAGCATCAATCCTCGTCCAGCGGCATTATGGGAATAAATGTCGATCGACTTTTTAGTTTGCAGCCACTCTTGCAATCGCGGAATTTCCACCTCCTGCAAATGTTCCAGCAGCGGTGTCGGCGCCACTAAAATCACCGGTTCGGGCCACATCAAAATCGGCATCAAATAGCTGACTCGATACCGCTGTCGGTAAGCTCCCGCCGGCAGCCCAGTTTGGATCAGAGCGCTCCGCCCCAAGCGCAAAGCCCGCGCCACCAGCCGCGCCATCGTTAAATGGTGGGGCCAGTGCGGCTCGGAGTGCGATCGCAAAAAGCTCAGCAGCGAATTATGGACTTCTACCTCAATCAATCGATTTCACAGTTGGGATTTCTCAATCAAGATAATCAAAACTTGCCATAAAATCAACTACTTTTTGACCCACAGGCACACTGAATTTACTCTCCTGATTATTTCCACTGCGCCGACCAAAATTCTGATGAGACTGCACAATCAAACTCTCCAGCCCCGAACTAATTAAAATAGTTTGGGTAGGCGACTGAAAAAACTTTGTTTGCTGACCGGAATTTAGTGCTGTTTCCAGCATTTTTTTCACATTCTTTAAATTATCCATCGCTGCCTTCAATGCTTTAGACAACTGCACTATCCGTTTTTCTTCCAAATCTTGAAGAGCGATATTTTTGCCAAGCGCCACAATATTTTTCTGAGTTTCTAAGGCGTCATTAAAAGGAAGAATCGCTAAAAAAGCTGCTGGCAATAAATGCTCGTCGCTATCAAACCTAAAAGTTAGAGTTGTCCGGCGGTAGCCGACTTCAATATTGGGAGGACGGCTCATTGCCCCGTAATGCCGAGCTATTTCGCTGTAAGCTGTTGCTAAAGTGCTGTTTGCTGAATGATCTAAAAGTGCGTCAACCACAATTCGCACTAACCCCGGCGTGTGATTTAAAAATCTTCTCGCTTCAGACGGCGAATTAAATTGTTGAACCAGACTGCGATCGCCTGCGGGGCTGATGTCAATCCACTGGCAATTAATATCATCTGCAATGATGCCAAACCGGGGAACCAAATACATTTTTGCCCCAGTTAAAGTTGCCCCGGTCAAATCTGCGCCCACCCAATCTGCGTTAATCAAATTGGTTTCTGTCAGATCGGCGTGAACCAAACTAGCATTTGCTAAATTAGCATTTCTTAAATCTGCTCCGCTGAGGTTAGCTCCGCTCAATTTAGTATCGCTCAGATCGGCGCCGTTGAGGTTAGCTCCGCTCAAATCTGCCCATTTGAGGTTAGCTCCGCTCAAATCAGCACCGCTGAGATTCACTTCCTGCAAAGAAGCTTGTCTCAGATCGGCATTGCTCAAATTGACGCCGTTAAGTTCAGCTTTCATCAAATCCGCGCCGTGCAAGTTAGCGTCTTGAAAGTTAGCTGATGAAGCCGAAGCACCTCTGAGATTTGCACCGGAAAGATTAGCACGTGACAGGTTAGCTTGCGTCAGTTTTACCTCTCTTAAATCTGCTTCAGTCATGTTAGCGCCGCTGAAGTTAGTTTTGCTGAGTTCGCAGCGGACTAATTCGCCTCTAATCAGCGATGCTCCGATTAATTGAGCTGCGGTTAAATCGGCTCTTACTAAGTTTGCTACGTTGAGACTAGCCCCGTTTAAAATTGCTCGCGAGAGATTGGTGCTGCTGAGTCTAGCCACATTCAGGTTAGCTTCGCTCAAGTCAGCTTCGCTCAAGTTAGCGCCGCTGATGTTGGTGACAAATAAGCTAGCCTGCCTTAAAATTGATTGGCTGAGGTTGATGCGGCTGAGATTAGCTTCATTCAGGTTGATTCCTGTGAAATCTCTGTCGCCTTCTGTGTATCTTTTGACGAGTTCAAATCGTTTGAGAAGTTCTTCAGCTTCCATTGTTTTTACCTGACTTAAAGGGCGATGGACTAACTTTTATCGGGCATAAATATAATAAATATTAAATTAATTTATATTATTTACTCACCGAGCTGATAAAAGCTCTTGACAAACTCAACCACCGTATTTAGTGGCGGGGTTGTGAATCTTTGGGCTTTAATTGCAGGACTGATCGAGGTTTTGTTGACTCCCGGCAAATTTGTCAAGTTTCTGCCAAAGTCTGGGTGATAGTGAACCATCAAACTTTCGGCACTGGAGTTAGCCAGTACAGTTTGGGTAGGCGATTGGAAAAAACTCGACATCGGTTCGCGATCGAGGCGAATCGGCTGTATTTTCATTTCCCCTATTTTTCTAATTGTTTTGGTCAGGGCGACGTTCAATTGCACTACCAGATTTGAGACTCTGACGCCTAGGTTATTGCCGTTTTGGGGTTGAATCATCTTGATCAGAGTAATGAGATTTTTTTGAGTAAATGCCGCGTCGCTAAAGGGAATAATGGCCACGAAAGCTGTGGGAAATAGTTGCTCGTCCTGATCTATTCTAAATGATATGATTGTGCGCCGCGAATTAACTTCTATGCTGGGAGGATTGCTCAAACCCGAGTATTGACTGGCAATTTGGCGGTAGGTAGCTGCGAGGACAAAGTTAGCGTCGGGGTCGAGCGGTCGATCGACAATAATTTGCACTGTCGGCGGTGTAGCATTAAAAAACCGTTGAGATTCTTCTGGGGTAAAGCGCTGGATGTGGCTGCGATCGCCGTTAGGGCTCAGATCCACCCAATCGCAGGTTATATCATCGGCTTTCAGATTAAACCTGGACACCGCGTAAATTTTTGCCCCAGTCAGGGCCGCCCCCGTCAAATCTGCGCCCACCCAATCAGCGTGAATCAAATTCGCTTGAGTCAAATCCGCGTGTACCAGAGTAGCGTTCAACAGGTTGACATTGCTCAAATTTGCCCCGTACAAGTTAGCCCCGCTCAATCTCGCCTCATCGAGGTCAGCACCCGTCAGGTTCGCCCCGCTGAGGTCGGCCCACCGGAGATTAGCGCCTCGCAAGTCAGCGCCGCTGAGGTTGGCTTGAGACAGATTAGCTTGTCTGAGTTCGGCATTGCAGAGGTTTACTCCTCGCAAGTCTGCCCTGCTGAGGTCGGCTCTGTGCAAGTTGACCCGTTCCAAGTTGGCCGCTGTCAGACAAGCGCCTCTGAGGTGAGCCCCGCTGAGGTCGGCTTGCTCTAGATTGGCTTCTCTGAGGGTTGCTTCTCTCAAATCTGCTTCGCTGAGGTTTGCACCGCTCAAGTTGGCACCGCTGAGGTCGGCTCTGATCAGTTCCGCTCTGATCAGTGTAGCTTCGACGAGTTGGGCTTCGCTGAGGTCGGCCCGAATCAAGTTAGCCACGTTGAGGATAGCGCCGTTGAGGTTGGCTTTGTTGAGATTGGCACCGCTGAGTCTAGCAACATTGAGTTTAGCTTTTCTCATGTTGGCGTTTGACAGATTGGTGCCGCTCATGTTGGTGAGGCTCAAGATTGCCTCACTGAAATTAGCCCCGGCCAGATCGATCCTGCTGAGATTGGCCTCGCACAGGAGGATGGCAGTAAAGTCTCTTTCTCCTGCTGCATATTTGGCGATGAGTTCTTCCGCGTCCATGCTTTTCACTTTTCCTGATGTGTTAGCTAGAACAAAGCTTTGTTATGCCAACCTTTAAAATAGAATAAGCATTTTTTGTAACTTGATGCAATATGCCTAGACATCTATATTATGGAAGCCTTTTATAAAATCCAAAATGCTCGTGATATTAGCTTGACCCAATTTTGTGCCCTCAGCTAACTTGCCTGCGCTGGAGTTGTTGGGATCGTATTTTTTAATCAGGCGCTTGCCGAAGGCTGGATGGTGATATACGCTGAGTCTTTGGTCGCGGGAATTAATTAAGATCATCTGTGTAGGAATTTGAAAAAAATTGATGCTTTCCCCGATTTTTGGAAAAGAACTTGAAATTTTGATTTGGTCTACTTTGCTGATAGCTTGGTTGAGAGCTTTGCTGCATAACTGGACGTGTTTGGATTCTTTGACGTTCAGTTTGCCTGCATCGTGGGATTGAATCATTTTCATCAAAGCTATCAGATTTTTTTGAGTTGTGGCGGCGTCGTTAAAAGGAATGATGGCAACGTAAGCGGTCGCAAATAATTTATCGTCGCTGTCCATTTTAAAAGCGAGTACGGTGCGCCTGGAGCTGACTTCGATTGTGGGTGGCTGACTTAAACTCGGGTATTGTTGGGCAATTTGGTAATAAGTTGCAGCTAGGGCAAAATGAGCGCCTTGGTCTAAGGGCGAGTCTATCACAATCCGAACTGTGGGCAAGGTTTCGTGAAAAAATTCGTGGGTTCCTCCAGAGTTCAACCAGTAAATTTGGCTGTGGTCGCCGTTGGGGCTCAGGTCAACCCACTTGCAGGTCATACCTTCGGTTTTGATGCCGAGGCGCGAAACTGCGTGGAGTTTGGCTCCGGTTAAGGTGGCTCCGGTTAAGTCGGCTCCAATCCAGTCGGCACGGATCAAATAGGCATTTGACAGGTCGGCGTGAACTAAACTGGCATTGAGCAAGTTGGCGTGGCAGAGGTCGGCTCGGCTGAGGTCGGCGCCGCTCAATTTGGCTTCGCTGAGATCTGCCCAGCGCAGGTTGCAGCCGCTGAGGATGGCCCACCGCAAGTTGACGCCGCTGAGGTCGGCGCCGCTGAGTATGGCTTGAGTGAGGTTGGCTTGTCGCAGTTCTGTCCCTCGCAAGTCGGCACCGCTGAGGTCGGCTCGGCTGAGGTCGGCGCCTTGCAGGTTGGCTTGTTCGAGGTTGGCTTCTGTCAAGCACGCGCCGCTGAGGTGAGCGCCTCGAAGGTTGGCTTGAGCGAGGTTGGCTCCTCGGAGGGTGGCTTCGGTGAGAGTGGCGCCGCTGAGGTTGGCTTGAGTGAGGTTGGCTTGAGTGAGTTCGGCTCTAATTAGCTCGGCTCTGATCAGTTTAGCTCCTGTGAGTATGGCTTTTTTGAGGTCAACTCGCACTAGGTACGCGACGTTGAGGTCGGCGTCGGTGAGGTTGGCGCCGCCGAGATGGGCGCCGCTGAGTCTGGCGATGTTGAGTTTGGCACCGGTGAGGTTGGTTTTGCTGAGGTTAGCTCCGCTCAGGTTTGCTACACTCAGATTCGCACCTGTCAGGTTGGCTCCGCTCAAGTAGACGCCGCTGAGGTTGGCCTCAGTCAGGTTGATTCCGGCAAAGTTTCTTTCTCCGGCGGCATATTTTTTCAGGAGTTCCTCGACTGTCATGGGGGCGGCACCGTATCAAATATCCCCATTTTATTGCTAATGAATATCGGTATTGTAGGACTTGGTTTAATTGGTGGCTCGATCGCCCTGGATTTACGATCGCGCGGGTTTGATGTTTTTGGGGTTTCGAGCCGGCAGCAAACTTGCGATCGCGCGCAAGAAACGGGTGTTGTCTCTGAAGCTAGCATACACCTGTCTCTGATGGCAGCAGCGGATTTGGTTTTTATTTGCACGCCCTTAGGAGCGATCGAGCCGATCGTCCAAAAATTGCTCCCCCATCTTTCCCCTGATACTATCGTAACGGATGTGGGCTCGGTAAAAACACCCATAGTACAAGCTGTGTCCGATCTGTGGCCGAATTTTGTCGGGGGACACCCGATGGCGGGGAGTGCAGAAAGCGGGATTGAGGCGGCGGTAAGGGATTTGTTTGTGGGCCGGCCTTACGTGGTGACGCCGACGGAACAGACTCCGCCGCTGGCGGTGGAGAAGGTTGAGGAAATTGCGCGGTTGCTGGGTGCTGAGGTTTACCGGTGTGGGCCTGAGGAGCACGATCGAGCTGTGGCTTGGATTTCTCATTTGCCGCTGATGACTAGCGCGACGCTGGTTGCTGCGTGCGATCGAGAGGGCGATCGAGATCTTGTTAATTTAGCCCAGCATTTGGCGAGTTCGGGTTTTCGGGACACGAGTCGCGTAGGGGGTGGCAACCCCGAGCTGGGAGTGATGGTGGCCAAGTACAATCGAGAGCAATTATTGCGATCGCTCTCTATTTACCGCGACAGTCTCGACGAGTTCATCAGCGATATCCAAGCCGAAAATTGGCAAGCTCTCGAACACAAGCTGAAGCTGACTCAACAAGCTAGAAAAAATTACAACTTGTGAGCCAAAAATTGCTGAAAACTGTCCCCGTCTCGATTATGATTTGTGGACGCCTATATATTGAGTTTCAATGTACACTTATTCTCGACTCAAGCGGGTTTTACTGGGTGAATCTCTCCCTACCAGCGCATCTGTTCACGAACGGCTGAGCAACGCTACAGGACTAGCTGTTCTTGCTTCCGATGCACTTTCGTCTGTGGCCTACGCTACTCAAGAAACTCTGCTGGTGCTGTTACTAGCCGGGAGCAGCAGTTTGAGTTTATCGCTGCCGATTTCGGGAATTATTATTTTACTGTTGGCGATCGTAGCGCTGTCTTACCGACAGACAATTAAAGCGTACCCAAACGGCGGTGGCGCTTACATTGTGGCGCGAGAAAATCTAGGTATTTATCCAGGTTTGATCGCAGCAGCTTCGCTGATGATTGACTACATCCTCACCGTAACTGTGAGTATTTCGGCTGGGGTGGCAGCCTTGACTTCCGCAGTTCCTTCATTGCTGCCCTATACCGTTGATTTGTGCTTAGTTTGTATTGTCCTGATCATGTTTGCCAATCTCAGGGGATTGCGCGAATCTGGCAAGATATTTATGGTGCCAACCTATGCGTTTATCGTGGGCATTTTTATATTGATTAGTTGCGGTTTATTCCAACAGGCAACAGGTCATGTTTTGCCTGCATTAGAAAATATTCCAGCTAAGGAACCTTTGGGATTATTTCTGATCGCGCGCGCCTTTGCGGCGGGCTGTACGGCTCTGACTGGAGTTGAAGCAATATCGGACGGAGTGTTAGCTTTTAAGCCTCCTGAATGGAAGAATGCGCGCCTGACTTTAACTTATTTGGGAGTAATTCTGGGAGTGATGTTTTTGGGCATTAGTTACTTAGCCCATATTTATCAGGTGATTCCTAGAGAAAACGAAACGCTGCTTTCTGTGTTGGGAAAAGATATTTTTGGAGTAGGTGTATTTTATTACTATTTGCAGGCCGCAACTCTGTTGATTTTGCTGTTGGCTGCGAATACGAGTTATGCGGATTTTCCGCGACTTTGTTATTTTCTGGCGCGGGACGGGTTTTTGCCGAGGCAGTTGTCGCTGTTGGGCGATCGCCTAGTTTATTCTAATGGCATTAATTTGCTCAGCCTCTGCGCGGCTCTGTTAATTATCATCTTCCGAGGCGATACCACCGCAGTAATTCCGCTGTATGCGGTTGGGGTTTTTACTTCTTTTACTCTCTCCCAATCGGGAATGGTAATTCACTGGTTTAAAGAGCGAGGTAAAGGTTGGCAAGCTAGTGCTGCGATGAACGGTATTGGTGCAGTGGCAACAACGGGAGTTTTGGCTGTAATTGTCGCTACCAAATTCCTTTTGGGAGCTTGGGTTGTGGTAGTAACTATTCCGATCGTAGTCAGTCTATTTTTAGCTATTCACCGGCACTATCGTTATGTAGCGGCTCGCTTGAGCATTCAGGGAATAGCACCTAAATCCTATCTTCGGAGACCGAAAGTTAAGGAGGTGACACATCCGGCGGTGGTGTTAGTCGGGCAGTTGCACCGGGGAACTTTGGAGGCCCTGGATTACGCTCGTTTAATTGCTGATGAGGTTGTGGCGGTTCATGTGGATATTGGTTTGACCGATCGAGCAAAATTGCAAGCAGCTTGGCAAGATTTGCAGTCGGACATTCCTTTGGAAATTCTGGAATCGCCTTACCGTTCTGTTACTGAGGCTTTGACTCACTTTTTGATTTTGTTTGAAGAACAGCGGCCGGGAGTGTTCTTAACGCTGATTATTCCGGCTTTTGTGACGAAAAATTGGTGGGAGGGACTGCTGCACAATCAAACTGCTTTCTTTTTGAAGGCGGCTTTGCGGGCTAAAAGAAGTCGGGTTGTTACAACGGTGAGATATTATCTTTAAGCTTTGAAAACTGGAATTATTTAGGAGACGCTGGGAAAAGAAACCGGGTTTCTGACAATAGACCTCTTGCAAAAGTCAAATTTACCCCCCGCAAGTCCCCCCTCCCGCGGGGGGAAACAAGAATAATCTTGCTCCCTCCCCGCGAGTTCGGGGAGGGTTGGGGTGGGGTGCTTTGGATTTTTGCAAGAGTTCTAATAATTTTTGTGTGTTTGCGAAGTATCTAGGCAGAAACCCGGTTTCTGATACTCGCTGGGAAAAGAAACCGGGTTTCTGACAAAATTTTTGTGTGGTTGCGAAGTATCTAGGCAGAAACCCGGTTTCTGATACTCGCTGGAAGTTGACAGATCAAAAATAATGTGCCAGGATCGACATAATTAGAAAAGTTGCCTTCAACTTGTCTCTCAAAAGATTGCGGCTGCTGAACCAAAGTCTTTGATTAACTACAACATCTCTTCAATTTGTGGGGGTTGCACTGCAACCCGCAACAGACTCTTTATGCAGCAGCCAAAAAACTTGAATAGGCTTTTGCGAGCTTTGTCTCGGCAAGGTCTTGATCTGAGTTACGACAATCAAGTCTACTCGATTTGTCTCAATAGTTCTCTGAAAGAAAACTGGCAAGATGCCAGTTTCACAGGAGAAAACTGGCAAGATGCCAGTTCCATAACAGCAGAAGTTTTGCTTCCAGAAGGTTTTCCGCTGGAAGCAAAGGCTCTCAAACAGTTAGCAAATTTGGCGAATGTTCGTCACCCTCAAGGTGGTTGTGTTTGTCGCGCCTGCGCCACTCCAGACTTCCATCCGGGGGATGCGGGAGTGGCAATTGGCTCGATCGTCCAAACTGACAAAATGGTGATTCCGGCGGCTGTCGGCTCCGACATTAACTGCGGGATGCGCTTGCACGTTGCTGATTTGTCGATCGCACAATTTCTCAGTCAGCGCGATCGATTTGTAGAGTTGATGAAAGGCGATTATTTCTTCGGTACTCGCGATGTCAGCATGACTGCAAAAACCTCCCGCGCGATGTTCCAACACGGGATACCCGGATGGCTGGATGCTATGCAGGATAAAGCAATTGGTAGCGCAGCTAATTCGGATTTTGAGCAGTTGGCTGCTGAGTGCGCCGATCGCACTTTTCTCAATGGTTCCATGAATGGCGATGTCAAATGGGCTCCCGAAGAATTAGTCCCAAATGACGGCACAGTAAGGGATGGCGGGTTGGCTACCATCGGCGGCGGCAATCATTTTGTAGAAATTCAAGTGGTTGAAGAAGTTGTCGATCGAGCTACGGCTTATACTTGGGGAGTGCGATCGGGACAAATCGCTTTTATGATTCACTCCGGTTCGCGAAATGTCGGCAAATACATCGGTGGTATGTGGCGCGATCGAGCGATCGCCGCCTGGCCGAAAACCCTAAAATACCCTGAATCCGGGCTGTTTCCGCTGTCTGTCGAAGCCAATCCCGAACTTGTGAGCAGCTACCTACAAGCGTCCGCAACGGCCGCCAATTACGGTTTTATCAACCGCTTGCTGCTAGCAGAACTTCTGCGACTGCGTTTGCGGCAAGTTTTCGGGGATATCGAAGCTCCTTTAGTTTACGATTTGCCTCACAATATTACCTTAGCTGAAGGTGCTGGCTGGGTAACGCGCAAAGGCGCTTGTCCCGCACATTCCGGCCAGCCTGTAATTGTACCGGGTTCGATGGGTGCGCCGTCTTATTTGCTGGTTGGTAAGGGGAACGATCGATTTTTGCGATCGGCTTCTCACGGTGCGGGCCGGGCGCGATCGCGCTTCGATCTCAGTCGCCAAGGTGCTGACAAAACTGACTCCGCTTTGGGATTAACCGGCGTAGATTGCATTACCTTGCGGGAAGAACGTAGAATCGAAGAAGCCCCGGCAGCTTACAAACCAATTCAACCAGTAATTGACGTTCAGGTGGAGGCACAAATGGTGGGGATAGTCGCTAAAATGAAGCCAGTGTTAACGTTTAAAGCCTAGGAACGGGGCATTTGAGAATTAAAAATTAAATCAGGGTAGGGTGCGCCTCGGCGCGCACCCTACTAATTGAGGGGTTACGCATGGGGGGCTAGAAACCGGGTTTCTACGATTTTCTGCGTTTAGTAACGAAAATATACGCAGAAACCCGGTTTCTGAGGTCAGCGTGCATAAGTCCTATAATTTTTAATTCTCTGCCCGATTTCCGATGCCCCATGCCCCATGCCCTATGACCGATTCTCAATTGTCACCAAATCAATCAAAACCCATCCATCCCCTCAAGCGGCTGCTAAAGTACGGGCGCCGCTACCGCCTGAAAACTTGGCTCGCCAGTATCTGTTCGCTGCTGAATAAATTCTTTGATTTAGCGCCACCAGCATTAATCGGTATTGCCGTTGATGTGGTTGTGAAACAGCAAGATTCTATCCTTGCTAAGTGGGGAATAAAAGATGTATTTTGGCAACTCGCAATCATTACTTTTTTGAGTTTGATAGTTTGGACTTTGGAATCTCTTTTTGAATATGCCTATGATTATTTGTGGCGCAATTTGGCTCAGGATATCGAACACGATTTGCGTCTGGAAGCTTACAGCCATTTACAAGAATTAGAATTAGCTTATTTTGAAGAACGCAGCACCGGCGGTTTGATTTCAATTCTCAATGATGACATCAATCAACTTGAGAGGTTTTTGGATGGTGGTGCCAATGAAGTGATTCAGGTAAGTACGACGGTCATTGTGATTAGCGCCGCTTTTTTTGCAGCATCTCCTGCTGTTGCTATCCTGTCAATGCTGCCGATTCCTTTTATTATTTGGGGCTCATTCGCCTTTCAAAACCGTCTCGCTCCACTGTATGCTGATGTGCGGGAAAAGGTGAGTTTTCTCAACGGGCAACTGTCGAATAATTTGACGGGAATTACTACTATTAAAAGTTTTACTTCCGAAGATTATGAAACTGGGCGCATCGAAACCCAAAGCCAAGCTTACCGCCAAAGTAACCGACGGGCGATCGCACTTTCGGCAGCTTTTATTCCTTTGATTCGGGTGATAATTTTCTTGGGGTTTATTGCAACGCTATTTCTGGGCGGTTTGGAGGTGGTGGCGGGTAGGTTGTCTGTAGGGACTTACAGCGTTTTGGTGTTTTTGACACAGCGGTTGCTGTGGCCCCTGACTCGGCTGGGTGATACTATGGATCGATACCAGCGCGCCATGGCTTCTACTAATCGGGTGATGAATTTGTTGGATACGCCGATCGCAATTCGCACGGGCGATATTCGCCTGCCGGTTAGTTCGATTAAGGGTGAGCTAGAATTTAAAAATGTTACCTTTTATTACAATCAAAGAAAACCGATTTTACAGTATTTTTCGCTGACTCTACCGGCGGGGAAAACTACTGCGATTGTTGGGGTGACTGGTTCGGGGAAAAGTACGCTGGTAAAACTAATTTTGAGGCTGTATGAGGTACAGTACGGTCAGATTTATCTCGATGGTATAGAATTAACTACCCTGAATTTAAAAGATTTGCGCAGAGCGATCGGATTGGTGAGTCAAGATGTATTCTTGTTTCACGGTACGGTAGCAGAAAATATTGCTTACGGCAGTTTTGAGGCTAGCAATCGAGACATCGTAAATGCTGCTCAAATTGCTGAGGCTCACGAGTTTATCGTGCAATTGCCGGAGGGTTACAAAACTATTGTAGGGGAACGCGGTCAAAAATTGTCGGGGGGACAGCGGCAGCGGATTGCGATTGCGAGGGCTGTGTTGAAGAATCCGCCGATTTTAATTCTAGATGAAGCTACTTCAGCGGTGGATAACGAGACGGAAGCCGCAATTCAGCGATCGCTCGAACGAATCACCAAAAATCGGACTACAATTGCGATCGCCCACCGTCTTTCTACTGTCCGCAATGCCGATTGTATTTTTGTCATGGAACAAGGGCGAGTGGTAGAATCGGGGCAGCACGAACAACTGATCGAACATGATGGAATTTATGCGTCGCTCTGGCGAGTGCAATCTGGTATAAAATAGAAACGCAGTGCTTTTTAGGAATGGGGAATGGGGGATGGGGCATCGGGCATCGGGCATCGAGCATCGGGCATCGGGCCAAAAAGGGAATTAGGAATTGGGAATTCGGAATTGGGAATTCGGAATTGGGAATTGAGAATTCGGAATTGATAATTGGTAATTGATAATTGGTAATTGATAATTGGTAATTGGTGATTTTATACCTAACTAATACCCAATGCCCAATGCCCACCCTTCGACTTCGCGAGCGGGCAAGATGCCCCATGCCCCATGCCCCATGCCCGATCCCCCATGACTAATGACTGAAAAATATTAGTTTCTACAAGGAGAGAAAATGTTTTTATTTGGTGGCCCTGATTCAGAACAAAAAAATCAAAATAACTGGCGCCGCAAGTTAGATAAATTTGTAGCAGCCAACAAACAAGAATTGGCGGCTTTAGCTTGGGGGTTGTTTCAGGAAAGGGGAGAGGAAAGCGAAGATATTTTGGGCATTGACATTGCCGGAACGCCGCGTTTCGTGTACTGTAAAAAAGAGGCTGTTGAAGAGTTAAACCGTCAAGTTAAAAGTCACATTCAGGAAATTTTAGGAGTGCTCAACGCTCACAAACCCGAGAAAGAGGTGGCGATTTTGGCGATCGGTGAAGGTGAAATCAAGCTAATTTTGTTTGAAATTGACCCCGCACCTCCTGATTGTTTTGAACTCGCAGCAGTGGATGTCGATACATTGATCGATCGCCTAGAAAAACAAATGGCTGAATATATTAAAGCATAAAGACGTAGATTGTAATTTGCCGTAGGGTGTGGAGCCATGAAAAATACCTAAATTAAATCGACAATTTCACGGGCGACGCACCTGATACCATTTATAAAAAATCTTCCTACAACACAATTGTTGGGCTTATTTGCTGATATATTCTGTAGGTGCGTCGCTTTCAGATTGTCGCTCTTTTTTAGGGATTGTCGATGGCGACGCACCCTACAAACTGAAGCCACTCCAATCAAAATAACCAGCAATCAAAATAACCGGCGGGCGGCGAATCGTCAGTCAAAATTTTAGCTTTGTCTAAATCAGGTATAATTTCACCCAATTCTGAACTTATTTTCACATCAAGAGCTCTGTCTGTCAAGGAAAACGAAAATTCATGTCCATCTTGCACATATTTGGCCCTGGAAACAATCTCGTCTTTCTCTAAAATAGGGCTGTTAGTACCAATTAGAACGCTGTTAATATCCTTCCAAGGGCAGACGCATACCTGGGAAAACACGCTTTGAAAAGTCTTCACCTTTTGGGCATAAAACTCATCTCTTTGCAGCAGATTTACTAAAACAACTCCGGCGGTTGACAAATGTTTTTGGCAAAGTTCATAAAATTCTTTAGTTGCTAGTCGGTGCGGAAAGTAGCCGTTGCCAAAAAACACGTCTGTCATAATTATATCATACTGAATATCTGGGCTTTGCTGTTCTAGGTATTCTCTCCCATCCTGGATTGCGACGGTGAGTCTATCGTCGAACTGCACTCCAAAACACTCGATGGCTGCTTCCAGGGCGATCGGATCTACATCGGCACATTCTACAATAGTTTCCGGCAAATAATGGTGCATAACTAACGGAATTCTGCCGCCACCAAACCCAGCTATATAAACTTTTTTAGGTCGATTTTGCCACAATAAACCCAACATCATCGCTTGGGTATATTCTGAAACTAAATGCAGAGGATTGTTGAGGTTGAACACAGATTGCAATAAATCTGTATGCAAATTCACCTTTTCTACTAAACATAGCTTAATTTGACCTTTGTCTTTTCTAACTGCAACATAGTGAACTCCCGACTCTTTGCAAAAAACAACTCCATCCGGCTGTTGTTGCACCCAAGCAAGCCTCTGTTGAATATTCGCTAAATTTATAGCCTGCCATTTTTTTTGTTCGTCAATCATTTATAGGAAGGAAGAAGGAAGAATAAATAATAATTTTTTGTAGGGTGCGTCGCCATAAATAATCCCTAAATTAGACCGATAACCTGATAGCGACGCACCTTATACATAATATTTTATGCAATCATGAAAAACCCCTGAGATAATTTAAGCAGACTGTACCCGCTTGTACGCCACCAAATCTAAACCAGAAATCGAAAATTCCAATTTTTCCCAATCTTCCTTCTCACCTTCCAATTTTTCAAACGCTGCGGAGGTGAGCAAAATCTCTCCCCGTTCCGCCAAATCTTCTCCCAGTTTAGCAGCTAGATTAAATTCCGCTCCGTACATATCCTCTCCTTCCAGCATCAAAACATCGCCGCAGCCAATGCCAATGGAGAGGTAAATATCCATCTCGGGTGGCAGTGTCGTGTTGACAGCCGCCGTTTGTTTTAGAGAGTCGATTGCAGCTTCTACAGCAGATTTTACATCGGGAAATACTGCAAAAATATTGTCCGCTTCCTCTTTAACAACAGTACCGCCACATTCCGCAATTATCGGTTTGACAATTCCGTGCATCCGGTGAATCATTGCCAGAAAATGAATGATTCCGTAGCGGACAGTCGTTCGCGAGAAGCCCGACATATCCATTACCAATATTGTGTGTTCTTGGCGGAAAGTTGCATTTATTTTGGCATCAATTTCTGCCATTTTTTCGGGACGTTCGTTTCTTTCTTGCAGCAGCTTTTCCAAGTTAGTGCGGTTGTTTGTTTTCATTTTAGTTTAATTAAATTCCCAATCGCGACAAAAAGGTTGAGGGCGGCCAGCGGGATGCACTGCACAATTGATTCCGTCTTGGCCGTAATAATAATCGCAGACTTTGCAAGGTTGATTTTGCTCAATTTTTTTCATTAAAATTGCCCGAATTGTCTGAACTCGGTTGCGATATTTGTTGGCATTCGAGTGACTCGGTTCAATGGACAAAGCTTGCTGGAAAGCTGCTATGCTGGCATCGTACAATTTAATAATTTGGGCGCTGTATTTTGTCCAAGCATCGGCGCGACTTTGATAAAGTTCGATCGTATTTAAGGTTAAAATACCGTATTCCGTCCAAGCGTCAGCGGAAGCTCGATCGAACTTAAGATCGGCATTAATCAACACTTTTTTGATGGTTGCCAAAAGTTCCCTGGGCTGCCAAGGTTTGCTAACATACGCCTCGGCGCGATCGATCGCCCTGGAGAACAAAGCTAGCTGCTGTCCCTTCCCGGTTAAAAATATTACTGGTATATTCCGAGTTTCGGGATTAGCCTTAATTAAACGGCAAACATCGTAGCCGTCGAGGCGAGGCATTACGATATCTAATAATACTAAATCCGGGTAATTTTTCTCAACTTTATCCAGTGCTTCCACACCGTCAGATGCTTGAATTACATTTAATCCGCTGCATCTCAACTGATGTGAAATGCACTCCCGCTGGCTGCGGGAATCTTCCACAACTAAAACTGTACTCATCACTCCCCACTTGGTTTCTGAGGTAAACTTGTTCGCTGCTTCGAGTTGCCCTTGCTGACATTATTTTACCCACATTGGATGATTTTGTTATCACTGGCGAGCGAGATTATCTAAAATCGCAACAAATCTTAAAGTGGGAAGCGCCGCCGATACCGATCGCAAAATGCTGGTTGCTAATACGCGGACAATTGTTGAAGGTTTGGGGGGAAAGTATTCGGCTTTTAAGCCTTAATCACGGCAAACTGTACTGGTGGAGGATGAAAACCTTGTTGAATTGCCACAGATAATCGGCTACTGTATACGTTGAAGTTCTTAAGGACGACACATGAATAGATTGCTCCTCACTTTGCTTGTAAGTCCGACGCTGTTTGGATCTCTGATGTCTGTAAGCGCGATCGCCCAAAACGCTCAAAATATAGGCGAAACACCCGGCAAATCGGCGGATGCGCCTACCTGCGTGCGATCGCCCCACACTCAGCGTCTGAGTTGCGTGCGCCTTCGGGCCAAAACCGCTGCTGCTAATCCTAAACAGACAATCGGCTCGAAGTCGCCGGATGGCCAGCCGGTGGCGATGATGGACTTTACCGAAGAAGAAAGCGATGCCGCCGTGGCGTTGTTTGGCTGCGATTGCCCGGTTTGCATGAATTCCCTGCGCCAGTTGCGCGGTTTGCCACCGTTACAGGCGAGTTGAGGGCTTTGGGCCGAATGTTTTTTGGTAAGATCGCGATCGTTGCGACACTTGAGATTTGCGGGACGATCGCACTTTTGCTCTACAAGAATTTATGCAAATTGGCGATCAATCGACAAGCGGGCGATCGACTTTTTAACATCTCCAAAATTATCCCCAATAGAATTATATAGCAGAGCAACAAACGCGATTTTTAGCAAACGTTTTTCTTGGGATTTTTTAACCGCACATGAACGCGGATGGACGCAGATGTTGCAGGGCGATCGCCCTGCTGCTAAAATAAAATGTATAATATTAGCGACGTAAACCGCTACTCGAAATCATGTCCGCAAATACCGCGCTACCCGCAACCCTAGCTAAAATTGTCCAGCGCTTCCAGCGACACTCCGACCCGAAACAGCGCTACGAACAACTGCTGTGGTATGCTAAGCGACTTCCAGCATTTCCCGAAAGCGATAAATTGCCGGAAAACAAAGTTTCTGGCTGCGTATCGCAAGTTTATATTACTGCAAATTTGACCGACGGAAAAATAGCGTATCAAGGCGATTCAGACGCTCAGTTAGTTAAAGGATTAGTTGGCTTGCTCGTCGAAGGTTTGAGCGGATTGACGCCTGCTGAAATAGTCAACGTTACCCCAGATTTTATTCAAGATACGGGATTGAATGTGAGCCTGACTCCTTCCCGCGCGAACGGATTTTACAACATCTTTCAAATGATGAGAAACAAAGCACTTGCTTGCGAAGTGAACGCGCAAGCAGAAGCAAATTAACAGGAGAAAAAGCCGTGACTCAGACTGCCGATCTAACCCAATCTAATTCTAGTAATTATCCCGCCACAGTTCAAGAATATCTCTGGAACTGGAAAGAAACGCAAATCAAAGTTATTTACGAAACCACAGGAGAGGGAAACACCGTATTATTGCTACCAGCTTTCAGTACGGTTTCCACGCGCTCAGAAATGCGTCCTTTAGCGGAATTGTTAGCTCCTAACTTTCAAGTTGTGAGTGTAGATTGGCCTGGTTTCGGCGACTCTGCTCGCCCGCGCACCGACTACGAACCGGAATTATATCATCAATTTCTTAAGGATTTTGTTGAGTCAACTTTTAGCAGTCCTGTGGCTGTAGTTGCGGCCGGTCACGCTGCGGGTTATGCGATGCAATTAGCACAGTCAAAGCCGAATGTTTGGTCAAAAATTGTGTTAGCTGCGCCGACTTGGCGCGGGCCTTTACCGACGATGAGCAAGCAGCAAAGCGGTTGGCACGGAGTTGTGAGAGAATTAGTGCGATCGCCCTTACTAGGTCAATTTCTCTACAAACTGAACACTGCGCCGTCATTCCTGGGTTTCATGTACCGCCGCCACGTCTATGCGGATGCAGCAAAAGTCACGCCTGATTTCATCGAAAATAAGTGGAAAGTCACCCAAAAACCAGGTGCGAGATTTGGTTCGGCGGCATTTGTAACTGGTGGTTTAGATCCGGCAAAAACGCGGGAAGAATTTGTCGCCAACTTCCAAAAATTGGCAGTGCCGGTGATGGTTGTAATTGCTGAAAAAGCGCCACCAAAATCTAAGGCAGAAATGGAAGTATTAGC
The DNA here is from genome assembly GCF_036702665.1 of Microcoleus sp. Aus8_D2. Taxonomy (NCBI): domain Bacteria; kingdom Bacillati; phylum Cyanobacteriota; class Cyanophyceae; order Oscillatoriales; family Microcoleaceae; genus Microcoleus; species Microcoleus sp. Aus8_D2. The sequence continues at coordinate 47,648 of NZ_JAUBUN010000049.1, forward strand.
CCAATTACCGGGTGTGGAATCGCGAGTTATTCCGGGCTCTTTGGGTTTGCACGAAGAGTATGCAGCGGATTTAGCAAATGCGGTTAAATCTTTTCTTTAACGGTTCGTAGTGTGGACTTTAGTCCGCAGCATTTTGCGGACTAAAGTCCACACTACAAACTAAATAGACTTTTGTCAAGTTATCTGGCGTAAAAAATAAGTGTTTTTTGTGCGATCGATTAAGTTAAAAATTGCCGCAATAGTTGCAATTTTTGGGATTGTGTGCTGTGGGTTTTGCCAGCCTGTTTGTGCTGTCGGAGATTCGCAGATAGAAGGTGCGATCGACTTTCACGTCCATTCGTCTCCCGATGTGATTCCCCGCAGGTTAGACGATTTTGAGGTAGCTGAGTCAGCCGCGCGATCGCACATGAAAGCAGTTGTACTCAAAAATCACTATGCCAGCACAGCAGCGCGGGCAGTTTTGGTCAATAAAATTGTACCGCAAATCCAAGTTTTCGGGGGAATTGTGCTCAATCGCGCGATCGGTGGCCTTAATCCCGACGCTGTAGAAGCAATGCACCGCATCGCCGGGGAATTTAGAATGGGTAATATCATGTCCGGTCGATTACGATAACAATGACTGTTCGTAGTGCGGTCAATAGACCGCAAAAAGCTGCGGACTTTCGCGGGCACTACGAACCTTACTGATTGCGGTCAATAGACCGGACATGAAATAATTGGGCATCGAGCATTAGTAATTGGTAGCCACTAACAAATGACAAATGACAAATGACTAATGACGGCAGGACCACCCTTCGACTTCGCTCTGGGTAAAATGACTAATGACGGCAGGACCACCCTTCGACTTCGCTCTGGGTAAAATGACCAATGACTGCGGACTAATGACTAGCCTTCGACTTCGCGAGCGTCTAAAATGACTAATGACTAATGACGGCAGGACTTCTTCTATTCTTGATTACCTTGGCCGCGCACGTATCCGTTATCTGAAATCCGCCAAGCACCCCCAGCATTGCCAGTCAAATCGCAATCATCCACCGTAGCAATGCTATCTCTATAAACTGCGATCGCCTCACCTTCATTACCATTAATTCTACACCGGCGCGCAATCAATTTTCCTCCCAATCCGACACCGATTCCCAGAGTGCCGTTATCATAGATATTGCAATCTTCCACCGTTGCTTTGCCATTATCCGAGATAAAGATTCCGTTCCATATTCCATCATGAATTTGACAGCGGCGGATTACCGAATTAGCATTAGGGCCGCAAATTATCACCACAGAATAGTTGGCAGAAGTGATATCGCTGTCTTCTACGATTAACTCGCCTTGGCGAATATCTACAGCGTAATGTTTCCCGGTTGTTCTCATTGTCAATCCTCGCACTAAAGCGCTGTTTGTTGCCATTTGAATGCAGTTTGAGTCGGTGCTTTCAATAGTGACGCTACCAGCTTCTGTGCTGCCGATAATTTCCACAGATTTGTCGAGAATTAGACTTTCTTTATACAAACCAGGACGCAGGTAAATGCGCGTACCGGGAGCAGCATTTTTTACCGCTTCGCTAATAGTAGTATAATTGCCTTGACCCTGTTGACAAACAACAAATTCTTTACTTGTCAAAACTTTGGGAGCTGAAGTAGATGCTTCTATTTGTCCTGATTCAGCTTTTTTAAATTCTCGCTCGCCTGATAAGGAAAGTTGCGATTGTAGCTGCAAGCGTTCTTGATGTAATGTTTCTAACTGATTTTCTAAGTCGGATATTTGAGATTGCAGTTGAGTTTGATTTTGGTGGGCTGTCTCGATTTGAGTTTGAAGTTCCGAGATTTGAGAAGTGAGTTGAGATGCCAATTCTGAGCGAGTTTGACGCCCACTTTCTAACTGATTTTCTAAGTCGGATATTTGAGATTGCAGTTGAGTTTGATTTTGGTGGGCTGTCTCGATTTGAGTT
>NZ_JAUBUN010000049.1:49692-51202 GCF_036702665.1 Microcoleus sp. Aus8_D2
TGAAGTTCCGAGATTTGAGAAGTGAGTTGTGACCGTTCTGTGTTAGCATTTTCTAAATTAGATTGCAGTTGCGATCGCTCTAGATATACAATTTCTAAATGCTGTTCTAATTCGGATACTTGAGCTTGCAGTTGAGTTTGACTCTGATTGGCTGTCTCGATTTGACTTGGGAATTCCGAGAGTTGAGCGTAAATGTGCGATCGCTCTGTGCGAGAAGTTTCTAGCTGAGCCTGCAATTCGGACAACTGAGACAGCAGTTGTTCTCGCTCTCGAACCACCATTTGCGATCGAGTTTCCAGCTCAGATACTTGAGAATTTAGCTGCATTTTATCCCGATTAGCAGCTTCTAACTGTGTTTCCAGCTCTAATAATTCAGGCTGAGGTTGCTGTGGTTGTTGGCGAGCGGTTTGCAATTGAGAGTTGAGTATTTCTCGTTCTTGCTCTGCACTCTCCAGTTGAGCTTGCAAATCTGCAAGTAGAGACTGAAGTTGCTCCCGCTCTTGAATCGAGCGATCGAACTTAATTTGAATTTCCGACAACTGGTACTGTACCTGCAATCTGCTTTGACTAGCAGTTTCCAACTGACTTTCAACTTCCGACAGCAGAGCGTGAAATTGAGAACGTTCTGCATCAACTGTCTCTAATTCTGCTTGCATTTCCAGCATTTGAGCGTTAAGTTGCGATCGCTCCTGAGCCGCCACTTCTAACTGATATTTAAGTTCTGCCACTTCCGCTAACTGCGACTGAGCTTGTTCAGCATTTTCTAGCTGAAACTGCAAATCCGCAATCAGAGTATTAACTTGCGATCGCTCCTGAGCAATTCCTGCCAAAAATCCTTCCAATTCCGACACTTGAGTATTTAACAAATCTTGCTCGCCCGTCACAACTTCTAAGCGACTTTGCAACTGGGACAATTCATAATTTAGCTGATTTTCATTCTGCATCTTTTCCCGCAATTCCGAATTTCTGGCATCCAACTGCGACGCCAGCTTCGATATAGCCTCCTGCGAACCCTGCATCCGCACCAAATTGCGTGAATTTCGCTTATTCAAAATTAGCCAGCAGACTAATGCCCCGCCTCCAAACCCTATTAAGAAAAGTAATGCTTCCATTTGTTGTATCTAATTGATATAAATTGAGTTACCTTGCTGCTTGTCCTCAAAAAAAGGACATCCAGAAATTGTTATCTTACTCAAGGCTATCACAACTTGCGCGCCTGTGTTTACTTGGAGCGACAATTTATATTTGTTTACAAAAGCCCAATGGTTCATTCAGTTGACCGCTTGACAGTTGACCGCTTGACAGTTGATAGTTGACCGCTGGAGGGCACTTGACAAAAGAAGGAAAAGGATTGGAGTAATGAATCGTCTGATTTTAATTTATCCCGATCGGGCTTTGGGCCTTAAACCAATTCTTTCTGGTAAGATATTTCGTATTTAAATTGTATGTCCAGAAATCATCAACGGTTCGCGCGTGCCCCCTGTCCGCTCTCATGCTGCGGACAGGGGGC
>NZ_JAUBUN010000050.1:0-50656 GCF_036702665.1 Microcoleus sp. Aus8_D2
TGATGTAAGACGGGCTTTGCCTGCAATCACTGCTTGAATTCAGAATCCCCTTGCCTTCAGGCAGGGGAGTATGTCAAGGCAGACAGTGCGATCGCTCCTCTAACTGAGCGAGAACGTCACAAAATTCTAGCTGTGCAAGAAGTTGGAGGATTCTCTTTGCGCTGCATTTCAGGAACAACTATTCTGCGTAGCTCTTACCAAAAATGGCGCGGTGAACGCATCCGAGCAGAGCGAGCAATCCTCAAAGGAGGCAAGGCAGACTTGCCGATTCCAGTTCACATCCAGAAAGACATGGTGTTCTGGGATTTTATGCCTTCCGATCCCGAAGTCGAGAAGTTAGTTTTGATTGCTCGCGCCTTTGGCATTTTGCAACAGGAAATGAATCAAAAAACGAAGAAAGATGTGATTCGTTATCGCAAAAACAGCGAACTCGGTGAAGATATTGTGACACTGGCAAGCACTTGGGAAGACGCGGTACAAATTCTGGAGTTGCCCGACTGCCGAGATGACAGGCGAGAAGTACAGAAACAGCTAGATGAACTGTTGGAACAAGCCGAAACAGACCTGCAAAAGCAGCAACTTCGGACAAGGCTTGATGCTTTCTTGACTGAAAGACTCCGTTCAGAATTTCGCAAGATTGGTCAAGATGATCCTCGCTATTTGCAGGAAAGAACCATCATTCAAGAGTTTATTGCTGAGCAGAAGCTGGGATCAAAAATAAATCTAGATAACTCCAATCTCAATGTGTCTCCTAATTCCTATTTTGGATTTAGTGTCCCACCGGAAGATTCTGCAAGTAAACCGCCTACAAATAAGAGTGAACCTGTCAATCAGCTTTTGTCTCAACCGAAGTTTTGCAGCCAGTGCGGTAATTCTTTAATCGAGGGCGATCGCTTTTGTTCAAATTGTGGCAGTCCAGTCAATTAAATAGTAAAGTTTACTGTATTTGGAGAGATTAATATATCTCCATAACTTAATTTTACAGAGTGTTTTCCAACAAATCGTTCAGGTGTCAAAAACAAATATTGTTGAGACATATAAACAATCGGAACAATCATGTCTTTTTTTCTCGGTTTATTAAGCAAGTTAGCATCATGGATTTTCGGAATAGTTGTTTCTTTACTAGGCATTGCAGTTTTGTATATGTTAGGGCAAACGGGAGTCTCTGTTCGGCAAGGAATAGAGACAAAAAAAGCTCTTAAAAAAGTCAAAGAGGAGGCATCACAAGAAGGTTATATCGTCAATGAAAAATGGCATAGCCTTAACCAACAAGCAAGCAATTGGATTCGTTGGCCTGTTGTAGGATGGCTAGTATTTTATGTAGGGGTTTTATTCTTGTCGCCAAAATTGTTTTTGTTTAGCCTGCTTTTACTAATCGTACCAGCATTAGGTTTCTTTGGAATTGTATTAGTGCCGAGCAGCAATCCTATGAGCTATCTGGATGACCTTTTCAAGTAGCTCTCTTCGATTATCTCCTCATAAAGGCGATCGCCCTTCATGTCACTTCCCTCAATTACAAAACAAACTCGGCTCTACATGAAAAAAACTCCCCAGAATCAATGCCAATTCTTTACCAATATCTCGATCGCCATTAACGACTTCATACACTCTTTTTTCAGAGCCCATAACTCCCACCAAATCCGCAGGCTGTAACTCTCTTTGTTCCATCAAAAACAGCAATATTGAATGAGGCGTTGCTGTGGCTGCTGGTGCGTAGGACTCTTGCTCGAATTTTTCAATTAATGCAATCAGCAATTGATATAGTTCGTCTTCTTCAGGAGTGCGATCGCGTCGGTGCATCAACTCTTCCACAATAATCAGAGCCTTTTCATTATCCGCTTCAGTTCTAATTATTTTCGGCTGGTACTGAGACAATAACTCTTTGTATTTATCTGGATTAAAAGTAAGGGTCATTTTTCCATTTCTCCTTATCATACTCAGCATGGGTGAGAATATATTTGATATAAACTAATTGGCTTTCATAATCAATACTAACTATTAATCGATAATTATTACCTTTGATATTAAAAACTGTAAACCCCCCAACAGCTTCTGCTTTCGGAAAAACAGATTGTACCTCAATTAAGTTAGACCATTTAGCCTTGCTAGCAATTTTAAACCAGTTATCCAAGGCTTCCCGGCAATCGGCATGAGTTTCGCTGTATTCACGCACCCGTCGGTAGCTGATTACGTGCATCTATTATAAGCAATTTATACTAGGTTTTAGTTTAGCTAAACCAATTTCTTCGGTCAAGACCGATCGCCCTTAATGTCCAAAAGTACGATCGCACTTAATTAACTGTCAACTTATCAAACACCCTCCCTCAAGAAAATTATCCTTGAGGATGCGGTAAATCAAACACTACTTCAAATCGGATGTTGGGCACTCGTTGCCGAAACAACACAGGACTTAGGCAGAACCCACCTATAGTGAAAGTAAGGGCTCTTCCCCCCCGTGGTTGCCCCTAGATCGGTCGATGGTGCATCCTGGACTGAACAATGGCACAATAGGGGAAACTTCCAACAGATTGCAGGGCATGAGTGACAGCGAGCGGATTTCAGTGGTTTTGCCAACACAGGCTAAAAAGGATCTCGAAAAGTTGTGCGATATCGAAAAGCGATCGATCTCCAACTTTGTCTACCTTCTGATTCAAGATGCGATCGATCGAGCCAAAGCATCCGGCAAGCTCAAATCAATAGATGATTGAAACTAAAACTTGATTTATCTTGCTTAAACTTTTAATCTGGAAGTGCGAAAAAAATCGCCTACTACTATGCTAATATTCATTAAATGAGAGGTGTAAAAACATGGCAAGAAGCAGGCATATCTCCAGAAGCTGCCAGAAGAATTCAGAACGCAGCCGATCGCACAAAACAAACTATCATCGTTGTTGGCAGTAGAGCAAAGGGACAAGTACGCCAACTTCTGACTGGGACTATATAATGTTAGGTAACTCTCGCCAGCGACATTCCGCTTGCAGTTCCGTCCCTCGCGGTACGAGTGGTGGCGAAATTAATAGTTTAGGCCGAGAAACAGGAATTGATATTTTTACAGGCCCCCTGATATCAGGAGAACCTCACGTTATATTTGAACCAAACTTAGGAGAGGCAAATGAATCTAACTGATGAAATTACAATCAATCAAATTCAACAAGCCCTAATTAGCCAAGAAGATGCAAAAAACTGGTTTTTAAGCTTCCCAACCGCAGGCCAGCAGGAAATATTGCAGCGGCTATCCTACATGACCATCCAAGCAGGGGCGCGAGAAGAAGATGTTTGCCTAGCTATTTCTAAATCAAAACTTCGCGCAACTTACACCCCTTGCGTATTGCTCAGTAAAGGGCGATTAAAAGAACAAATGGCAAAGCTTTTGAAACTGCCGTCCTCAGAATCTATCAAAACCTTTTTTCTGTTAATCAGTTTATTAGCAATTGCTGATGCCCGCAGGTACGATAAATATTGTCAAGATGGCTGTAGCCACTGGTGGCATCGCGATCTGAGCGAGCGCAAAGTTGTAGATGAAATTCGGTGCGAGTTTGAACAAAGTATTGTTGTTTAAATTGTAGCAATGCACTCGTCCTTAATCTCCAAAAACGCGTTCGCCCCTATTGTAACAATACAAAAAAACTACTAGCTCAAATCGATTCTCTAACTGCATCGGTTTTGTACGATATTCAATGTTGTAGGGGCGGGTCCACTAACAATAATTGCCAATAATCTACAATCTCATAAACCCGCCCCCGCCCATATTAAAGCGTCAAAGACTGAGGATTTGTCTCGATCAATTTAGCTAAATCCTGCAAGAAAGACGCAGCGTCAGCACCGTAAATAATTCGGTGATCGCAGGTAATATTCACCTGCATTTGCCGCTTCACTCCCATCAAACCTTCTTCATTCGCCACTACTTGCGGCCGCGAAGAGCCGATCGCCAAAATCGAGCCTTGATTCGGCGGCAAAATCGCGTCAAACTTGTCTACTCCATACATTCCCAAATTGGAAAGAGTAAAAGTTCCCGTGCTGTATTCGTCAGGCTTTAACTGCTTGGCGCGGGCGCGATCGACTAAATCCTTCCAACTGCGGGAGAGAGAATAGATATCCAGGCGATCGGCATTTTGCAACACCGGCGTAATCAAACCGCCGCCGTCCATCGCCACCGCTACCGCCACATTAATATCAGCACGGTGTTGAATTCCCGACTCCACATAACAAGCATTTAGCAGAGGATGTTTTTGTAAAGTTACTGCTACTGCTTTTGCCAGCATAGCCGTCATCGTGACGCCTTTCGACTTAATTTGTTTGTAGAGTTTGTCGAGATTGTCAGTAGTAATTGTATAGCCGACGCGGAAACAGGGCACGCTCAAACTTGCTTCCATATTGCGCACTACCGCATTTTGCAGCGCATTCATCGGTACTCTGTTACCGGAAAGCGCTACCGCTGGGATTGGTGCGGGTGCGGGTTTGGCTGCTGCGGGTGCGGGTGCGGGTGCTGCGGGAACTGTTACTGGCTGCTGAAGCGGAGCTGGTTGGGCTTTACCGGCTGCTGCTTCCACATCTTCTGCAACAATCCGACCGTTGGGGCCGCTGCCTTTGATTGAATTTAAATCTACTTTAAATTCTTTGGCTAATTTGCGAGCGCGGGGAGAAACGACGCTGCGCCCGTTTTGGCGGCTGACGTTTTGCTGCAAACCCACTGATGCTGTAGCTGCGACAGGAGCGGGGGCTGCGGCTGCGGCTGCTGGGGCTGCGGCTGCTGGGGCGCCGGCTCCTTGTTTCTGGGCTTCTGCGATTTCGGCTTCTGTTTCTGCTACTAGGGCGATCGCAGCTCCGACCGGAGCAACTTCGCCTGCTGGTACAATAATTATTGCTAGATAGCCTTCGTAGAAAGACTCGACATCCATGTCGGCTTTGTCGGATTCAACTACGACTACCGTTTCGCCCTTTTCTACTTTGTCCCCAGCGGATTTGACCCAGGAAACAATTTTGCCCTCTGTCATGGTAGAGCTTAGGGCTGGCATGAAAACTTCGCGAATCATCTGTAAAAAGTCCTTGTGAGTTGGTAATTGGCGATCGGTAAGCTCCGAGGCATTCAAATTGCACGATCGAAAACAGTTAAACTTTTGTGGGGTGGGCAGGAGAGCCATTTGTGTCAACAACAGGCTTAAACCCACGATCGATGTCGCTTTTAGTCTAGTTTCGATCCCCCCTAGCCCCCCCGAATCGTTGCGGGGGGACAAGAGCGTTCAAAGTTCTCCCTTTTTAAGGGGGGATTTAAAGGGATGGGACAAGAGCGTTCAAAGTCCTCCCTTTTTAAGGGGGGGATTTAGAGGGATGGGGACAAGAGCGTTCAAAGTCCCCCAACAATCAGGGGGATGCGAGGGGGATCGAGTCTCGGCTACAACCCTTATTTAGACGTGGTTTTAGGCTGTTGTTGACACCCCTTGGGCATCCTGTCCGCCCCAAAGACACAAGTTCAATACACAACAGGTTGTTTGGCAATTGGTAATTAGCGATCGGCGATCGGCAATAATGATTATTATGCCAGTCTCTAGTCCGAAGATGGGTGACTAATGACTTCAAATTAATTGCCAATTACCAATTACCAATTACCAATGGCTAAGTTCTAAATATCACCTCGAATTTCTTCGACTATACCGTCGCGGAGCAGAACTTCTACTTGCATTTTTTGAATCAAGTTTTCTCCCAGCCCGACGGTGAAAGTGCCGTCAATTTGACCTTGACTCACTTCTTGTTCGAGGTCTAGCACCTGCACTTGCTGAAGCTGTTGCAGGTTTTGGTTTTTCTGTTCTAGCAGTTCGCTCTTTCTTTGATTCACCTGGACTTGAATGTTTTCTATTTGCTGCATTACTTGCGGGCCGGGGGGTTGCAGGCTTTGCTTTTGGATTTCTGAAACCATCCGCTGCCCTTGCATTTCTAGCTGTTGTAGCTGAGAATCTATTTGATTGATTTGGGCTTGGAGTTGCTGTTGAGCTTCTTCTTTCCAGCGGGGAGTAACGACGACTTTAACGTTAATCGATCGCTTCAAGAGTAATTGTGGTTCCATAAATTTGTTGCTTGTCTATTGCGAATTAGGAATTAGTCATTAGTCATTAGTCATTAGTCATTAGTCATTAGTTGGTAAACATTTCCTAACGACTGAGGACTGAGGACTCAGGACTCGGGTGTTGGTGTCAACTTAACGTCAAACCTCTTATCACTCTTGTGTCTGGCGATTTAGGCCAGATCCCCCCTTAGCTTGCCCCCTACTCGACCCCTACTCCCCTTAAGAAGGGGGGAATAAGAATCTTCTCAAAGTCCCCCTTCTTAAGGGGGATTTAGGGGGCTCGACGCTCTGCTATAAACGAGAGATACAAAGGTTTTCAGGCTGGTTGTTGACATCAATGGCGACTCGGGTGTTGGAACAATTTTTGCTTTTCCATTCCCCAAGTCCAGCGAATATTTTCAAAACATCCCGTCAATCATATCGCGGTAGTGTTCCGTCACAACCGGACGCTTAATTTTCAGGGTCTGGGTCAACATTCCATTTTCCATCGAAAATGGCTCCTGAATCAACCGGAACGGGCCGATGCGATCGTCCGCGCGATATCCGGGGCGATTTTGCACCTCCCGGTTCAATTCTTGACGGAATAAGTCTTGAATTTTCTTGCTATTCCAGTCAATTTCGTGTATTGGCGGATTCTGAGTTTCTGCCCATTTCTGGACGGCTTCTGAATTGGGGACAATTAAGGCGCCGATCGATTTTTGGTCTTGGCCTACAACCATAATTTGGTCGATGTAGGGGCTGCGGACACAGGCGTCTTCGATCGGCTGCGGTTCGATGTTTTCGCCGTTGCTGAGGACGATCGTATCTTTGGCCCGCCCCGTCAAGATTAAGTCGTTTCCGGGAGTCAGCCAACCCAAATCGCCGGTGTCAAACCAGCCTTCAGAGTCGATCGCCTTTGAGGTAGCTTGGGGATTGAGATAGTAGCCCTGCATGATTTGCGGCCCGCGTCCCAAAACTAAACCGCGCTGGCCTGTTGGCAGTTGCTGTTTAGTTTCGGGGTCAACTATTTTTATTTCGGTATGGGCGATCGGTTGTCCGGCAGAACCTTTAAGATTGTGCCAAGGGCGGCGGACTGTTAAAACCGGGGATGTTTCGGTTAAACCGTATCCCACCAACAAACCGATATTTGCTATTTCAAAGAAATTGTCTAAATGCGCGGCCAAAGAACCTCCGCCGCTAATCGCCCACTTAAAACGCCCTCCCGTAGCTTCCCGGACTTTTTGGTAAACGAGTTTTTCGGCGATCGCGTGTACGGGAGACAACAGAATGCTTTTAATGCGGGCGATCAGTTTTTCGGAAGCAGAAGCAGGTTTTAAATTGAGAGTTAATCCTTGGAAAATGCGGCGGGCCTCGATGTATTGCTGGCTGGCAGATAACAGGAAATTCACTAATTTTTGTTTGTTGGGCGGCTGTTCCCTAAATTGCTTTTGTACGGCCTCGTAAATCGATTCCCAGATGCGCGGAACGCTAACCATGTACTGGGGTTTGCAAGTTTTAAAGTCTTGTTTGAAATAGCGAATGCTGGTGTAAATTTGCGTGCATCCTTGGGAAAGCAGGAAGTATTCGACTGTGCGTTCGTAGGCGTGCCAACTGGGCAGAATGCTGAGGGCGCGATCGCCCGGTTCGGGTTGCAAAATTGTGCCGAAGGTGGTGATTTGGTGCAGCAGGTTGCCGTGGGTCAGCATCACGCCTTTGGGTTTGCCGGTGGTGCCGCTGGTGTAGAGGAGGGTGGCGAGGGTTTGGTGGTTGTGGTTGGCAGCTTTTAAGGGGCGGTTAGCGCCTGTGGCCATGACTTGGGAAAATTTGACTGTGGTTAGGGTGGGGCTGGTTTCTGGTTCTTCGTCGGAGAGGAGGACGATAAGTTCGATCGGCAAATCGGGGAGGCGGGCTTGCAGTTTTTTGAGTAAAGCCAGGTTTTCGACTACTAAGGCCGTACTGCCGCTGTCTTGGATGATGTAGAGGAGTTCTTCGGGGTCGGCGGTGGCGCCTCGAACGGCGTTGGCGGCCCCAGCGGTCATGATTCCTTGGTCGGCTATCAGCCAGCGGGGGCTGTTGTCGGCGAAGAGGGCGACGCGGGGAGGAATTGTTTCTGCTGGGTTGGCGTTGATGCCCAGGGCCTGCAAGCCGGCGGCGAATTGCTGGATTTGTTGGTGGAGTTCGGTGTAGGTAAGTTTGATTTCCGGCTTGCTGTGGGGATCGTGGAGGGCGACGGTTTGGGGAAATCGCTGTTTGACGATCGCCCAAATTTCCGGTATCGATCGAATGCCAGTATAGTCGATCGTCCGGCTGAGGTTAGCGCGTTCGATGTCGGAGATTTGAGATGATGTATAAGATTCTGAGCCGTTCATAAGGTATTTTCCGGGGTTTTGGGAGATAAAGTTATTGGGTACAAGTTTAATATCAGAGCTATTTTAGAACTTTGTGGCAGTCTCGTGACAGTTTGGAAACCTGCCGTTGTTTATTCAGAAAATTAGGGATATCAGATGATGAGATTTATAGTTGGACAGAAATACATGAATTTATCAAGGTTGATAGTATTTGCTTTGAGTGCGATCTGGCTAGCATCATGTGGAAATGTACTTAGAGCCGAAGTTGCACAGACGCAACCAGAAGATAGTAGACGAACATTTGCTCATTGGTGCCGCCAAAAAGCTGATTTGAATCCTGAAACCAAATATACTGTTGATGTGCTGTTGGAGAAAGCAGGGACTAATGATTGCGATGCGGCCGATCGGAAACTTTCTCTTCTCACGGAACTAAACCTCTACAAAAATCAAATCAGTGACATCAAACCGCTAGCATCTTTGACTAAACTGACTAAACTCGACCTCCAAAACAATAACATCAGTGACATCAAACCGCTAGCATCTTTGACTAAACTGACTGCGATCGAACTCTGGAACAATCAAATTAGCGATCTCAAACCCCTAGCATCCTTGACTACATTGACTCGGCTCTACCTCCACAACAATCAAATCAAGGACATCCAACCCCTAGCATCCTTGACTCACCTGACCGATCTCTTCCTCTACAACAATCAAATCAAGGACATCCAACCCCTAGCATCCTTGACTCACCTGATTAGGCTCCAACTCGAAAACAATCAAATCAGGGACATCCAACCGCTAGCATCCTTGACTCACCTGACTGATCTCGGCCTCCTCAAAAATCAAATCAGCGATATCAAACCGCTAGAATCTTTGACTAAACTGACTGAACTGGGGCTCACCAAAAATCAAATCAGCGACATCAAACCGTTAGCATCCTTGACTAACCTGGCTACGCTCGGCCTCAACAACAATCAAATCAACGACATCAAACCGCTAGCATCCTTGACTAACCTGACTGGGCTCGGCCTCGGCGAAAATCAAATCAACGACATTAAACCGCTAGCATCCTTGACTAACCTGATTATTCTCGACCTCCATAACAATCAAATCAGGGACATCAAACCGCTAGCATCTTTGACTAACCTGACTGCTCTCTTCCTCGATAACAATCAAATCAACGACATCAAACCGCTAGCATCCTTGAGTAACCTGACTTGGCTCGGCCTCATCAACAATCAAATCAGCGACATCAAACCCTTGCAATCCTTGACTAAACTGACCGATCTCTACCTCAGCGGAAATCCGATCGCTCCCAAAACTTGTCCTCTCAAACCAGCGTCTATCTGTAAGTGGGAACCACCACCTAAACCATAAAACTTTACAATGACGCCCGATCGCACTTAAATGCTTTAGTCGCGATGGCTGTGGTGCCGATCGAGTCCGATCGCCAATTCTATCCGCACATCGGCTTCAGTCAGGGGGAGATTGTCGGGAAGGGCGATCGTAATTTGCACGATCTTTTACTTGTTTGTTTTAATTTTATTTAACTGGCGATCGATTAACTTTGCAATTTGAGTTTTAAATTGATTGAGTTTTTCAAACGCCATCGATAATCTCTCTTATTTGATTAGCTGGGATGTCATTTTGGTCTGACTTGGAGTAGATAACGACCAGTAAGATGTAGGTATCGCCCCTGAGTTGATAGATAACTCGGTAGCCGCCACTTTTGCCCTTTTGGATGTCACTATTTTTGAGGCGAACTTTGAATACAGTGTAACCAGTTCCGAGGATTTGGTCGCCAATGAAGTTGCCAGACAGAAGTTCATCAAGTAGCGGTTGTAGGTCACTGCGGATACTGCGGTAGCGTTTATTTAGAGTGCGAAGGCGTGTTTAGAAGTCATCGGAAAAAAGAAGCTGAATTTCGGGTATCTCGTCAGTCATCAATGCCAGCCCAGAGTTCAGAAATAGGATGAACTTTGCCTTCTTTAACTTGCTGCATAGAGTTGCGGAGGCTGGCTAGTATGAGTTCGGCAGGTTCGTCATCGGGATCTGCTGGCGGGGTGACGATATTGCGATCGATTAATATTTGGTAGAAATTGTCCGCTGAAATTTTAGTGAGTTGAGCGGCTTTATCTAAACTGAGGCTGTGTTGCTGATAAAGTACGATCGCGAGTTCTCTTCGCACATCAGCTTCTGTTAGTGACAAGTTATCTGGAAGGTCGAGCGTAATTTGCATGATTTAAGGCAATACGGTTTACTTAAGACCGATCCCCCCTTAACTTGCCCCCTACTCGACCCCTACTCCCCTTAAAAAGGGGGGAAGAAGAAAGCCCTTAAAGTCAACCCCTACTCCCCTTCTTAAGGGGGATGCGAGGGGGATCTCCGGGTATAAGGAATCGATCGTGAACCGTATTGTGATTTAAGGTACTTTTTAATTTCTAGTTTATCTTTAAGTTTCACAATTTGGCAATCCTACCAGAGCGCAATTATTAGCTAAATCTGCCAAATGTTGCCAAGTGTGAAAGGAAAAGTAGCGTTTGTTTGCTGCGTGATTCCCTTCACCATTTGGAACACTCCTCTCATGGCCGATCGGGCGGTTAAAGCGGCGCTACTCGATCGCGCTCAACCTCTGAGCGGGGAGCAGTTTTCCCATCCAAACTTGTGTCATCATCGTGGGGCGGATGTTGCGGGCGATCGCGTTTTGTAAAGCGATCGCGAGCCGAGACAATCACCACATACAGCACCGGCACCAAAAACAAACTCAAGACAGTAGAAACAACCATCCCCCCCGCGATCGCATTCCCGAGCGATCGGCGGCTGGCCGCACCTGCACCTTCTGGATTAACCAAAGGCAAAATTCCCAAAACAAACGCCAAAGAAGTCATCAAAATCGGTCGCAAACGCTCTTGAGAAGCCTCAACTGCTGCCTTAGCAATTGGATATCCCCGCTCCCGCAACTGGTTAGCAAACTCCACGATTAAAATCGCATTTTTACTCGACAATCCAATCAACATCACCAAACCAATTTGGCAATAAACATCATTCGCCAAACCCCGCAACGACTGAGCCAAAAGCGCACCTAAAATCGCCAGAGGAACCGACAGCAAAATAATAAAAGGATCGACATAATTTTCGTACTGAGCAGCCAAAACCAAGAACACAAAAACCAGCCCCAAACCAAAAATAATCGGCGCTTGACCCCCAGACTCAATTTCTTCTAAAGAACTCCCCGACCATTCATAGCCAAAACCTGCTGGTAAAACTTGAGCCGACACCTTTTCCATCGATTTAATCGCCTGTCCAGAACTCGCACCCGGAGCCGGAGAGCCATTAATTTCAATTGACCTAAATAAATTGTAGTGGTTGACAGTTTGGGCTCCCACCACCGGAGTCAGCTTCACCAAATTGCTCAAAGAAATCATTTCATTCTTTGCAGAGCGGACATACAATTTACCAATATCTTCAGGATTAGCACGGAACTGTTTATCTGCTTGCACGTACACCCGATAATTGCGCTGCTGGAGAGTAAAATCGTTTACATACTGCGAACCCAGAGCTGTTTGTAGCGTACTGAAGATATCACTAAGAGAAATATCCAAAGCCTTAGCCCGATTGCGGTCAACTTCCACAATTAACTGAGGCGTATTCGCAGCAAACGTACTAAACACCGCCTGCAATCCCGGCGTCTGATTCGCCTGCTTCAAAATCCCACCCATCGCCTGAACCAGAGCATCTAAACCGCTGTTACCTTTGCGATCTTGCAATTGAAATTGGAAGCCTCCAAATTGACCTAAACCTTGAATTGCGGGCGGATTCACGGGGAAAATTCTCGCTTCTGGAATCGCCCCAAGCTGACCTCGCAACTTACCAATAATCGCTTGTACAGTTTGACCTTCTCCGTGACGTTCGCTCCAGGATTTAAGCGTCGTAAAGATAATACCCTGATTAGAAGTGCTACCGCTAAAACCAAAGCCACCCACAGAGAAAGTTCCGACAACCTCGGGAAGTTTCAGAATTTCTTGTTCAACTTCATCCATCACTTTGCGAGTATATTGCAGCGAAACTCCTTGGGGGCCTTGAATAATTGTCAGAAAATAGCCCTGATCTTCTTCCGGGATAAATGCCGTGGGCACTGATAGATAAAGCCAAGCTGTGACTCCCAGAGAAGCGATGAACACCAGAGTTACAAGTGTTTTAATTCCTACTAAAAATATCAAAAACTCGCGATATTGCCGGCGCGTCCAATCAATGACGGCATTAACGCGATCGAATATCCAACCCAACGGGCCGCCAAACTTCTGCCCCCGCCGCAGCAAAAGAGCCGAAAGTGAGGGTGTCAGGGAAATCGCAATAAACGTAGAAAGCGTTACCGAAAAGGCAATTGTCAGCGCAAATTGTTTGTAAAGCGCTCCCGTAGTTCCGGGAAAAAATGCCACGGGTACGAACACGGCCATCAACACTAAGGAAGTCGCAATTACAGCACTAAAAAGCTCCCGCATTGACTCGGAAGCAGCTTGGCGGGGATTCATCCCTTGGCGGATCAGGCGATCGATATTTTCTACCACGATAATGGCGTCATCCACCACCAACCCCGTCGCTAAGGTGAGACCAAACAGAGATAAGCTGTTAATTGTAAATCCGAAAATCTTGATAAAAGCAAAGGTTCCAATCAAAGAAATCGGAATCGCGATCGCGGGGATAATAGTAGTCCGCCAGTCTTGCAAGAAAACAAAAATTACTATCACCACTAGCAGGACTGATTCAAATAGCGTCTTGACTACTTCTGCCATCGACTCTTCGACAAACAAAGTCGTATCTAGCGCGACTCGATGTATCAACCCAGGAGGAAAACTTGTAGCGAGTTTTTCCATTTCGGCTTTGACGGCATGAGCCACATTCAAAGCATTGCTTCCCGGCAATTGATAAATCCCCAAACCTACAGCATCATTGCCTCGAAATCGCAGAAAAGAGTTGTAGTTCTCTGCTCCCAGCTCTGCTTTGCCGACTTCTTTTAACTTAACTATGGTACCATTGGCTTCTGTTTTGAGAACAATTTCTTCAAATTCTGCTGGTTCTTTCAGACGGCTTTCTGCCCGTAAATCAATTTGATACATTTGCCCGTCGGGAGCGGGTTCTTGACCAACTCTCCCAGCACCAACTTGTAAGTTTTGTTCGTTAAGCGCTCTCGTTATATCTTGCATTGTCAAACCGCGAGCTGCTAACTTATTGGGGTCGATCCACAGGCGCATAGCATAGCGGCGTTCCCCAAAAATTCGCACGTCGCCAACACCTTTAATCCGCTTGAGAGCATCTGTTAAATACAAGTCGGCGTAGTTGCTTAAAAATGTGGTGTCGTATTGTTTTTTTTCGGTAAATAAGCCGATCGCCAGCAAGAGACTGCTAGATTGTTTAGTAACTCTGACACCCGTGCGCTGTACCGTATCTGGTAGTTGCGGTTCGGCGACTGCGACTCGATTTTGGACATCGACGGCGGCAACATCTTTGTTGCGCGAGGGTTCAAAGGTGGCCGTAATGGTGCTGGTGCCATCATTACTGCTGCTAGAAGTCAGGTATTTTAGCCCTTCTACGCCGTTGATTTGCCTCTCTAGGATGTTCGTAACGGCATTTTCGACAATTTCGGCACTCGCCCCGCTATAGTTGGCTGTGACGCTAATTTGCGTGGGACTGATGTCGGGGAAGCGTTCGATCGGCAGTGTGGGAATGCTGATAGCGCCTACCAAAATGATAATTAAGGCGCAGACGCTAGCAAAGACGGGCCGTTTGATAAAGAAATCTGCAAACATTATTTGGGTAATTGGTAATTGGTAATTGGTAATATCATGTCCTGTCGATTACCATAAAAAAAAGGTTCGTAGTGCGTCCTGGCGTCCGCTTTCATGCTGCGGACTGAAGTCCACACTACGAACTAATATTCTTACTGTAGTGCGGAATGCGAGTCCGCTTTCATGCTGCGGACTGAAGTCCACACTACGAACTAATATTCTTACTGTAGTGCGTCCTGGCGTCCGCTTTCATGCTGCGTCCTGGCGTCCGCACTACGAACTAATATTCTTACTACGGTTAATCGATCTGACACGATATAAATCCTGATTTAGACTTAATACGGTACTATCCTGTATAGTGCTCCATTGGCTCTTGGGGCTGAGAGCGGACGCCAGGACGCACTACGAACCTTTTTTATTGGGGTTAATATTAACTGGCTGCGGACAAACAAGCGTTGACAATCGCGTATTGGATTCATACCTTAATTTTTTGCACTCGTTGGTAATTTATCAGCTCCCCCAACTGTTGGCTCTTGAGCTGTAATCGGAGCGCCGTCTGTCAAGTTGAGAATGCCTGCCACAATGACTTTTTCTCCGGCTTGCAAACCTTCGATAACTTGATAATTGTTCCCCTGAATGGTGCCTAATTTCACTGGTTTTTGCCGCGCGATTAAAGGTGGCATTCCTGGTTTTTGCTGTTCCGGCTTTTGAGCTGTGAAGACAAAGGTTTGACCGCCCAAGCGGGTGACTGCGATGACGGGAACTAAAATTCCCGGCTGCTCTTTCCAGATGACTTTGGCTTTGACAAATTGGAGGTTGAGCAGTTCGCCGTTGGGATTGGGAAATGTGGCTTTAGCTAAGATTGTTTGGGAATTGGCGCTGACGTTTGGGGAGATAAAACTGATTTGACCGATCGCGATCGCCTTTCCTCGATCGTCCAGCATTTCTACTGGCAGCCCCAACCGCAATTGAGGCTGACGCTCTAAAGGAATTGATAACCGCAAGTCGAGCAATTTGTTCTCTGTCAAAGTAGCGATCGGGTCGCCTTTTTTCAAGTAATCGCCGACTTTCACTGGTATGTCGCCGATGACTCCGGCGAAGGGCGCGATGACAGCAGTTTCTTGCAGTTGGATTTCAAAGCCGCGGGCTTGAGCAGCAGCCTGGGCAACTTGCGCTTGGGCTCGATCGATCTGCTCTTGGCGGGTACCGTTGGCTAACTGGGCTAATCTGGCCTTGGCTTGGGCGACTTCGGCTTCGGATGCGGCTATTTCTTCTGGGCGCGCGCCGTTTTGCTGTTGCCGCAAAGCTTCCCGCTGCTGTTGCAAGGCTGCTGTGCGCTGCTGGATCTGGGTTTGCCTGTTTTTTTGCCGTTGTTCCAAACGCCTTTGAGCTTCTAGAAGGTTGGCTTGGGCGCTGGTTTGTTTTTGGATGTATTGCTGGAGCGTGTTTTGTGACTCGGCGCCTTCTTGTGCCAAAGCCTGATATCTGGCCAACTGCTGGCTGGCTAATTGTGCTTGGGCTTTGCTGGCTTCTATTTGCGCTCTGGCTTGGGCGATCTCTTCTAAAAGACTGCCGCTTTGGGCGTCGGCTAGGTTGGCGATTGCTTGGGCGACTTGGGCTTGAGCTTGGCCAATTTGTTCTGGCCGATTTCCCGATCGCAGTTGAGCTAGGTTGGCGATTGCTTGGGCGACTTGGGCTTGAGCTTGGGCGATTTCTTCTGGCCTGCTTCCGGCTTGCAATTCGGCTAAATTCGATTCAGCAGCCCTCAAATTGGCTTGGGATTGTCTTAATTGAGCTTCGGCGCTGTCGCTTTTGATCCGGGCGATGGCTTGTCCTTGGTCGATCGCATCTCCGGATTTGACAAAAATCTGCGTGACTAGCCCTTCTGTTTCCGGTTTGATTTGTACCGAACGTTTTGCCTCCAAGCTGCTGACAAATTCCGAGGTATCTTGAACAGAGCTGGTTGCAACGGTTGCGAGCTTGACTGGTGTGGCTTTGGGTTGGGCTGCTGCTGCTTGTGGCGCGCGATTGTGACTCAATTGCCACGAGTACAAGCCGTAACCTGCGCCTGCTGTGACGATCGCGATCGCAGCAATTAGGGGCCAGCGCGATCGCCGTTTAACAGGGCGGGGGCGATCGGGAACGGCGGGAAAATCCTGGGGTTGATAGCTATCTGCATCGATTGGGTGCAGTTCCGGTGTAGTAGATTTTTGCTCTTCAGTTTCAACGACGGATTCTGGGGATTTAGAATAACTCATTGGCAGCACCAGTTAGATTTTTTTAACACCTGACTTACGTAGAGTTAGGGCCAATCTTCGCTCCCCCGCTCATACCAGTGGAATAAGGACAAGCCCTCAAACAGAAGGCAATCTAGAAAGTAGATTTTTTAATGGGGGAGATGTGCTTGGCTGTAGTGTGATTGGCGTCAGCCAAGCCTGGCGGCGATTATTTGTAGGAAGTTGTTTGCAAGCCCTCAAAATTTATCACGTGCACGAAGGACTATAAATCCTCCTTATGACTCACTTAAATAGCTCCGTTGGAGGGATTTTGCCTGGGAGTCGGCGGATTCACCGATCGAGCGTGCGGACTGAGCGTCCGCAGTTTCAGAGCGGAATGAATTCCGCACTACAAACAAATACCGATCGAGCGTGCGGACTGAGCGTCCGCAGTTTCAGAGCGGAATGAATTCCGCACTACAAACAAACACCGATCGAGCGTGCGGACTGAGCGTCCGCAATTTCAGAGCGGAATGAATTCCGCACTACGAACCGATCGCGCTTTGCTCTTGGGCTAGTTGCTCTGTCAACCACTGAATTTCTAACTGGAGGGTGTCTGTACACCTTTGCCAGGATGCTGCTTGATACGAGTCAACAGCATTGTCATGTTCAGCTTGTTGGCTTTCTAGATAGTCTTGGCGCAGGTAACAGACTCTCAAGCGTTGTTCGAGCAACTTGATTCTTTCTTGGGGTTCTAAGTCACCAAAAAAGAAAAATTTGATTTGGAAGCGCGATCGACTGTTAACCCAGCTTTCTTGAGGGTGTTCGAGCATTTTTTCTCGCCAGCGATCGCGCCCTAGGGCTGTAATTTCGTAGATTTTGCGCGGGTTGCCGGCATCTCCGGCAGCTTCGGCAATTACCGAAATCTCGCCTCGCTCTTGCAAGCGTTTCAGAAGTGGGTAAATTGCTCCGTAGTTGACGCTGATGCAACTGCTCATAAATAGCTCCAGTTGTTGCTTTAGCCGATAGCCGTGCAGGGGTTGCCACTGTAGCAGTCCTAAGGCTGATAATTCAAGCATTTATATCAAGTTGATATTATAGTCTGGATTATATGACTGTATGCGATTTAAGGGCGATCGGACTAATAGCTAGTTTCACAGAAATTTGAGATTTAACACACACACATTCTCAAGTTTGTCAACATTCTTAAGATGTATTATTTTACGATCGAGAGAGGGCGATCGCTTTATAGAACCCATGTGAGATATGAGAAGAGGCTGCAAGCCTAGATTAAGCATCAGCTTAACCACCGTGTTTCTTGGCGATCGGGCTCCCTGAGAGGTTTTAATAAAAAACCCAGTTTCTTCGTCCGCTGCAAAGTTGGTGCCCCAGCGATTAGTTTCCCCCTGAATTAGAACTCCAACTTCTTGGCTTTAATCCCTATAAATACCCAGGCTCAATTCTCAATTAATTCGTTTAATTCCTGCTACAAATCAGCAATATTTCTTTACATTAATTCTTCTGCAATGCACAAATTATCGATAATTGAAAGGTTTTAATGTTTAATTAAGGTATCTACGTGTATTCACGAGTCTCAGGCACAAGCCATACCGAATTAACTTCACAGTAACTTCACAATTCTGCGGACACTACCGCTAAATTATAAAGACTCTGTAAAGCTGACCCTTTGACTGTAGCCATACTAGCCATCTTGTAAGCTATGATTGGAGACAGCAAAAACAACACTTACGCAATAACCAGAATTGACCGAAAAAAACGCATTCCGAAATCCCCAAAATTGTCTTTTCAAATCAAAAATGTTGGAAATAACGGGTTTTCGCCGCACAACTCAAAGAGCTTTTTAAGCCTGCTAAGTTGTAGTATAACAACCCAGAAATGACATAATTTGGTTAATATTTGTTACCAAAAAATCACAGAATAATTCAACAGGGAAAGCAGGGAAATCAATGAAAAAAACTTTAGGGGTACAGAATTACGTCGATCGCTCCCAAGCCTCATTGCCAACCGATCCAGCTCTTCAGAAACTATTGGAAGAAATCGGTGCAGAACAGACATTATTTGCCAAATTAAATACAGCCTGTGAAATTTGCGAGTTTCAGCTCGGAGATGAAATCACCCAATATCAAATACCAGATAGTACAAACAATTTAGTTGAAAAAGCACAGAGCGATCGCAATTTTTATTTAGTTTGCCAGGGAAGAGTCAGGCTGCTAGCGGTAGAAGCGTCTCAACAGCACGAAGTTTCGGCGGTGGTACTGGAACTCGGAGCAGTGTTTGGGACAGACAACCTATTTATTGACAGCGGACTGCCTTACAAGGCAGTTGCGGCCGGTACTTGCCAAATCGCTCGAATTAACTGCGCCAAATTGCAGGTTATTTTAGAGGAATTCCCCCAACTGCAACAGCACTTGCAGCAAGAATTCCAACAGCGGCAGCAGTTAATATTTTTCAAGACGCAAACAGATTTGCGATCGCTCCCTTCCCACCAACAACAACTTCTGTGGCCGCAGTTACTTCCTTACCTAGAAGAAAGTCGAATTACTGCCGGAGTTTCCCTCGCTGGGTACTGCAAAAAAACCACCAATCATTTTTGGCTCCGCAGCGGCACAATTCAAGGTCAAGCAGCGCCAATTATCGGCAGTAACTGGGGGCATTCAGACGTACCGAGCGACTGGAAAGCTGCAACAGACCTGCTAATTTACCAGCTTGGCGCCGAACAGTGGGAAATCGCCTCATCCACAATTGTTTCCGACAGCAATTCCCGCCCTAAAAATATCCGCAAACCTCCGATTTTAAGCTTAGTAACGCCGCTAAAAGATGCCACGTCCACCTCAAAAAGTGAGCCATCAAAATTAACGGCAGTCGATCGGAAAAAACAGGCAACCGGAATCATTGGCTTTCCCAAACCCAAGCGGCGCCGCTGGTTTAGCACCGGATACCCCTTCATTGAACAACAGAGCGCAGCAGATTGCGGCGCCACCTGCTTAGCTATGATTAGCGAATATTGGGGTAAGAAATTCAGTCTGAATTACTTGCGCGAACTGGCAGAAGTTGGCCGCAG
This sequence comes from Microcoleus sp. Aus8_D2, assembly GCF_036702665.1. Lineage (NCBI taxonomy): Bacteria > Bacillati > Cyanobacteriota > Cyanophyceae > Oscillatoriales > Microcoleaceae > Microcoleus > Microcoleus sp. Aus8_D2. The sequence continues at coordinate 19,473 of NZ_JAUBUN010000050.1, forward strand.
CGGTGCCTCGCTCAAAAATCTGGCAAAAGCAGCGGAAAGCATGGGATTTCAAACCCGTCCCGTGCGAGCTTCTTTAACTCCGCTCCGCAATCAAAATCCCTGGATCGCTCACTGGCAAGGCAATCACTACGTTGCAGTTTACCGCTTTAAAAATCAACAGGTTTTAGTTGCCGATCCGGCGGCGGGCAAGCGGTGGATGAGTATTAAAAATTTTACCGAAAATTGGACTGGGTACGCCCTAGTTTTAGATCCGACAGCGGAACTATACCGCAATCACAGTGCCGAACATAAAGGCATCAAAATTCAAAATTTTCTTGGCATAATCTGGCCCTACCGCGCTACGATGATCCAAATCCTGGTACTATCTTTTTTGCTCCAAATTTTTGGCCTAGTTAGTCCCCTATTTACCCAAGTAATTCTCGACCAAGTAGTTGTCAGCAAAAGCATGGTAACTCTGAACGTTTTCGTGATCGGACTGCTGATGTTTAGTATTTGGCGGTCGCTGTTGGGGGCAACGAGACAGTATTTGCTGGATTATTTGTCGAACCGGATTGACGTGACTTTAATTAGCGGCTTTATCAGTCATACTCTCAGTTTGCCGATCAAGTTTTTTGAATCTCGTCAGGTGGGCGATATCTTGACTCGGGTTCAGGAAAATCAAAAAATTCAGTCGTTTTTGACTCGCCGAGCTATGACTGCTTGGTTGGATGCTTTGATGGCTGTGGTTTACATCGGACTGATGGTTTACTATAACTGGCGTCTGGCTTTGTTGGTGCTGGCTTTGATTCCGCCGATTGTGATTTTGACTGTAGTTGCAACTCCGTTTCTGCGCCAAGTGTCGCGGGATATTTTTAACGCTGGTGCTAAGCAAAGTTCATCTTTGGTGGAGATGATTACTGGGGTGGCGACGATTAAGGCAACTGCTGCTGAGCGAGAAATGCGCTGGCGCTGGGAAGACCAATTAACCTTCTTGATTAATACTAAATTTCGGGGGCAGAAGTTGGGGAATTCTTTGCAGGTAGTTGGGGGTACGATTAATACTGTGGGCAGCACGGTTTTGCTGTGGTACGGGGTAATGCTGGTGATTCAAGATGAGTTGACGATCGGTCAATTTGTGGCTTTTAATATGATGATTGGGAGCGTAATTTCTCCTGTGCTTTCGGTGGTGGGACTTTGGGATGAGTTTCAAGAAGTGCTGGTTTCGATAGAGCGTTTGGATGATGTATTCTCGGCCGAACCTGAAGAAAGTCCTTACACACCAATGCTGGTGCTGCCTCGCATTCAGGGAAGTGTCAAGTTTGAGAATGTTTCTTTCCGCTATTCTCAGGATGAGGAACGCAATACGCTGCAAAATCTTTGCTTTGAGGTGCAAGCTGGAGAAACGGTGGCAATTGTCGGGCGCAGCGGTTCCGGTAAGAGCACTTTGGTGAAGCTGCTGCAAGGTTTCTATTATCCTGAAAAAGGGCGGCTGACTATCGACGGCCACGATATTCGCCACATTTCTCCAAACTCGCTGCGAATTCAGTTGGGTGTTGTTCCTCAAGATTGTTTCTTGTTTTCGGGAACGATTTTGGAAAATATTACCCTGTATAAAAACGGAAAGGATGCTGATTCTGCAAGTTTGGAACAGGCGATAGAAGTGGCGAAGTTAGCAGAAGCTCACGCTTTTATTCAAGATATGCCGCTGGGGTATCAAACTCCTGTGGGGGAGAGGGGAACGAGTTTGTCTGGGGGCCAGCGGCAGCGAATTGCGATCGCCCGTGCTCTGTTGGGCGATCCCCGAGTTTTGATTTTGGACGAAGCAACTTCTTCGCTGGATACCGAGTCGGAGCGCAGGTTCCAGCAAAATCTGGCTCGCATCGGCCGCGATCGCACTGTGTTTATCATCGCTCACCGGTTGTCTACGGTGCGCAGTGCCGATCGCATTTTGGTTCTAGACAAAGGCATTTTAGCTGAACAAGGCAACCACGACCAATTGATGGCCGAACGCGGACTTTACTATCACCTCGCTCAGCAACAGCTCGATCTTTAAAGTCAGTTGTCAGTTGACTGTTGTCAGTTGACCGCTTGACATTAGTGCTGTCCCCCCCGAGCGAACAGTAGTCCTGCCGTCCTGCCGTCATTAGCAACCAACACAAGAAATGAGATAATTTCCAATTGCCAATGACCGATTGCCAATGACTGATTGCCAATGACCGATTGCCAATTACCGATTGCCAATGACCGATTACCAATTGCCAATTACCAATTGCCGATTACCAATTGCCAATTACCAATTACCAATTAGGAGTAACTATCATGGTTTCACAAGATAGCACAGAATTAAGCGCCGCTCCTGACGAGATAGGTGAAATCTATGGGGGCGTAGCTTTAAGGCAAGAAAACGAAGCCAGAAAAAAAGACCGCTCTTTAGAAGTAGTCGAAGCCAAAAATCGCTCTTCTCAAACTAATGACGGTATAAATATTGGAAAGTTCCGGCAGCCTGATGCTGATAATTGGTCTACTTCTTTGCACTCGGTACTCGACCAGCCGCCAGTATCTTTTCCCCAGCGGTTGATCTTAGGAGGAATGGTTTTTTTTGCAGCTTTTGGAGCGTGGGCAACTTTGGGCAAAATTGACCAAGTTGGTCACGCTCAGGGCAAATTAGTTCCCAAAGGTGCTGTTTACAAAATTCATCCGACGGAGACGGGAAAAATTATCAACCTCGCGATCAAAGAAGGTCAAAAAATCCAAGCTGGACAATTAGTGGCGGAATTAGACCCGGAAACGGCTAGGAGCGAGGTGGATCGTCTCGATCAAATGCTGGGGGCCGATCGGATTCAATTGGTGCAGCAGATTAGTTCGATCGAGAGAACTCGACTGGAAGCTGAAGCGAGCCTCGCGATTGCTGCGGCGGACAAGCGAGGGGCCCAAGCTGCGATCGACCGAGCTCGCGCTTCAGCGGCCACCACGCAGTCTCAAATCGAGCAATTGCACGCAGATGTAGTGTCTCAGAAAGCGCGGCAGGAACAGCTCAAACCTCTGGAAAAGCAGGCACAAAATCTGTTGTCGCAACTGAAAACTGATATCACTTCTCAAGAGACTAGGCGCGATCGGGTAAAACCGCTGCAAAATATCACTCAAGAGTTGCTGGGACAATTGCAAGCAAAAGTGGCGGCTCACAAAGAGCGGGTAGGGCGGCTCAAACCTTTGGTAGATGAGGGAGCGCTGTCAAAAGATGTTTTGTTTCAAGCTGAAGAAGCTCTGCGGGAAAGCGAAAATGCCTTGATTAGAAGCCAGTTGGGGGAGAAAACTCAGGCTGACGATCGAGCATTTGAAGTCGAGCAAACCGTGCGCGACAGGCAAAGTGCTGCGATCAGGAGTCAACTTTCTGAGACAACTCAGGTTAAGGAAAGGCTGTTTGAAGTCGAGCAAGGTGTGCGCGATCGCATTAATTCGATCGGCAAAATGGAAGGCCAATTAACCGAACAAATGGCAGAAGTCGATCGGCTGCAAGCCGAAGCCGCCAGCAAACAAGCCGCAGCGCGGGAAATACAGTTACAAAAAGAGCAAAAAGTTCAGCAGTTGGAAATGGAATTAAATCAAATCAAATCCAAAATTGCCGAAACCCAAACCATGCTCGCTCAAGCCAAAAATAAGCTCAAACAAAGATTTCTCTACGCACCGGTCAGCGGAGTGATTTCCGCGCTCAACATTCGCAACACCGGCGAAGTCGTGCAACCGGGTCAAACTATTGCAGAAATGACTCCGAATCAGGCTCCGCTAGTGCTGGAAGTCAGTTTACCGAACCGAGAAGCGGGTTTTGTCAAAACCGGAATGCCGGTACAAGTCAAATTCGATGCTTTTCCCTATCAAAATTACGGCGTGATGCCGGGAAAAGTTGTATCGATTTCGCCGGATGCCAAAACAGACGAGCGATTGGGTGTTTTTTACCGGGTGGAAGTGAGTCTCGATCGAGACTCAGTTAAAGCCAACAATCAAACCTGGAAACTCAAAGCGGGCCAGACAGCTAGTGCGGAAATTGTCATCCGCCAGCGCTCCATAGCTGACGTTTTGCTCGATCCGCTCAAGCAACTACAAAAAGGCGGCATGAGTTTGTAGTCAGTTGACAGTTGACAGTTGTCAGTTGTCAGTTGTCAGTTGTCAGTTGTCAGTTGTCATAGTGCTGTCCCCCCCCGAGCGAACGTCCAACGTCAGTAGTCATTAGTTATTAGTTCGAGGGAGCAAGCACAATTCTCCCCCTCTCCCCCTCTCCCCCTCTTCCCCTCTCCACTCAAGAGTCAACAGCCAACTAATTTACACAAAACAGGATAAAACCATGAATTCGCAATTTCACCATTCTGCCAATCATTCCCAAGTTGGAATCAAACCCGAACAATTGGATGAGATAATTTCAGCGATTTTGGCAGGAAAGTATTCTTGGGCTTGTTTTTTACTTTTGCGGTGCACGGGTTACAACCCTCTCGACTATATTCCCTACCGCACTTCTAACCGCTTGCTTAAGGAAAATACCCAAACGAGGAAATCGGAAACTCAGTCGGTGCTGAGCAAAATTGCGGATTTAGATTATGTGGAAGTGGCGAGGGAAAAACGAGCCGGAGTTCGAGGTGGTTGTGCAATTGAGGCTTTGAGCGAGTTGCACTCAGATACCGCAGGTTTTGTCGCCCAACTCGGCGGCGCAGGTTTAAATATCTCGGCGCCCGGGGTTGATGTTCCAAATCCAGGATTTTTTGCTGGATTTAAGACGGGCTGGTTTAATTGTGCGGGAAAGTAAATTAGTCGATCGATCACCCGGTTGTGAGCGTTGAGTGTACGTGTTTTTGGTTGACTTGCTGCGGGCGATCGGGTGAAAGGGAGTTTTCTGCCAAAATGGCAACACTGTTGTGCGATCGTACCTGATAATTTGTTGGCGACTCAAAAAAGACCAAGCGATCGGCAATTCATGCTGTTTAGCCAGAGCAGTGTTTGTCTGTACAGGCGATCGATCGATCCCAATACTAAAATCTAATACCAGTCTCGTTCATCAAGTATAAAACGAGGCTGATTTTTGTGTTTAAATGCAGACTGCCTTGGACGCATTCAATACTCTCGTCAGCCGGGTTTTTCAACTTTTGTCGAGGCCTAAAAGCAAGTATTCTCGTCCATCAAACCCAGGTGACTCCTCCAGGAATAGTAGAGATATATTCTGTAGTTTGCGAGCCAAGAGTTAACATATTTATGAAGTTACATTTAAACTTTCTTTGCCAACAAATCTGCCAAATTGGCAACATAGCTCTAATTAATCTAGATATATTAGGCACATCGAAAGCAAACAAGATTGCTGCGATCGACCACTAAATTAAAAGCACAAAAATCATGATTTTATCAGACCTGAACTATGTCGAATTCGTTTCCGAAGCAACCAGCGTCCTCGGTGGTAGTGGCTGCAAAGACGAACACGAAGACAAAGACAAACACGACAAACACGACAAAGAGGACAAGTCTCACGAGCCGAAGGGATACGGCGGCTGCTACACCCCACCTCCATGTTATGTACCAGTAGTAGTAGTACCGCCCTGCGGCTGCTAAATCTGGCGTGTTAGCCCTAGGTTCTGGGACTATGACTCATACCTTCAACAATGCAGAGAACACACCAGGCAGCTCTTCCTCTAGCGGCACTGCGATCGCGGCCAGTTCTGGTTTGAGCTGCTACTGTTACTAACAATAGCCCAGACAAGCAGTCAGAAACCCAGCTATGTCAAGCAATGCAATAATTGCTGGATTGAACTCTAGATAGGTAAGTAACAAATGCTTGCCAAACTTTACATAGCTGTTTTGAACTGTGCCAACATACTTAATGGCGTTGGCTGGCTCGCTTTCTAATACCATTTATCAAAAATCGTGCTACACAAAAATTGTTGGGTTTGTTTCCTAGACTCTTGTGTAAGTTGCGGATGCATGAGCTTTTCAAGTTAATTTAGGGATTAAAGAATGGCTCCGCACCTACGAATACTGTTGCATAAGTTGTGAAAAATGGTATGACATCAGTTAAGCAGCAAGTAAAAATTATGCCGGAAAAAAAAACATGATTATTGATAATTTAGATTATGTAGAGGCAGTTTTAGGATCGAGCAAGCTTGTAGGTGCTGGTTCTACGATCGCGACTGGTAGCGCTCACACTTTTGCCACCTATGGATTTGGTAGTGCTGATGCTAATGCTGTTGCTATTGGCGAAAATACCTCGACTCTGGTTAACACTTACACCAAGGTCTATGTTCGCCCTTATATGGCTTTTACTGAAGCCTCAGCTACAGCTAACTCTTACGCTGGCACTGGAAACAGTTATTCTGTGTCCTTGAACCATAGCAGATCTTTGTTCATCTGTATCGGTCAGCCCTAATGATTTGCGATCGCGGTTGGCAGTTGAATCAGAAATGGTAATGGGAAAAAAGGTAATTGTCAGGCTATATACTCACCCAATTGAAAACTGCTACAGTGCCGGCGAGAGTCAGGTTCGTTGCAAATTTTCAAAGGCGTTTTGATGATGATTATGATGGCTAAATCAAATTCACTAAAAATCAGGCTGGACAGCCCTACAGGTAAAAGGAGATAAATCGCTATGCCTTCCTTAGATTCATTAGCTCCTCAGAGCTTAAATAATATTGTTGGAAACAGCAATATTTTAAACACCTTGAATTCGTTGGCGACGAATAACCCTGGTGCGAGCAGCAGCATTTCCGGCAATTTCAGTTCCTTTGCAAATAGCAGCGGTGCGGGCAGTAGCAGCAGCGTGACAGCGACTTCCCCGACGGGAAGCAGTAGCAGCAGTGAGACTGCTTACGCTGCGGGGGCTACATCTAGCAGTGGCAGCGCGTCAGCGAGTGCTTCTACACTCGCGCCCCCAACCACTAGCGGCATAGCTTGGGTTCCAGCAGCAGCACCTGCGCCAATACCTGCGCCAACACTTGCACCAACACTTGCGCCAATACCTGCGCCAACACTTGCACCGTTAGGAGACAGCAGCGGTGCGAGCAGCAGCATTTCCGGCAATTTCAGTTCCTTTGCAAATAGCAGCGGTGCGGGCAGTAGCAGCAGCGTGACAGCGACTTCCCCGACGGGAAGCAGTAGCAGCAGTGAGACTGCTTACGCTGCGGGGGCTACATCTAGCAGTGGCAGCGCGTCAGCGAGTGCTTCTACACTCGCGCCCCCAACCAGTAGCGCCACAGCTTGGGCCACAGGATCGCCAATACTAGACACAACCCCAGCTCCAAAAGTTACCGCCCCAGCCAACAATCCTGCGGAATTAACTGTCACTTACGACTATCTCAACGGCGGCGGATATTCGCTAGCTTCGGCCCCAGCAGCACCAATACTAGACACAACGCCAGCTCCAAAAGTTACCGCCCCAGCCAACAATCCTGCGGAATTAACTGTCACTTACGACTATCTCAACGGCGGCGGATATTGGCTCGGCACCAGCGGCAGCGATGTGATTACTTGCGGTAGCGGGTTCGATCGAGTTTTTGCAGGAGGCGGCGATGATATTGTCAAAGGTGACGGAGGTGATGATACGATCGAAGGAGGCGATGGCAACGACACTTTGCGGGGAGGAAGAGGTCAAGATTTGCTGATTGGCGGCAACGGCGACGATTTTCTTTGTGGCGAATTAGGCACCGATACATTGATTGGAGGTAGCAGCGCTGATACCTTTGGATTTAGACGTGAGAGCGCGAGTTCTGCGACTAATCCATTTTTAGCAGATCGAGTCGTTGATTTCCATGCCGCTGAAGGTGATAAAATTGGTCTGACAGGGGGAGTTTCTGCCAGAGACATTGTACTCGTCGCGTTTGATACTGACAGTAACGGTACGGCAGACGCGACTCTGGTCAAGTTTAGTTCAAATAATGGCGATCGAATTTTAGCCGTTGTTTTGGGAACAGTTAACGCAGCGGGTGCAACAACTTTGAGCAATGCTGATTTTATGAGTTTGCTTGCATAACATATTTTAGCTAACCGTTAACCGTTAACGCGAACTCCCCCGCAGGAAGCTGAGGGGGAGGAGCTTAATAAACTTATATAGCTTGAGAGAGAAAGATGAAAGACTTGTCCCAGCCATTGGTTGAATCAACTGAAATCACCGAACTACTCAGACAAGAGCTGCAATTAAAGCCATTTTGTCAAAAAGTTTTGCAGAAAAAAGTTATTGACAAAGCAGCCGAGGAACGGGGGTTAAGTGTCACTCCCGCAGAAATTCAAGTTGCAGGCGACAAGCTGCGGCGCGAGAAGCGTTTGGAAAAAGCGGCGGATACGATTGCTTGGCTGGCGGATCAGATGATTTCCGTAGAAGACTTAGAGGCCGGAATTTGCGATCGGCTCCTCGCCCAAAAACTAGCCGAACACTTATTTGCCAAAGAAGTAGAAAAGAATTTCGTGCAAAACAAATTGCAATTCGATCAAATAATTTTTTATCAAATAATTGTTGCCAACCTACAGCTTGCGCGAGAAATATTTTATGAAATTCAAGAAGGAGAAATCAGCTTTTTTGATGCCGCCCACCTTTACGACATCGACGAAAATCGTCGGCATTTATGCGGTTGCGAAGGCAAAGTTTATCGGTGGGGTTTAAAACCAGACTTAGCCGTCGCCGTATTTGGCGCTAAACCCGGAGAAGTGATTCGTCCAATTGAAACCGAGGGAGGATATCACTTGTGCATGGTTGAAAAGTTTATCCCGGCGGAATTAACCCCAGAAAGGTATCAAGAAATATTGCACAATATGTTTAACGAATGGCTGGCTAATGAGGTGAACTATTTATTGCACAATTCAAAAGTGTAGGCTGCGCACTGCGCGCAGAGAAGCCTAATATCGTTGGCGCGTTGATTTAAATATTTCTCCCTCTCACTTTCTTAATTCTCATTTACCCCTCCTATCCATTAATCATCGGCGTCCCTCAGCGTTAATCCGCCAACATATGCGGTTAAAAACTGACATAATTTTGCCGCCACCAAGCGCGCACAAACTTAATTTCCTCAAACGTATAACGTTCTTGCAAATACTCGTAAATTGCTCTCAGCCTTTCATCTCCAATCACTTCAATTGCTTGGACAATAGCCTGCTGGCGTTCCGATTCTACCAACAAATTTAGATCAACTTCCTTGCCCATATCCATCAATTCTACCAGATGTCCCGCAATAGTAGTCGGACTCATGCCCCGCGCATTGGCTATACCTTGAACTGTCAAACCTTGGCGGTACAATTCCCAGGTTTGCATCTGCGAATAAGATGGAACGTTAGCAAGAGTGGGAAGATTGGCGGCAGCAGAAGATGCTGCACCTGTTGGCAATCCTTGTTCTTTGCAAAAAGCCTGAATTGCCTCTAAGAAAACTTTGCCGTACTTATCTCGTTTGTTGCTGCCGACGCCGTAAACTTCTTCAAATTCGGTGAGATTTTGCGGGCGTTTTTCTGCCATGTCTCGCAAGCTTCTATCAGCAAAAACTACGTAAGGCGGTACAAATTGTTCGTCGGCAATTTGTTTGCGAAGTGTCCGCAGGATGGCAAATAAACCTTCGACTTCTACTGCCAAAGAGCGAGTTCTTCCCTGTACTTCTCGCGGCGCTTCAATGGCAATTTCGACTGTGCGCTGGCGTTTCATGATTTCCCAACTTTTCTCGTTGAGTTTTAAAATGGGAAAGCCGTCTGTTTTTTCGTCTAACAAACCTTGGTTGATCAGCGAACGACTTAACTTTTTCCACTCGTCTGCACTTCTATCTTTGCCAATGCCGTAGGTGGAAAGTTGGTTGTGCTGGTATTGCAATATTTTTTGACTTTTTGAACCCCGCAGCACGTCTATAATATGATTCATCCCGAATTTCTCTTGACATCTGGCGATGCAGGAAAGAAATTTCATGGCTTCAAGCGTCCAGTCTTCTACGGGTTTTTTGTTGCAACAGTTGTCGCAGTTGCCGCAATCGCCGGGAAATGAATCGCCGAAATAACTTAGCTGGACTGTGCGGCGGCAATCGCTGGATTCTGCATAGTTGATTACTCGCCTTAACTGTTGGCGGGCTATTCTTTGTTCTTGTTCGTCGGGTTTTTGTTCGATGATGTATTCGATGGTTTTGACATCGCCGAATCCAAAAAATAAGGTGCAGTGGGATGGTTCGTTGTCTCTGCCGGCGCGGCCGGATTCTTGATAGTATCCTTCTAGGTTTTTGGGTAAGTCGTGGTGAATTACAAATCTTACGTCGGGTTTGTTGATTCCCATACCGAAGGCGACTGTTGCTACCATTATTTGCACGTCGTCGCGAATGAAGCGGGTTTGATTGGTCGATCGATCTACATCGCTCATTCCGGCATGGTATGGTAGGGCTTGGATGCCACTTTGCTGCAATTTGTAGGCAACTTCGTCAACTTTTTTCCGGCTGAGGCAGTAGATGATTCCTGAACCGCCTTTTTTTTGGATGATTTGCAAGACTTCGGCAAAACTGTGCTTGGTTTTTTGGCGGACTTCGTAGTATAGGTTGGGGCGGTTGAAGCTGGCGACGTGGATGTAGGGATTTCGCAGGTTTAGCTGCTGGATGATGTCTTGGCGGACGCGCTCGGTGGCGGTGGCGGTTAGTCCCATAATGGGGATGTCGGGATATCGATCGCGCACTCGCTGCATTTGCCTGTATTCTGGTCGAAAGTCGTGCCCCCATTCCGAAACGCAGTGGGCTTCGTCGATCGCAAATGCCGAAATTCCCAATCTACTTGCTACTATATCTAAAAACGGTAAAAATCTCTCGCCCAGCAACCGTTCCGGGGCAACGTACAGCAGTTTAATTTTACCTTCGAGAATTGCTGTTTCGCGCGATCGGGTTTCCATCGCGCTCAAAGTGCTGTTGAGAAAAGTCGCCCCAATCCCATTATCCTGCAAAGCTTCCACCTGGTCTTGCATCAGGGCAATCAGCGGCGAAACCACCACAGTCAATCCCGGTTTCAACAAAGCCGGTAATTGAAAGCACAAAGACTTGCCACCGCCAGTCGGCATGACAATCATCATATCGCGTTGTTGGAGAGCAGCTTCGACAATTTCCCGCTGCCCCGGGCGGAAAGAGTCATAGCCAAAGAAATGTTTGAGGGATTGTTCGAGGGATGAGGGCGCGAGAGATGTTGGCGGATTCGACCCTGACATTTGCAGTAATTGGTTGTTGACTTCTACCTTATTCTAGGTCTTTTGAGCACAAATACAGTTACAATATTTGAGAATCTCAATTTAAGCAGATAAACCGATGCCGAAAGCAATTTGGAATGGTGCCGTTTTGGCCGAGAGCGATAAGTGCGAAGTTGTAGAAAACAACTATTATTTCCCGGCGGATGCCATCAATCGCGAGTATTTCAAGGACAGCAGCACTCACACTACTTGCCCTTGGAAAGGTGTTGCTAGTTACTACAGTGTTGAAGTCGGCGGACAAGTCAATAAGGATGCTGCTTGGTACTATCCTACTCCGAAAGATGCTGCTAAAAATATTGCAGGATATGTTGCTTTTTGGAAAGGAGTTAAGGTAGAAGCTTAATTTGTTTTCCCAGGTTTGTTAGGTGGCGATTCTGACAGGCCGCCTGTCAAGATAGAGGACACAACAGTGTTGTGTCCCTACGGGTTATTTAAGTTTAATTAATTTTAGGCAACCGGGCGGTTGAAACCGCGTCGATACAAACAAAACCCACCTCCGTGGGTTGAAGAATGGATAGAATACCGGGCGGTTGAAACCGCGTCGATACAAACAAAACCCACCTCCGTGGGTTCACCTCACAACTCGTTACCAGGCTTAGCCTGGTAACGCAGATCCGGAGGAAGAGCCTCCATTTTTCCAGGCGAGGCAGAGCCTCTGGATATAGGTTCCCAGGCAGAGCCTTGGAACCAGTTAAAATACAGGATTTATAGCCTTTCTCAAAAAGGTGAGGTATGTCGGGCATAGGCCAAACCGGGCATAGGGCATAAGGCATAGGCCAAACCGGGCATAGGCCAAACCGGGCTATCCTCATGTTTTTGAGAACCGCTATATATAAATTAAATTTAACAGCATAACCGCTATATTTAGCAGTCCTCTTTAAGAGGACTTTCGCTATGAGACGGGGGTTTTGAACCCCCGGCGGACTTATGGATGAGCGGAAGAAGCCTGCAATTTTAATCTTTTTCCCAAGCGGCGGCTGCTTCCCATCCCAAACCGCGACGAACCACAATCGGCTCGCTTTCTGTTAAATCAAGAATGGTAGAAACTTGATAGCCCGGATCTGAATCATCATCGACAATGATATCTACTAACTTTAAAAAACAGTCAAATAGTTCAGCCTTGCCAAAGCTTTCTGCTTTAGATTCCGGCACTGGTGCTGCACCTTCATCATCTGTGGTAATGTGAGCAGATGTGGAAATAATCGGATTTCCCAAAGATTCTAGCAGTGTAAAACAAAGCGGGTGGTTGGGAACGCGAATTCCCGTGGTTTTGCGTTTTGGGTTCATTACCAATTTGGGCACTAACTTGCTAGCTGGTAGCAGAAATGTGTAGGGCCCGGGGATTAACCGCTTGATGATTCTGTATGCTTCATCGGTGACGGCAGCATATTCGGTGATATTTGACAATGAGGAACACAGAAAGGTTAAGGGCTTATCATTGGATAGTTGCTTGATCCGCCTGACTCGTTCTACGGCAGATTTGGAGTTGAGATCGCAGCCGATCGCGTAAACTGTATCTGTGGGATAAAGCATCACTGCCCCATCTTTGAGAGCTTTTGTAATCTTCTCGATCCGGTCTTTCTGGGGTGCAACTGGATGGATTCCGTAAATAATTGCCATGTTAAGATATTGCAGGCTAAGTGGGCGATCGACAAATGTGCTAAAACAATCAATGTTGAAAATTAATTGCTAATAATGAATAAAATAGCTTATTTTGACTGTCCCACCGGCATTGCTGGCGATATGTGCCTAGGAGCTCTTGTACACGCTGGTGTTCCCTTAGACTACCTAATCGAAAAACTCCATTTACTCGGCATTTCGACAGAATACCAATTGCGGGCCGAATTAGTCCACCGCAATACTCAACAAGCAACTAAATTTTATGTCGATTTAACAGGAGATTTGCCTTTAAAATTAAACAATCTGGCTGCTGACTCCGCCCTCGATCCCTTGGAAACGGAATCCCCAACTTTCGACAGGCGCCACTACCATCACCATCATCATGATGGGGAAGAACATTCTCACAGTCACGGCGAAGCAGATGCCCAAATTAGCCACACTCATCACCGCCATTTGCCGGAAATTGAGCAGATTATCATCGCTGCAAAATTGCCTGCGCGCGTGGAAGCGTGGAGTTTGGCGGTATTTCGCTCCTTAGCAGATGCAGAGGGTGCCGTACACGGTATCCCCCCCAGCGAGGTTCACTTTCACGAGGTGGGGGCTACGGATGCAATTATTGATATTGTCGGTACTTGTTTGGGTTTGGATTGGTTGGATATTCAGGAGTTTTACTTTTCGCCGATGCCGACTGGTGGGGGTACGGTGAAGGCGGCTCACGGTAGGTTAGCTGTGCCCACGCCTGCTGTGATGCGGTTGTGGGAAACGCACCGAGTGCCGGTTTATAGCAATGGGATCGATCGCGAGTTGTGCACTCCTACGGGTACTGCGATCGCCTGTACTCTCGCCTCTGCTTTTGGCCCGCCACCATCGATGCAAGTTCAGCTAATTGGTTTGGGTGCAGGTTCGCGCAATCTGGCAATTCCTAATATTTTGCGCCTCTGGATTGGGGAGAAGGAAGGTTCGGCAGCGGATTTTGTAACGGATGTAGCGGATGTAAGAAAGAGGGGAGATGTAAGTAATTACTCGTTACCGATCGCCAATTCGCAGGAAACAGTCTGTGTTTTGGAAACGCAAATTGATGATTTAAACCCGCAGGCGATCGGTTATGTTTTTGATGCTTTGTTTCTCGCTGGAGCTCTGGATGTTTTTACGACACCAATTGTGATGAAAAAGTCGCGCTTGGGGGTTTTGTTAAGTGTGATTTGTCATCCCGAATTTCAGGATTGTTGCGAAGCTGTAATGTTTCGAGAGACTACTACTCTGGGAATTAGGCGATCGACTCAACAGAGAACTATTTTGGATCGAGAAATCCAGAAAGTTCAAACAGAGTACGGCGAAGTGCAAATAAAAGTTGCTAAGTCAGGAGAAACGATTGTTAACGTGCAGCCGGAATACGAAGATTGTGCGGAAATTGCCAGACTTAAAAATGTTAGTTGGCGCGAAGTTCATCGGTTGGCGCTGCAAATTTGGTACGATCGCACTTAATTACTTCGTGGCGAGAAACCGGGTTTTTGGCGAAATCCTTCGTCGGAGTCGGTAAATTTGGTAAAAACCCGGTTTCTGGGATGTGGCGAGAAACCGGGTTTTTGGCGAAATACTTCGTCGGAGTCGGTAAATTTGGTAAAAACCCGGTTTCTGGGATGTGGCGAGAAACCGGGTTTTTGCGAAATTATTCGTCGGAGTCGGTAAATTTGGTAAAAACCCGGTTTCTGGAGTAGAAGTGCGTAATTCATCAGCTTATTAAAGCTGTCGGCGCGCGTCTAAAATTTGTTGTTGCAATTCCTCGAAAGCGGGCATTTTTGAGTTATCATTTTTCTCAACGAGATCCTTTATTTGGTCGATTAGCTCGATCGCCAGCGGTACGCCAAGCTGCAATTGTTCCAATACATCCCGCTGGGCAAAAACGGTTTCCGGTGTTCCTTCTAGAATCAGCTTTCCGCCATCCATCACAAACACCCAATCGGCCCAGCGATAGATAAAATCGAGGTCGTGACTTGCTAAAAGTATGGTGGTTCCACTGCTGTGAATTTGTTGCAATAAACCGATGAGTTGTCGGGTGTGGCGCGGATCGAGATAGGCGGTAGGTTCGTCTAGCAGCAGCAGTTTGGGTTTGAGCACCATGATATCGGCGATCGAAACGCGCTTCTTTTGTCCTAAACTGAGGTTGTGGATTGGTTCGCGGGCGAGCTCGTTTAATTCGAATTGCTCGATCGCCTGTTGCACCTGTTGAGCAATTTCGGATTCTGGCAATCCTAGATTGTACAATCCGTAGGAGATATCCTCTTCGACTGTGGAAGCAACTAACTGATGTTCGGGATTTTGAAAGACGAGTCCGATTTGTTGGCGCAGTTTCATGATAGATTTGCGATCGTAGCGAAAGGGTTCACCTTCCCAGCTAATCGTCCCCTGTTGCGGTTGGTACAAGCCGTTAGCTAGCAGAAATAAGGTGGTTTTGCCGCAGCCGTTTTGACCGATGAGCCCGCAGCGTTTACCAGCGGGGATTTTTAGGCTTAAATCGTGGATGGCTACTCGCGAAGTGCAGGGATATGAGTAAAAAGTGCGATCGAATTCTAGAATTGGGCATGGGGCATAGGGCATTAGTTATTGGTTATTGGTTATTGGTTATTGGTTATTGGTGGGAACTATCAACTATCAACTATCAACTGTCACAGGTCAACTCTCAACTGTCACAGGTCAACTATCAACTGTCACAGGTCACAGGTCAACTGCCAAAGTTGAATCTCATAACAAAGATGCTGCTCAAAAAGTTGACTAGCTTCCAATCCTTCAACCACCAATTTCTTAAACCAGCGGCGAAATATCCAACGCAGAATTTTATGAATCGGCGGAACCGCGATCGAAATTAAATCCGCAACATAAATCATTGTGTTCAGTCCATACCTGCGGAAAGTATCGACATATAAATCAATTGTTGGTACAATATGAGCAGAAATATCCTCAGCTTTTACTAAATTAAATCCCGCTTGCATCAATGCAGCTTCCAGTTCTTCCACAACATGACAATTAGAAAACATTCCTTCTGTATAATCAGGATTAGAGCGCAACATATCAGCAAGTAGTACGTAGCCTCCGGGATTGATCGCCGCCGCCGCACCTTTAGCAATATCGACAGCAGACATATATTGACTGCTTTCGCTAAAAAGGACTAAATCGTAGGAATGGGTGGCTTGGAAGTCTTCAAATTTGGTGAGGTGGAAGATGGCGCGATCGCCTGTACACTTGAGAAAGCGCTGTTGTTGGAACGGATCGGGCGCGAGGCCTTCGACTCCAAAAGCGCGATCGAGCAAATAAGCCGCATTTCCCCCAATCCCGCATCCTACATCCAGGACAGTCTTGATGTCTTTCGGGATAAAATCTAACAACTTATCCGTATAAGCTTGCTGGGCGATTCGTAGCCGCGCCAGAGTTAATTCATCAGCGGGTACAGGTAAGGTTTCCCAATAGCCATAGTGAAGATAGGGAGATTCTGTCAGCCCCAAATAGTAATTAAGCGCTGCGTTTTGGTAACGAGTTACTTGGGAAATTTCGATTGATTTTGGCTGCGACATTGGATAAATTTAGTAAATTTTAGGATTTCGGGTAGAGTTGAAATTCTTCCCAGCGCTTGCATACCTGTTCGTAGCACTCAACGGGCGAAATTGCCAAGTTTTGCAATAAATTGATATCGATTTGACCGTTGGCAAGCAGTAGAAAAATAATTGCTTTTTCAGGTTCATAGCTATCAATAACTCCCAGCAGATTGGCAACAGTATTTTCCTCTAGTTCTAATTGTTGGAAATAAGCAGTTGCGTGCGAGCGGGAAATAAACTGCAAATCATACTGTACATGATCCACACTCCAATTGATAGAGCCATTAATTTGAGTATCTATTTTGCAAACAACAATACCTCGTCCTAGATGCCAAAAGCCATTCCAAGCAGTATATCCGATGGACAAAATATTCTGGTGAATAAACAAGTTCTGCCAGTAGCCAAAACTGCCAAACACCAAACACTATCTTTGATTCGCATTTGTTTTAGTTTCCCGTGGCGCCGACGAAAAGCGGTTTTAACTCAAAATTGCGTTTTTGTCGATCGCCCAAGGGAACCCAACAGCAGATTAACTGTAAAAATACTGAACTAACCATCATCCATACCTCGCAGATGAAAACAACAGGTAAACAAATCGGCGGGCATCCTGACTCAGAGATGGAATAATCTCATTACAGTTGCGGGACAGCGCCGGATTCGCACCGAACTTTCCCCCTTACGTCCGATCGCTCTTCTGCATCAGAGCCGATCGATCTGCCGAGATATTACCACTATTGGAGATCTTCACAAAATACTGATTCTGCTGGGACGATCGCCCATTTAGCCTCGCTGTTCGTGATTCTTTCATTTTCTCCGATTCTGTGATAAATTTAAATAATGAAAATATTATGAAAATTAGCGATAGTCGATCGGGCTGTCTGCCGTAATCTGTGGCAAATTTAGCTAGAATTTTGGAATATATGCTCAAAAAGCGTCAAATTCTCCCTCTATCTCGCCCTTTCCCCCTATCTCTCCTCTCCTCTCCCGTTTGGAAACTGTATCAGATAATTGGATTGGGGCTGTTGCTGGGAGTTTGCGTCACCGGGTGCAACACTCAGACAACGGCGGAGCCTCAAACCAATCAAATCCGAGCTTCTAGCCCTACTGCCACCGATGGGTTCCGAAAAGACAAAAAAGTCGTTCTCACCACCTTTACGGTGTTGGCAGACATGGCGCAGAATGTCGCTGGTGACAAGCTAACTGTTCAATCCATCACAAAGCCTGGGGCGGAAATTCACGGCTATGAAGTCACTCCCAGCGACTTAAAACGAGGGCAAAATGCCAGTCTAATTTTGGATAACGGATTGAATTTAGAACGCTGGGCAACTCGTTTTTATAACAGTTTTCCCAAAGTTACCCGCATTACCTTAACTGAAGGAATTAAACCGATTAATATTGCCGAAGATTCCTACAAAGGTAAACCGAATCCTCATGCTTGGATGTCCCCTAAAAATGCTTTAATTTACGTGAAAAATATTCGCAGATCTTTGTCAAATCTCGATCCAGCTAATGCTGCAACCTATGAAGCCAATTCGACAAAATACAGTGACGAAATTCAGGCGATCGATGAAAAGCTCAAACAAGCTATCTCAGCGATTCCGCCAGACAAACGCTACATAGTAAGTTGTGAAGGCGCATTTTCTTACATTGCGCGCGACTACGGCTTGAAAGAAGTGTATATTTGGCCTGTAAATGCCGAACAGCAATCTACACCGAAACAAGTTGAACGGGTGATTAATACAGTCAAAGCAAACAAAATACCCGCCGTATTTTGCGAAAGTACCGTCAGCAACGAAGCACAGCTTCAGGTAGCAAAGGAAACCGGGGCTAAATTTGCCGGGGTGTTTTATGTCGATTCCCTCTCTCCACCGGAAGGCCCTGCATCAACCTACCTTAAGATGCTTGAATACAACGTCAATACTTTGATAAAAGGTTTACAGGGCAATCGGTAATAGGTAATGGGGAACGGGGAATGGGGAATTGGTATTGGTGTCAAGTTAAGCCTGAATCCATATAAATGTCGCTTTTAGGCAAAGTTTAGATCCCCCTCGCATACCCCCTACTCCCCCGAATCGTTGCGGGGACGAAAGAGAAGACTCCTGTTCCCCCCTTAAGAACTACGGTGTACACACAACTCCTACAAACCTGGCTGTGTCTGACACAACCCGCATTTAGGCAAGGTTTTGAGATGAGCGAAGTTTTTATCAATAGTTTTAAATTATTGATAATGGTTGACGGGAAATCAAGGATTAAAAAAATAAATTTCCGTTTTTTTGGGTCATTTGATTTCCAACTCGACTTGTGTGTACAGGGTAGCCCTTCGATCGGGGGGCGCCTGGGTGATCGAACCCTAATCGTCAGACAAAAGACTGGTAGTAGGTTTGACGTTAAGTTGACACAAATGGGGAATGGTAATGGGTTTTGAGCCTCGTGCGTAATAAGTTCTTTAGGTAATTGATAATTGGGAGAAAATCAGATGAAGGAAATCGGCATCGATCTTGAAAATGTCACGGTTGCTTATCACGGTAAAGTAGCCTTGCACAGCGCCTCTCTGCAACTTAAAGCGGGGACGATTTGCGGTTTGGTGGGGATGAATGGTGCGGGAAAATCGACTCTGTTTAAGGCAATTATGGGGTTTGTGAAGCCAAACACCGGACGAATTTTAATTAATGGCTTGCCGATCCGTCAAGTGCAAAAAAGCAATCTGGTTGCCTATGTGCCTCAGTCGGAAGAGGTAGATTGGAATTTTCCGATTAACGTGTATGATGCGGTGATGATGGGGCGCTACGGCTACATGAATCTGTTGCGGATTCCAGGATCGATCGACAAACAAGCGGTGCGAGAAAGCTTGGAAAGGGTGGAAATGTGGCCCATGGGCGATCGGCAAATCGGAGAATTATCGGGCGGGCAAAAGAAACGCACCTTTTTTGCGCGGGCTTTGGCGCAACAGGGCACGGTTTTGCTGCTGGATGAACCCTTTGCCGGAGTTGATATTAAAACTGAGAAAATGATGATTGATTTGCTGATGGAATTGCGGCAAACAGGACATACAATTCTAGTTTCTACTCACGATTTAGAATCGATTACTACATTTTGCGATCAAGTAGTCTTAATTAATCGCAGCATTCTCGCCTACGGCAACACTTCAGAAGTGTTTACAGAGGAAAATCTTTCCCGCACTTTTGGCGGTTCGGTGGGTGATTTTTCGTCTGCTAAAAGTGGGTTGACTAAAGTGAATCGGGAGCAAAGATAATGGATTTAATTTCGTTGTTTGTGGAACCCTTGCAGCATGAATTCATGGTGAAGGCGATTTTAGTCAGCGCCTTAGTAGGGATTGTTTGTTCGGCGCTTTCGTGTTACATGACTTTGAAAGGATGGGCATTGATGGGCGATGCGGTTTCTCATGCGGTGATGCCGGGGGTTGCGATCGCTTATATCTTGAATATTCCTTTGGCTGTGGGGGCTTTTGTGTTTGGGGTGGGTTCGGTAATTGCGATCGGCTTTATCAAAGCCAAAACTCGCGTTAAAGAAGATACGGTGATCGGTTTAGTGTTTACCGGATTTTTTGCCTTTGGTTTGGTGTTAATTTCTCAAGTCAGAAGTTCGATCGATCTCACGCATATCTTATTTGGCAATGTCTTAGGTATTTCCGATTCGGATATTGTTCAAACTGTGATTATTAGTGTCGTTACCCTAGTGACGCTGGCAATTTTACGCAAAGATTTAATTCTGTTTTGTTTTGACTCGACTCACGCGCGATCGATCGGTTTAAACATCACTTTCCTTTATTACGTGTTGCTGTCTTTACTATCGCTGACAGCAGTTGCGGGACTTCAGACAGTCGGGATTATTTTAGTAGTAGCAATGTTGGTAACTCCGGGAGCAACCGCCTATTTGTTGAGCGATAATTTTGACCATATGATGCTAATTGCGATGACTTCGGGAGTATTTTCTAGCGTAATGGGAACTTATATCAGCTATCACATTGATGGTTCGACAGGCGGATGTATTGTTGTGCTGCAAACGCTGCTGTTTGTGTTGGCGATGGTTTTTGCCCCGAAATATGGTTTGTTGGTTAGGGCGAGAAATTCCCAAACTATTAGCGAATAAAACAGGAATCAATTAATTATCTTTATTTCTTAGTCCGCGCGGACGAAAGTTTGTGTAGTAGCGGTTTCAACCGCCGAGTGATAAAGAGGAAACAAATTATTCAATAAACTCAATATTTTCATACAAATCTGCTACGGAAATTTCTACAGAAATAGAGCTTAACATCAGCCGATCGCCCGCACAGCTATATTCCGAAAAAATCCACTTATTCGCATCAGTTTTAGAATACTGTTGCACCTGTAACCGATATTGATCGATTAATAAATACTCCTGAAAGCTCGGAATACTGCGATAAGCCGCAAACTTGTCATCTCGATCGTAAGCTCTAGTACCCTTAGATAGCACCTCAGCAATCAGCAGAGGATTGGTAATTGTATCCGTCCGTCCAGATTGGAGTTCGATCGGTTTCGCAACCACCATTACATCTGGATAAGTATAATTATTAAGCTGGGGAACCCAAAGCCGCTGATCGGAACTAAAAGTCCGATATGGTTTCCCTTTTAACACCAGTTTCAGCGTAACAACTAAATTAGTAGTAATTTCATTGTGATCCGGTGTGCCGCCAGCCATCAGAACAATCTCCCCATTAATAAATTCATGTCGATCCTGAGAATTGACTTCCAATTCTAGATATTCCTGGGCAGTGTAGGTTTTGGTTTCAACTTGCGCGATCATATACAAGGCTCTCCTTTAATCTACTTATTTCAGTTTATCTTAAAAATCGCTTAAAAACAGGCCGGGGCGGGTTTATGAGATTGTCGGTTTTTGGCAAATATTGTTGGTGAGGGGAGCCCCTACAGTCCGAATAAATTTACCGCAACAGGGAAAAGTTATAGCCAGTTTTTCCTACTGCTTTAACCTGCACTAAAATCGGCGAACCCGCCCGATCGCCACTTGGTAAAAACTTCACATCCTCGCTAGCTCCCGGTGCCGAGAAATTAGGGCTTTTCAGTGCTTGTTGTAACCCGAACCGCGTATTACTTTGCTGCAAGCCCGCGATGACAGCTTGAGCCGCATCATAACTCGTTGCGGTTCGCCAATTTACTACTCCTCCCCAGCGCTGACTGGCATTCTTAGGAAATGGATTGTTGGAATTAGTGTCAGGATGCCAGGGAACAGGCAAAACAAGCCCGTCAACGCTCTTTTGTCCATCTTTTAGCGTTTGAAAGGTGTAAAGAGTTGAACTGCTGTAGAGCGCTAATTTGCCTTGATTGGCACGGGCTAGATCGATCGCGCGATCGAGGCGCTCGATGTAGGGTGCTAGCATCAATCCTTCTGCTCCTTTGCTAACAGCATCGGCAAGGGCATTGTTGGGATTAAATGTTGGCGCTGACAAGTCGCAGACAATAGGAACTAATCTGCCGGCTGATGCTGAAAGAGAGGCAATAAATTCATCCTTAAATGAAGCGCTGCCAGCAGCTTGAGAGTCATAGCAGAAGGCAATATTGGCTTTGCCTGCTTGTTTGACGATATACTCTGCTAAAGGAGCAGTCGTCGAGCCACTATTTAGGACAGTCCGAAAAATATAGCTGCCAAAACCTGACAAATTATTCGTACTGCTGGTAGGTGTCACCATCACCAGTTTCTTTTCCTGATAAATTGGAGCGGCTGCTAAAGACGCAGTGCTGTCATTGTGTCCGATTACCGCTAGAATTTTCGGGTCATTTGCTAATGCTGCTGCAACTTCTTTGGCGACTTCTGGAAGGTTGTTGTCATTGACAATTTCAACTTGCAAACCGGCACCGTTAATTCCTCCCCTAGTGTTGATTTCATCTTGAGCTTGGGCGACACCTCGGAGAATTTCTTGGGCGATGTTGGGGTTGCTGCCGCTGGGCACGCTGACGGCAATTTTCAGGAAAGTGCGATCGCTTACTTTCGCATTATTCAAATAAATGACTGTTTCTGGATCGTTGCGATTTCTTTGCAACGAAGCCTGAAATTTTTGCACGGCTTCTTTATAATCTCCTTTGGCAAAAGCTGTAACGCCTGCTTGCTTTTCGGCTGTGGTTTGGGATGTCACTAAGATCTGATTTCCTAAACTGATGCGAGTTGCGATCGCACCCGAGATTTCTGAACTTTTGCCCTTGAATAAACCGGGAATAAACTTGTATCCGCCCAACGCAATTAAGCCGAACAGAATAATAAAAACAATGGGCGGCGGACTTGGGATTTTGTTAGTATCTTGAGCCATAATTTGTTCTCCTTATTGCGATATTGTTTACTGTTTAGAGGCAGAGGGTCAGGGTATTCCTAGGGAGATCCTGGGACGATAAAAAACATCTAGAATTATTGGCTCAGTGCCTCTTCTCGTCAACGGGTAAAACGTGCGATTGATTGTACGAATTTAGTTCTAGCAGTCGGCGAGAAATCTCGTCGTCCAGCATCATGTTGTCGAGGTCTGCTGTCAGTTTTTCAGCCGGATTTTCGGATAATTCTACCAAGGCATTGGTTTTCAAGTAGTGCTTGTGGATAGATGACTGTGCCTCTTCAAATTGCGATTGCGCTGAATCTGTATTGACACTGCTGTTGACTTTGGCTATATTCGCTAATGCCTCATTTACCTCTGACAAATCTTTGAGGTTTTGCAGTTCCATTTTGTAAGTTTCTAAACGCTCGCGTTCCCGATTCAATTTATCCTTATTGGCAGTCAAAATTTGTTCGGATTGAGCAACTTGTCCTGCTAGTGTTGGCAGCAATCTTTCAAGGGCGATCGCTTTTCCCATTGCTAAACGTGCCGCTGCTTGATTACCGTGATAATTAGCTAGACTTGCCTGCTGTTCTAGTTGGATAAATTCTTGCTTTTTGCTATCATATTTCTGTTTTGTTTGTTGATAACTTGCAGAAATTTGGGCAACAGATTCAGTTAACTTAAGCACGGACTTCTGCATGGATTGCAGCGATTCTTGGGCAACTTGCACGGCAATTTTGTTGTCAGCTTCAATGGGCAATCCCCACAGCCAACTCCACACGGCTTTAAGTTTGTAACTGTTGCGATCGCCGAACAGTCCGTGAATTAATTTGATGGCGGCCAGTGCGACTACGCCTAAGACAATAAAAGCCGTTGGGTTGGAACTATTTTTATTTGATTTTTGTTGAGTCATTTTGTATTCTCCTTCATGAGTAATATCGTTGACGCTTGTTTCTGAATGAATGATTTAACCGCAGAGGGCGCAGAGGACGCAGAGTTAGAGAAGAGAGAGATGAATAATACTATTAACCTAGTCAAATTATTGGTAAAAGTCAATTCATATAATTCATTGATTGATTTCATAAAAGTCATAATATTCTAGTTCATAAAAGTCATATTTTGCAGAATTGTTGCAATCAGCTTGTTCGCGACACCCATCACCAAATTTTCGTCCACTCTTGGACGATCGCGTTTCTGGTGCGATCGCACACAGTACATTTTCCGATAATGCTAGAGTCGTAGAACAAGTAAGTGCGATCGACCTTGGTGGATTGATGTGTTTCTGTACAGCTATAAGTTCGATCGTCTTATATCTCTGAAATTAAACCTTAAGTCATGCTTCTTACGATCGACCTTCCCGACAATCTCCCCCTGACTGAAGCCGATGTGCGACTCGAACTTGCGATCGTACTTTATCAGCAACACAGCCTCCGTCTCGATCAAGCCGCTCAACTCACTGTAATGTCTGTGGACGACTTTTACCAACTATTAATCGATCGCATTTAATAAAGCCATCCAATTCACAATAATACTAGGGCGATGATGACACTACAAGTAATTGCGATCGACTTTGGTCAATTACCGTGCTTTTTGTGCAACTATAAGTGTCATCATCTTGTGCCTCTAATTTTGAGATCTATAAAGTTTTAGTAGACAAATACTGGTTCCCAGTTACAGCGAGACTCTGGCTTGAGACGGCAAGTTTTGGGATCGATCGGATTTTCGCTGAGGAAGAGATCAGTCAGTTTAGTCAAAGACTCCAAGGGTTGGATGTCACTGATTTGATTGTTGTTGAGGGCGAGCCAGCCCAGGTTAATTAAAGATTCTAGCGGTTTGATATCGCTAATTTTATTGTTGCTGGCAAAGAGTACACCCAGTTTAGTCAAGGATTGCAATGGTTTGATGTCGCTGATTTGATTGTTGTCGAGAAAGAGCAGATTTAGGTTGGTCAAGGATTGCAATGGTGTGAGATCGCTGATTTGATTTTCGCTGAGACCGAGCGACATCAGTTGTGTCAATGATTCTAGCGGTTTAATGTCACTGACTTTATTATTTCCGAAACTGAGCGCAATCAAGTTAGTCAAGGATTGCAAGGGTTTGATATCGGTAATTTCATTATTATTGAGACCGAGCATAGTCAGGTTAGTCAAGGATTGTAAGGGTGTGATATCGCTGATTTGATTGTGATCGAGGGTGAGTTCTGTTATACTCGAAATTTTTTGATTAGCTGCATCGCACTCAGTAGTCCCTGCTTCCTTCAAAAGCACTTCAACAGTATGTTTAGCTCCAGGACTCAAAGCAGCTTTTTCGCGACACCAATCACCAAATGTTTTGTTTGCGGGTTGCGTTTCTGCTGCTCAAACTGAAAGTCCATTTCCAGATAGTGTAAGGGCGATCGCACTAAAAGCAACTACCACCATCAATCTTGACAAATTCACGTATTTCTGCATAACCATAAATTTCATAATTTTGCACCTGTGATTTTATGAACAGTAAAGTTTTAGACAAAAAGCCTTTAGAGAGGACAGTCGTCCTCTCTACAAATTGCACTCAGCTCAAATATCGTCAGACAATTCACCAAAGGCAGAATCAATATCAGTTTCAGCAACAGCCACAGACTGAGCAACTGGTGAATGATTAGGAGACTCCACCGATCGCACGTTTACTACTGGTGATTCTGCCACAGGTTCCACAACAATAGATTTAGATTTCTTGACATTAATTACAGGTGAATGTACTCCATTTTCTCCATTTTTACTGGTTTCATTCCGCAGCAACATTGCCATCAAACCGTCCAGCAAACCCCCACTACCGCCGTTACCATTGACTGTGACATCGGGAACAACGCGAACGCTACCATCTGAGACAGCCTGCATCAATTGCAGTAGCGTGTAACTCTGCGTACCGAGAGCGTTTACACCAACTTGATAAGCATCCGCTTTTGCTTGTCCCATCAGCCGAATCCCTTCTGCTTCACCACTTGCGTGTTCGATCGCAGCAGTTGCACTCAATTGGGCAATTTTCACCCCTTGTTCCGCCGCCACCACCTGATTTTGAATATTTGCGATCGCAGTTGCGCGCACCAATTCTTGACGCTGCGACTCTGAAATCATCTGTACTTCGTAGGTTTTTTCCTGTTCCTGGGCAATTTTGCGATCGGTCAATGTTTGCATCAACTCTGCTGGCGGCGAAATCAAACCGATCAGCGTGTCTACAGCCTGCACATCATAGGCGCGTAGGGCTTGACGGACGTGTTCGGCGGCCTCTGCTTGGCGTTCGCTGCGTGCGATCAAAAAGTCGAGGATCGTATATTCTTGAGCGGAATTCCGAAAGTAATTGCCGACAATTGGACGCAACACTTGGTCGATCAGATTTTGCATCGAACCTTGCCGCGAAATGACTCTCGGTGCATCCAAAGTACCGACATGAATGATTTGAAAAATTTCCAACTCAAAGGTAAATCCGTCAAAAGAAAGTAATTTCATAGCGCTTAATTTTGAGTCGTAGCCGTGTTCTCCACTGAACCGCGATGTGAAGTTTAAAACTACATCAGTAGTGGGAACAAGTTCGACTTTCATCACTTTTGTATTGATCGGATGTTTACCGGGATAAAGCGGTTCTACCCACACACCTTTATCGCCTTTGTTGACTAGATTTCCGTGGGTGAAAGCCACACCACTTACATCTTTGTGCGATTCCCCTACATAGGAAATGACTACGCCAACATAGCCGATCGGCACTTCGGTCATTTTCACTTCTTCAACTTGCACAAACCAGGGATTGAGGTTCCAAGAACCGGATAAAATTACCTGTTCTTGCAAGCCCCTGCGCCCGCCACCTTTGATGAAAGATTGCGCTTTCTGGAAATTGTCGTGACCGGGAATAATCGGCCCAGCGATTTCACCTTCATCAATCGGAACTCCGTCGAGCACGTTGGCAATTCCCACGCGATCGGGAGCAAGTTTGTATAAGTGAAGTTCTGATGGCTGCATACCTTTTGCCGCAGCATTGGCTGAAGTAATAACCTCAAATACAGCCGTATTGATCCGATAAGTACCAGTTGTGATGATTGCTAGTTGCCGTCCTTTTTCGCCACCGTCAGTGAGGAATTTGCGGGCATTTTGGAAGTTGTCACAATCGACGACTTTGCCTAAAATGCGATCGGAGGGAATAGTGGCTCCATCATTGGCAATAATTAACCCAATTTCATCTTGAGGAACCACGACAACAGGTTCTTTGCGAACGCTATATTGCCAGGGAAAATAACCAAAATGCCAGCCGGGAGGAAGGGTATCTGCTTGCAAACCTCCTTCGCCATCGAGTGCAATCAATCTACTGGATGGCAAGTTTTTGCTGGAGAACTTCTTGACAACAATTCCGACTTCTCGTTCGCCGATCGCAATTAAGCCCAAAGTCCAACCAATTTTGGGTATAAAGATGAACACAAGGAACATTGCGCCTACGGGATAAATCCAAATCGGGATGCTAAACCCTTCTGCTGGCGCTGGTTGGACTTCTTGGGGTTGCGGAGGTGGCGATTTGACTTGGGCTGAAGTTGGTGGTGCGATCGCGCCTGCTAGTGCGATCGTGGTTGCTACAGATACTGCTAAGGGTAAAAGCTTGCGAAGCCAACGTGATTTAGTCATAGTTTTTAACCTGCTTTAAGCGAAAATGTACGGGAAATTTGTTTACTACAATCAGTATTCAATAGATTTCTTTGAAGGTCAATTCATTAAAGTCATGAATTATGTTCATAAAAGTCATATTTGGAAGATGATTTTGTAGCGAGTGCGATCGATTGTCCATGAAAATAGTCAGAAACCGGGTTTTTGCGACAATACTTTGCTATAGTCCACAGATTCAGTAAAAACCCGGTTTCTTTGATTGTGATGCGTCCAACGAATGGTCAGAAACCGGGTTTTTGCGACAATACTTCGCCATAGTCCACAGATTCAGTAAAAACCCGGTTTCTTTGATTGTGATGCGTAAGTCTCGTTGATATCAACCACCGCCACCGCCACCGCCACCACCGCCACCGCCACCACCGCCACCGCCGCCACCGCCGCCGCCACCGCCACCACCGCCACCGCCATCACTACTCGGATCTACGTAATGAGTCACAACTATTTTTTCATGGTGATAACCGCAATTACTACAGTGACGGATAACTTTATTCCTCCCTTTAGTCTTTGGAGTAGCTGTAGAGATTACTTCTCTATTGGTGTCTAGTGTAAATTTTTTACATCTAAAACAGAAGTGTATAAGATGCCAGTAAATCCACACTAAAATGGAACAAGGCACAATCACAATAATCGCAAATATTATGAATGCTATAAGTAAGAAAATTATTGACAACAATGAACCCATTAGGGAAAGCAAAAGGTCTAGCCATCCCGAAGCAGATTGAGATTGGTTTCCACTTTGTTGCCAACCAGGTTGAGGCACATTCAAAATCGCCTGGGGAAATGCAATCTGCACTTCTAATTCTTGTTCCGGTTGAACAGGCTGACTTGCCACAAATTCAAAAGTTTTCGGATCTACTTGACGGGGAACTGCTGCTGCACCAAAATTTGTAAATGAGAGAACTTTTCCTGACAAAGCTTCTGGTAATTTCACCGTAACTTTTCCAGTATTAACGGGCGCTTTCCGACCCGCTGCAATCGCTTTCCAATAAACTAGAGTATTTCCACCATCTAACTGCAATCCACCTACTACGCGATATTTGATGACAAAAGTATGTGTGTCTGGCGGTTTTAATTCATGTTGCCAACGAATCCAAAGTTGATTATTTTCAGTTCCAGTGCTACTCGGAATTATCTGATTATTTTCGGCGACGGTGACATCTTTAATTGCATCGACTTTATCTAAAGGAATATAGCGGTAGCGTTCGTTGTTGTATGCTGCTGTAAATACATATTTTTGGGTTTCCGTAACTAACATATCTCCATTTGTCTGAACGTCGATCGCGACGTTGATGTTATCCCAGTAGAATGGTAGTTGTTGCGCTGTTGCATGAGTGACTGTGACTAAAAATAGGCTTAATGAAGCCATCAATGAAAAGACTATTTTTTTGAGGAGTCGTTTATTTATCATAGGATTTCCACAAGATAACTGTTGACTACAATTATTCAACAGGTTTCTTTTGGAGTCAATTCATAAAAATCCTTAATTATATTCATAAAAGTCATATTTATAGCGGAAAGCCCTTCAGTCTCTCTTGTTTGCATCAAAGTCTAGATCCCCCCTAGCCCCCCTTAATAAGGGGGGAACAAGATTCTTCTTAAAGTCCCCTTTATTAAGCTATGCGTTATTCTTATCAAAGTCCCCCTCCCACCAGGGGGATGCGAGGGGGCTCTAAACTTGACAATAAGCGACATTTATTTGACTGGTTGACTGTCGCTCGCACTCTGCCTGGGGACGAGTAAGTCTGGCATCTAATAGCATAAAATTAGCAGTAAAATACCACACTTAACAGTATTAAAACTGTGCAACCAAACACGGCTTCAAATGTGTATCTTCGTGAAGGTTTGTAAGGGGAAGAATGCCAAACGCGCAGTTCTCCATTAAAGCCGCGCGATGCTAAACTCAGGGAAACTTGACGGTAGTTTTCCAAGGTTCGTTGCAGCAATTGTCCGATTAAAATACCTAAACTGCGCATTCCTAATTTCCAAGTGCGGTAGCCGCCGCGCGAGTTTTGGGCGATCCAAATTTCATCGGCGATCGCCAATAAGCTAAAAATAAAGCGATACATTAGTAATAGCAGTTCTGTGACTAACTCTGGACACCTTAATTTTCGGAGGATTTGCAAGATTTCGGTAAACGGTACTGTCAACAGGATGAAGTACATACAGCTTGTCGATGCGAAGGCGCGGGCAAATAGAAAGCTCACTTGATATATGCCAGTGCGACTCACATACAGATAAAAACTGCCGGTGCGAATGCCCCAACCTTGCCAAATATCCCATTGAATTGCCGAGATTCGATCGCCCGCAACCGCACTCACAGCCAACGCCGGCAAACTCGTCAGCAAAAATATCAAAGGTAGCAACAGCAAGCGCAGATAGAGTTTCGCCGGAATTCCTGCATAAACAACGATCCAGATTGTCAACCAAAGGGCGATCGCCAACTGCACCGCGACATGGGAAACTAGAGACAGGATTAATAGGGCGATCGCAAAGGATAGTTTGTGAGTTGGCGGCAACCCCCGCAAGCGATTTGTATAAGCCAGACTATCAATCTGATGGTTCATTCCGAAGATTTCTTGTCAGATTGTTGCTGAGATTGCGATCTGCCTTTATACAACCCAATCACGTAGCCAATTACGCCAGCCCCCATCGCCGCTTGAGACGCAAACAGCAAACTTTCAATTTCGCCGCTAGCAGGTTCAAAGAAGTGCTTGAACCAAGGTTCATACCCCGGTTGAATTTCGGTAATTGCTTTTTCAGCTTGGTCATCGGAACCGCCGTATTCACCCCGCACAAATGCTAGGGGAATCACAGCCAGAATAATCACTGCACCAGCCAAAATCCAATTTTGCCGCGAAGTAGCTTGATGATTTTTAGTAGGTTTTTGATTCACGACTTTATGACTCCTGTCTCAATAATTTCAAAGTTTCCAACTCCGGCTTCCCGTAAGAATGCAGCCAATTCCAGACCAACACAGTCAGCAATCCCTCACTGATAGCCAGAGGCACTTGAGTAATTGCAAAGATGCCCGCAAACTTGAGAAACGAAGCCATAAAACCGCCGCTTGCTGCCGGAAAAGCTAACGCTAATTGAATCGAAGTCGTCACATAAGTCAGCAAATCAGCCAAAGCCGCCGCGCAAAAGATTGCCGCCCGTTGGCTGCCAGTTCGCAACAGCAAATGATAGATAAAATACGCGGCGAAAGGGCCAACAATAGCCATCGAAAACATATTCGCGCCCAGCGTTGTCAAGCCGCCGTGGGCTAACAAAACCGCTTGAAAAAGCAGCACTAAAGCGCCGAGTACCGCCATCACCGAAGGGCCGAACAAAATCGCACCCAAACCCGTCCCCGTCGGGTGAGAACAACTCCCCGTTACCGAAGGAATTTTCAAAGCAGAAAGCACAAAAGTAAACGCACCCGCCAAAGCAAGCAATAATTTAAGTTCCGGGTGTTCTTTTGTGATACGGGCGATCGATCGCAAACCGAATACAAAAAAAGGCAACGCCACCATCCACCAAAACACAGCCCATTGCACCGGCAAAAAACCTTCCGAAATGTGCATAGCCCAGGCCGGTGTTGCCGAACCCAAGACAAGATAACAACTCAAGCCAGCCATCAATCCCAAGCTGACTAATTTCCGATTTCTGGCCTGCATACTGAACCTCGCGAGACAATCTAAACTAACGCATCGGCGGGCATCCTGACTCAGAAAGCAACAAGACTTTCACTCTAGCAATCCCTTAACCGAACTCAGCTCTCGAACCAACTCTTTAAACAACAATTTAACAGCTTTAGCGGC
>NZ_JAUBUN010000051.1:0-33142 GCF_036702665.1 Microcoleus sp. Aus8_D2
CCCGTAGTGTCAATTACCCGGAACAAAAAAGGTTTGTAGTGAGGAATGCGAGTCCGCATCATCTAAGGACTTGCACTCCCAAAAACCCTACTAATATCATTTTCCACAAATTGTGTCCACAAATAATATTTTTTGGGTGTGTTTGTTATACCCAATATGTCAGGTGCGTCGCCACTCAAAAAGTCGATTAAATTGAGGGATTGTGGAGAGCGACGCACCCTACAAATATTATCTTTGAAAAAGGGACACGCTCTCAATACGAACACCATACATAATTATGTTCTGCCTCCAGGAACGAGCCAGCAAATATTAAAACCGGAGTTAGCATACAAACCTGCGGACATTTCTGAGGTTTTTTATGTCCGCCAATTCCACCAAATCCGGCTTTATTGCTCAGTCTTTAGAGCGGGCTTGTTTTTAGTTCTTTAGCCGTTGCAACCGCCAAGCCTTATTTTCTAAAGACTAGAAGTTTTACCAACTTGAGCCTGAGTAGCAATTGGTTTAACATCGGTGTAGCCCATATTATTAGCTACATCGCGCAGCACGGAAATTTGCTGTTCAAAATCAAGACCTTCAATTTGACCTAACACGCCATTCACAGCCTCAGTTGCCTCATATCCTTCGGGGATATCGACAATTTTCCCTCCCATGTCAACAGCCCAAGCATACCAAACCACCAACTGATTGTTAGCAGTTAAAGCTCCGTAAGCGCGAGAATAAGGCGTGTCGTCACCGTTGACAATACCTCGCATGATATTCAGTTGTTGGTCGTGGGAAAGGTTGTAAAAATCATTGAGCAACATGGGAGCTAATTCTGGTTCCGCAGCAGCGGGTGCGGCGGGTGTAATTGAGTCTCCCATTTTTTCATAAACAAAATAGAGCAGTGCCAGTTTTTCATCTGTACCCAACCCGTTGATTTTCTCAACCATGTTTTGAGTATCGTCTGAGAGAGCGTGAGTATTGGTGGCAGCGGGTGAGTTCATAACTAAAAGTCCTTAAAAATGCTTCCAGAATATATAAATATCAACATTTGCAAGTACAAGTCACCATCCCCTAGAGGTAATACTAATTTAGATTTGAGATTTGAGATTTGAGATTTGAGGATTGGGGATCGCTGATTGTATATGGGTTTCGTGCTGGCAGAGAGTTGCCTTGTTTTCGGAAACTAATGTAATGCTGAGCCAGCGTCCTAAAATAAATCATCCTTGAGATAGAAGCCAACGATACATCTGCGGGCAGATGAAAAAAACAGGAATTATAGCCACACTAATTGTATGGAATTGTTAAATAAAAGTAACAAGGAGTCGGCTATGTCTGAAGTTAATCCTCAAGTGAATACAGAATTAGATAACACTCAAACATTTGATGCTCAACAGATAACTGAAAGCGTAGAAGCTGGAGAACAAAAGTTACCGACGGTTGATGTATCAGCCGATTACGAAGCTTCAAAAGAATTTAGCGTTAGCGACATCGATCGCACAAGTGCCGGTGCCGAAGCAGCCGCTGCTGCAACAGCACCTAAATTTGAGATTCCCGCCCCTCAAGAAATCCCAATGCCGGCAGATGCACAGGGAAATCCCGATGATTTTCTGTCCATGGCTAAGGAACTTAACCCCACAGGTGCGCCGGGAAATGTTACCGACGATTTGGTGCAAAAGGCCATTGAAATGGGTACTCCCGGCAGTTAATTTAGCAATTGTCAATTGAGACTTAAAATTAACCCTTTAAGGACGCGGCAGTGCCGTTTCCCTACAATTAATCGCGGTAGGGAAACGGCAGTGCCGTTTCCTCACTTATCGTGTGGCTGGCGCAACCGGAATTGATGTTATACAATTTCTCTAAAATCGTGCAACACTCGAAGACCCCCCCTAGCCCCCCCTTGCAAAGGGGGGGGACAAGAATACTGTTATTTCATTTCGTTTAAAATTGGTATTGCTAATGGCTTGATTTTAAGTCGATCGCCCGACAGACTTTGCCGATCGCGCGATCGCCCAAAATTTCCACCACCAAATCCACGCCATCGCCCTCAAGCATCGACTGAATATATAACTCCGGATGCAGCGCCTTCCAGAAATATTCAACAAACCGATTAATTTCCGACTCAGACATTCCCGATTTCCCCGCCGCGATCATTTCCCGTTCCGCCTGATTGCGCCACACTTGAGAAAGGCGATAATCTGGGGGATACAAAACCATCAACCGATCTAATCGGTTCCACAGCGGCAAATAGTCGTGCAGCTTCGCATTCATATCGCGCGCAAACTGACAGTCGCCCTCTGTGGAAATCGGAAACGGCGCAGCCGCCAAAAACTCGTTTAATCTGGCATCAGCGACTGGATTCACACCGACAAACCAACCCTCAAACAGTACAATATCCGCACCGCAAATAATTTCTGGTTGAGTGCGATCGCCCGCACCTCCCCAGGCTGATTTGTCAAAGCGGGGAATTTCTATTTTTTGACGGTCAACTGCTGCTAATTCGCGAGTTTGAGAATCGCGCAATTTGTCTAATACTTCTATGCCCAAGTCAATATCGTGAGTGCCGGGGGGGCCGCGCCAAATTAAACGCGGGTCTTGTTTTTGCAGTTTTTGGCGATCGGCATAAGTCTTGTAAAGGTCGTCTATAGAAATACTGACTGTAGAATATCCCAATTTTCCTAGAATCAGCTTCAAAACTTGGCATAAAGTAGTTTTTCCGGTTCCTTGGCCTCCTAAAATTCCTTGAATTAAAGTCCGGTTTAAACTTTGTTTTTCAGTCGATAATTGGATTGCCAGCGGCAGCCAAAGATTCCACAAAGTTTCTAGAAAAACAGTTGATTTTAGCGGAAAAGTATGCAGTTCGTCAAGCAGAGAAAAGAATAAATCGGTTTTGTGGCGGACAACATCGGCTGCATTGTCAGGAGTAATGTTAAAAGCGCGCGATCGCCCATCATCGACAAGTTCCCAATAGGCGAGGCGATCGAAGTCGGGAGCGATCGGGCGATCGCCCGTTTGCCAGCGGTGCAAAATTTCAACAGGCATTACAGGCGATCCAACCATTTGAGATTTGAGATTTTAGAATTGGATGATGGGAGGATTCGATGATATCATATCCAGTCGATTACCATAACAAAAACGGATCGAGCGTGCGTCCTGGCGTCCGCAGCATTGAAGCGGACGCCAGGACGCACTACGAACGAATTTTATTTCATTTTTTTAAACTTGTATCAAAACTTTCTAGGCGGAAGCTAGTTTTAGGCAAATAATAATATGTCCCAGCGACAAATATTTTACCATTTTTCAAGAGCCAAGCTTGAAAGCTTCGACAAATAAATTGTAAGTCAGGCCAATTTTCAGAGCATTGAGCATTTCCACCCACAAAGAACCGCCAGCGGGGCGCCTGCTGCCGTAAACCAGCCTGCTC
Source organism: Microcoleus sp. Aus8_D2 (assembly GCF_036702665.1). Lineage (NCBI taxonomy): Bacteria > Bacillati > Cyanobacteriota > Cyanophyceae > Oscillatoriales > Microcoleaceae > Microcoleus > Microcoleus sp. Aus8_D2. The sequence goes on from NZ_JAUBUN010000051.1 coordinate 3,404, forward strand.
GCCAACTCCGTCAAGAATACCAACAGCCCCGCCGCGATAATATCCCAATCAGCGGATTGTCCGGCGATGGTAGAAATAGCTGTTCCCAAAAAAGTGCCGAACAGCAGGCTAATTACCAGGAGCGAAATCCGCCGCCAAGGATTGCTCAGCCAGTTTCCAAATTGCTCGCCCAGAACGTCAATCAATCTGTTAATTCGGGTATTCTGCATAGAAGTTAAAATTTATGCCGATGAGTCAGTCGATTTTAGATTTTAGATTTTAGATTTACTCTCGTATTGAATCTGCTGGGAGATTGAACAGGAGTCTCAAATTTTTGGCTCGTTCCTCAAGAATATCGGGGTTTGTAGCTGTTTTTGGGCGGGGTTGAAAAATGCCGATCGCCAACAACTCCAAATCTTGACCGGGGTCAGTATGCTGCCATCTAAAATCTAAAATTTAACATCTAAGATGGTATTGTGCGATCGCCCAGTTATCGCTGGGAACAGTCAAGTAATTAAGTGTAGCTTCATCTTGTGGCACAGCAGCCCCAGGTTCTACATTAAATATAGTTATGACTAATTGCGGGTATGCAGCCTATCCTGATAAGCATAAAACTTATGAAACTTAAAATTTACCAGATATTAATTGGAGCGGCGATCATCCTAATTACAGGAATGTTTCTCGGACGTTTTGAAATCACCATCTCCCACGGTGGAAATCGATCGAGCGATTTGCCCTCAGCAGCCACCGCACTCCCTCCAACACCTCCCGTTTCGGCAGTGGCGACAGCTTCCACAGACACCGCTAAAGGGCCCAAACCCGACTTACCCCCAGAGCCTGAGGAAGAAAACAATTCCTCAATCCCTGTCAATGGCACAGCCGCCGGCAGCCTGCGCGTCAGCAACCGTAGCGATCGCCCAGTGCGAGTGGCCCTGCTGTCGAAACAGCAAGCCGAGAAATCCTACGGGAAACCGGCCCACTGGGATTTTGCACCGGGAGAAGGTGGCGGCAAGGGACTGATGCTATCGCTACCGGAGGGGAAGTTACAAATCAAACAGGGAGACATTTTGGTGATTTTTGCTCAGGATGGTTCCCGCCGCTACTGGGGGCCTTACGTCGCCGGGGAGACAGCCTCGCCCGCTTGGAACGCCACAGCCGAAGAATGGCAATTAACTGTGCGGCCTTGAAGTCATTGGTCATTGGTCAGTGGTCAGTGGTCAGTGGTCATTGGTCAGTTGTCAGTTGTCAGTGGTCATTGGTCAGTTGTCAGTTGTCATCAGGGACTAGGGACTAGGGACTAGGGACTAGGGACTAGGGACTAGGGACTAGGGACTAGGGACTAGATATACATAGCAATCTTGGGAGCGATCGATATTTGACGTTTAATTCAGTGGATTTACTTAGTTGGGAGTGGAGATTTTGCTCGAAAAACCGGGTTTCGAGCATCTTGTGGAGAACGGTACAAAATTTGAGTGGTACGGGGTGCGATCGAATTTCCAGTTTCGATCGGGCGAATCTTTCGGTAAACTCTCTATGCGAGCTAAAATTTTCAATCTAAAATCGCAGGAAGTTTGGGTGAAGGAAGTTATTAAAAATTTGTCAGAATATTACAGGCATCGGCCGTTAGCGAAGCCCTCGAAGAGGATCGCACCTTTGCTGCTGTCGGTGCTGTGGCTGTGCGCGATCGCCGGAGTGGCTTTTTTGTGGAATCTCGGCAACATCGGCTTAGTTGACGAAACCGAACCGCTGTTTGCCGAAGCCGCCCGTCAAATGACAGTCACAGGAGATTGGATCACTCCTTATTTCAACACCGAAACCAGGTTTGACAAACCGCCGTTGATTTACTGGCTGATGGCTGTGGCTTACCAGACTCTGGGGGTGAACGAGTGGGCTGTGCGTCTGCCGTCGGCTTTGTGCGCGATCGCCCTGACTTGTCTCGGATTCTATACTCTATCGCAGACAGAAAGAAGTTCGGCAACGGATTCTGTAGCGGATGTAACGGATGTAACGGATGTAACGGAGAAGTCAGAGAGTATATTTTCCAAATCTCCCACTCGCCCGCTGTTTCTTTCTACTCCTTGGATTGGTGCGGCGCTAATCGCTTTAAATCCGCAAACTATTGCCTGGGGACGGACTGGGGTTTCTGATATGCTATTAGTTGCCTGTATGTGTTCGGCACTTCTGGCATTTTTCCTCGGTTACACCCTCGAAGAACGGAGAGAAAAAGCCGAATTTTCCACCGTTGCTGGTGCGCGATTTCCCAATAAGTGGTATCTGACTTGTTACGTACTAATTGGTCTAGCAATTCTGGCTAAGGGCCCTGTGGGAATTGTCATCCCAGCGCTGATTATTGGTAGCTTCGGGCTGTATTTGGGAAATTTTCGGCAACTTTGGCGCGAAATGCGTCCGCTGTCGGGAATCTTGATTATTTTGGCGATCGCCCTGCCTTGGTTTATTCTCGTTACTTTAGCCAACGGTCAAACTTATATTGACAGCTTTTTCGGCTATCACAATTTCCAGCGCTTTACCGAAGTAGTTAACAAGCACTCGGCGCCTTGGTATTTTTACTTTATTGTAGTGCTGGTGGGTTTTGCGCCTTGGTCGATTTATTTGCCTGTAGCGATCGCCCGTACCCATTTTTGGCAGCGCAGTTACTGGCGCCGTCAAGCGCGATCGGCACAATTAAGTTTATTTGCCCTATTTTGGTTCGGCTGCATCTTTACCTTTTTCACAATCTCCGTGACAAAATTGCCGAGTTATGTATTGCCTTTACTGCCGGCCGCTGCTATTTTGGTAACGCTACTGTGGAATGATATTATTGCTGGCAAGGAACCACAAAACAGACCGGGAAAGTTAGAGAAAAAACCCAATTATTTACCGCGAGGGCTGTTAGTTACATACATTTTCAATATCGTATTTTTACTGATTATAGCCGGAGCAACATTCTACTGCTACAACTGGCTGGGAGACGACCCGGCCATGCCCAATTTTCCCCAAGCAATTCAGAAGTCGGGATTGCTGGTGGTAGGCGGTACGATTTGGATAACGGCGGCAATGGCGATCGCACTTTTACTTTGGAAGCGACAACAACGCTGGATTTTGGTAGCTAACTTCATCGGATTAGTCGCATTTATCATCTTTGGTTTGACTCCCGCCTACAATTTGGTCGATCTCAACCGCCAGTTACCTCTCAGAGAGTTAGCGAAGGTTGTTGTCCAACAAAAACAGCCGGGAGAAGAGTTGATGATGATAGGTTTCTGGAAACCGAGTTTAGTTTTTTACACCCAAGATCCGGTGACTTTTTACCGACTTCCCAGAGGCGCGAAGGATTACATCGAGGAATCCAACAACCACACTTCTCCGACGATTATGGTGCTGGGATATCCACACAAGTTTGTCGAATTCGGATTGCAGCCAAATCAATATCAATTGTTGGACAGTCGCGGTGCGTACCAACTCGCGAGGGTTCCGAGAAAGGCGTTTTTGCAATAGTGTAGGGTGCTGCGGTTTTGGCGATCGATCCTCAAACCAGGTATGATGTTGGAGTTAAGGTATAATCTACTCATATAATGTGCTATCGATTGACCTATCTAAGTAAGGTTCGTAGTGCGAACTTCTAAGTAAGGTTCGTAGTGCGGACTTCAGTCCGCTCCGACTGCGGACTTAAGTCCGCACTACAAACGGTTTTTTTATTGTAATCGACCGGACACGATCTCACTACCTAAAACTAGAAGCTAGGAGCCAACAATGGTTTCAATCCTTAACAAGCCATCCTCGTTAATTCATGAGATTTGCATTGAAAAAGTCGATCGCTGGAAGTTGTTCAAATTCAGCGAATCGCTCCAACAGCGCAGGTCACAATTGTTAGAGAAGAAGAAGGCAGACCAACTAATGGCAGAAGAGGTAGCCGAACTCGATGCCATTGGGGAATTAAATCGAATCTTTACCCACATCAATGCAATGATGGTTGCTCAAGATGTCGATCGGTGAACATACAAGACAGCCGATTCGATAAAGAGCGAGCTATTTTACAGGAATGAAAGATTACGATCGCAATTAATGAAGCTCAACTGCAATGGCAGCAGTTAATCGATGCGGTGAGTCAGTCGCATCAACCGATCGCGATCGCACGACAGACTAGCAATGCAGTGTTATTATCTGAATATGAGTGGGCATCAGTGAAGCAAACATTATATCTGCTGTCAGTGCCGGGGATGCCGGAATCGATTCTGGAAGGACTGGCAACACCGATGGCTCTCCTGATGTTGAGATGATAAGTCAGTTGTATTAATCCTCAAGTCATTACCCTATAAGGCTTTTAAGTCAATATGAATGACTGAGCTATTCCTATACCCCCCACTTTTTCATCAAAAGTCCAGGAGATCCCGCCGATCGAGCATGGCGATCGCCAGTTGCAGTGGTCAATAGAAATCTGGTATACACCAAACAGGTACAGAAAGATGCCAAAAAACAGGTGTATAGCAATTTACGATACAAAGCGCAAGAGTTCAGGCGCTACTATGGGTATCAGTCAAAGAAAAGACGATCCCACGATATGTATTTACTCTAGATAAGGTGATAACACATAATGCAAAAGCAAACAGACGATCTTAATCAGCAGTTAGAATCAGTTCGTTGCAAAATTATTAATTCCTACCTTACAACTATTGAAGATAGCTTTAGAGAAAACCGTCCCCAACTAAAACTTATCAATTATGGTACCGGTTCAGGAAAAACTCACCAATTGTTTCAAGCGATTTATCAAACGATAGAAGAACATCCCAAAAATCAAATAATCGGTATATATGTTGCGCCATTGAGAGAACACTTATGTGTTCCAACTTCAGTTGAGAGCCAATACCCAAATATTCCGGTCTATAAAATAAATTCCTTAGAAATGAAAACGACGGATGAGTATATCAAATCCTACAAGGAATTGATATCTTCAATTCTCAAAAACACAAAACTTTGGAAAATCGATAAAAAAGTATGTTCTGATGAAAAAGTTCAGGAAACTCGACGAAACCTTGATAAAGTCAAAACTGTGATTAAACGCCTTGAATATGTAAAAAACACAGACTTTGGCAATGAGGATTTTAATATTTTTGAAATTACAAAAATAGAACGAGAACTGAATAATTTAATTGAAAAATTTTTAGAGTTTTTTATCAAATGTGAATTCGATCAAAGAAATTGTCCTGCTGAATGTTTAAAGTTAATTGAAATATTTTTCCCCCTCCATCTCCTGCAAAAGAAATCTGGAATTTTGATGCTCACATATAAAAAATTTGAAACGGATATTCCGTACTTTATCCACGATGGTAAAACCTGGGCAAAGAAAAGCAGTCATCTCGATAAATATGTTGTTGAACATACAGACAATTCCCGAAAGTTTATCCTTGCCTTAGATGAGCAGGAAGATGGATATCAAATTATGCTAGAGAATAAAATTGATATCATCTCTCCTGAAAAGCTGGCAATCAATAATGCGCTGTCATCTATCAATAGAGAATTTTCTATGCTGTTTTCAACTCCGAACAATGAAAACCGAGAGTTTTTAAATTTTGTAGATAAGAATAAGGGAGCTTTTTACGAATTTCAAGAACACTTTGAAAAAGACAAAGCCCTAGAAGAAAACTTGCAAAAATTCGCCCGCACATATCAAAAACTGACTGTTGAGGAGGGAAACTCTATCAATTTTTTACAACAAATAGTAAAAATTCAAAAGGGGCTTGACGAATCAATGGAAGAAATTATTAGAATTTTTGATAAGGATGATGAAGAAAATCCCATTATAGTGGATTTTAAAATGTTATCCCGAGTTATTTCAAAATTTGAGAATAATAGAAGTTTGTTGATTCCTCAAAAGCTTTACAATAAAATCTGTGATGATTTAATGAACATTTTTGCATACAACAACCTATACATCTACAACCTAGAACCCCTGCAAAAATTGTTTTTAACCAAACCTTCTGGCGGACACGTCCAAATCACCGAGGAAAAAGTGGCAGATAATACTTCTGTAGCAGAGTTAATTTATGCCATTCTAGCTGTGCGATCGCAAATCAAAACCATCAAAGATTTTCTAGCTAACGTCTTAGATGCTGAAGATTCTCAATCCCGTTCTTTAGAAATTTGGTCGAAACAAATAGCTAAAGTCCAAAAGGCAAGTGAAGAAAGCCCCTCGCAAAATCAACTACTAAAATACTTAAATACTGCTTACGTCTATGAAAGTTATAAGTCTATCATAAATATCAAAGAAATTTCTCGTTATCAAAATCCTAAAAATAATCTGATCGAGCGCGCCCTTAGAGAAGTTTCTATTGGTAGTACGGCTATATTAACTTCGCCTGAATTCAAGATAAAATCCATGTTATGCAATAATAGTAATGTGATTTTTCTGATTTCAGCAACAGGAGGAATTTTAGGAGATTTAAGCACTAGCTATGATATGCAGTATTTCAAAGATAAATTGCGGAATGCTAGTGAATCCGGTGAAAGTTCCTTTAAGGAAATGAGCGACGAAGAAGTGTCGCTTTGCGAAAACATCAGAGAGAGTCGTGAGGCCAAGCGACAGATTGCAGTAAAGTTTTTCGGTGAGGATTTATTGTCTTTCCCAAATAACGAAACTCAACAAGTGGTGGAACGATTTGAAGAAACTATTTTAAAAAGTTTTATCGACGATCTCAAACAGGATGGGAATTGGCTGGGTATTTACAAAATCCAAGAACTTCACAAGTTTATTCGTTTCTTGTTTTACCTGTTTGAGGATGACTCAATTCAAGAAACAATTGCTTTTACTCAAACTTTACGCTGGATTAAACAGTTAATTCAATATTGCGAGCGGCTCAAGCAGGCTAACTTTAAATTTAAGGTGTCACCAAAGCATCCAAATATATATTATCTGCAAGTAAAGCATAAGGAATATCAGAGTGATATTCAGATTAAAATAATTTTGTATGAGGCATCATTCAACAGTCTTTACTTCGACAAAAAAGCTGAGAACACGTATTTGAATGAGCTGGTTGAAAAAGAAGGGGAAAAAATCTTCTTTATATCGGCTTATCAATCAGCTTCCAAAGGATTGAATCCGATCGTTAAAAACCTTAACGACGATGAAAAAGATTTTGACTCTTTAGTGTTGTTAATGGACAGTTACTATACCGTAATGGGCCCATCGCTGAACAAATCAAAAGATTCTGGATTATCTATTACTCATTACCATTTTGCCTTAATGAAAAGTATTGTAAATTTGGGAGAGTCTAATATTGAAATCAAAGATTTCAATCAGTATCTCAGCCTGCCAGAAGCGGGAGATTTTCGACAGCAGCAACACCAGATTTTATTAGGGAAACAAGTTTTGCAAGCGATCGGCAGATCTGAGAGACGCGATTTTCCCAACCAAGTGGTAAAAATATTTGTTAATGAAGAAACTAGAAAAAATTTAGTGAATTTTTACAGATACCTGGAAGGGAAAGAAAAGGAGGAAATTCGGAAATTTTCCGTTAACAACCACAAAGTTTACTTAAGCGTTCGAGAAGAAGAGAAAAAACGCTCGATTAAGGATTATGACGATCATGTTATTGATGAGATTGATGCCACTCTGGCTTTTCAAGATTTTAGAACACAAATGTTGGAGGAAATCGCTCGCTTTCATCTTAATACACATACTTTTGATATCACAAAAACGTGGGAGGCGTTGCGCGATCCAATTGTTTTCAAAGACCCAGCCAAGTATCTGGAAAAGTTGCGAGATTCAGGGCTATTTCCTGCGGATTTTATTGAGTCATTATTCTATCACAACCCAGAACAAGTTGAATTTACGCCCTATTTAGCTTCCGAGGAAGAAAGCGGTAAAAAAATCCAGATTATCAGTGATAGCATCAATGGGAAAAAAATCTATCCTTACCAGAAGCGGTTATATCCTGAATCTCTAAAAATCAGCGATCGAGGCTATGACTTAGAAAGTAATGAAATTGGCTCGCTAGATCCTTCGACTGATTTAATCTACATAATGTACAATAAGTTGATGCCACAACCTGAAGTTTTTAAGACTTATATTCCGCGTCCGAAATTCTTTTACGATGTGTTGTATCCCTCACTGGCTGAAAACTTTGTGGAACGCTGGATTGAAGATGTAGTTTTCAAAGGTAAAGACTGGAAAGCCATAAAATCCATCTATGGTTTTGAGCCATTGCCAGATTTCAAAAAGTATCGTAAGCTATACGAGCGGTTTGATTTGTACTATGTCAAGGAGAATACGCTATTTTGTATTGATGTTAAAGCTTGGAGCTTGGCTTCGGGAAATCGCCTGTCCAAAAAAACCCTGGATAAAACCGAAAACAAGCTGAAGGAAATTGTTTCAGACTATCCAGAATTTAGCACCGCGAGGGGGTTACTTCTTAACTTGCACGCCGCCCAAGAAAAAAATCAACAATACTCACCCACGCTATTTTCCGGAAATTTAATTTTCTTTGACGATCGCAATTGTCCAGTACAATCCAATATCCTCACAGACTTTCTGTTTCAAAAGGAGAAATAAAATGAAAAATAAAACAGCAGCATTATCAGATATATCGCGAACCAACCAACTAAAAATTTTAGAAAAGCAACAAGAAGTTGCCGAAAAACTGCGTCAGTATCTATTTAAATTGGGACAAGGGATAGAACATTTTGAGCTTAAATATCCGATTGCTGAAGATAAAGATTCTGAAAATGAGGATTCACGGCCTACCTTTTATAAAGAGCGGCATAAATACATTAAAGCTCAAGTCCAAGAAAGACTTGCTGCACATGGGGAGAAACGGGAAAAATCAGAAATTCAATACTTCCTCTCATATACTGGGGGGAAAAAATATGTGTTCTTTTTATCCCCTAATAAAAATCATTCTGGATGGCAAAAGTTATTTACCGATAATTCTAGCAATCGAGAAAGAATTTTCAACCTCATTTTCAAGTTTTATATTCTCTCTCAAGGCTTATATTTTGAGACACTGAATGGTTTTGAAGAATTACTGTTACTCCATTCCAGGGATCTCAGCAAATCGAAAGAGGCTCTTTTTGTGTGGGGACAAAACTTGTTAATCAAATACAATCAACATGGCGTACTCACATTAACCTTGTCTCGAAAACACCGACTCTTCTTACCAAAAGATAGCTATAGTACCATAGATGGTGATGATTTAGGAGATTTGTTGGTCTACGACAATAAGAACTACTACTTCGATCGCGATCTCGATGCTAGGAAAACAAATAAAATAAATTTTATGCAATTTGATACCGATCCTAAAAATTATGACAAGTTCAAAAAGACTCAGCTTTATCATTACCAAAACCTCATGACAAAACTTGAGGGGTTTTTAAGTGAGTGCAATATTGCTTTTGAGTCTCTTGATTTTCAGGCTGACCACTACTTGGAAAACCCTTTCATTAAAAACATAGAATCTGTAGAATTCTTAGAGATTATTAACAATACAGGAGTCGATTTAACTGAAGATGACCGACAATTTTTGCAATGCTTCCTGAAACATCAAGGGGTATCTACGATCGCATTTTACAATGATGGAAAAACTGTCAGTACCTACGAACAAGTACCTGACGGTGAGGACGGGGTTTGCTGGAGAATTACGGAATCTATTAAATGGTCAGATATTCAACTCGAACCGGAAATAAACTATTTAGTTTTAAATAAACTTTTGGATGAAGAAGCGGGTTCAATGGCTTACCAGAGAAAAGACGCTCTCTGGTGTCCATCAACAACATTAGATAAGCAATCACCAGTAGATTTTTATTCACAGTTAAAGAAAAGATTTAACTATTTAGAGGCTGGACACTTTTTTAGCACGCAGGGGATAAATATACCAGAATTTCGTGCTGTGGGAGATGAGAAAACTAATTTTGCGGTTTTTAATTATACAAATTGGAAAATCGAGCGAGAGCTCGATAGTCTGCACAAGGAGACGCAAGATTTTACAGAAGGGAAAATACTGGATGTAGAGGGCTCTATTTTTTGTTATCTAAAAGAACAAGCAGATAGCAAACAATGGGAAAGTTTCTGCGAACGATACAAGATAAATCTTTCACCGGAATTTCAGAAAGTCTTGATTGAGTTGGGAATTAAGAACTGGATCGCACAGAGTCTTGCAAATCCGAACTTGGGCTTGCCTATTACTACTCCTCAATCATTTTCTGAAAAACAATTTTTTAGTATTTATGTACGCAGCCCGAAAAAAAAGGAAGCTAAAGCTGTTGCGGTAGAATTTCTGTACAAAGATGGTTGCATATATATAAAAAATGTAATAGTCGATTTGAAACAAATAGAATCCAAATTTCGATTTTTAAAAAGGAAAACAAATAATTCAGAAAAATTAATTAACGAGCAAAAATATTTTGTTGATGAATCAGAGAAGCTGTATATTAGTTGTTATACAGATGATTTGTATGCGCCAACCTTAATTGGACGAACTGGTATTCTTGAAGACTTGGACAGCGAAAAATTAACAATCGATCGAAAAAATAAAGGTGAAAATAGTAGTAGATTGTTACCTTTGGTATCCCATTACAACAGCGAGATTAACCCTATTAACAGAATCCAAAAGATGATATCTTTGGATTTGAAGAACGAAATATTTATTCAGTATTATGTTCCTCCCGCACAAAGTGTTGGGGAAGTGATAAAGAAAGGTTTTAGAGTCTATCATTTGATTGGGAAGAGATATTCAGGAGAGTCAATTCCCACATCTGAGCTGATCGATCATCCCATCACAGCTTTACATTTTAGTACGCTAACTCACAATGTTTTAAAAATCGGGGAAAACAGTCAATCGTCATTGTTACAAAAAGTAGCACAAGTATTAATTGAAAATTGAAACAAGGCTGAATTTGAATGCTGATTCCAGAAAAAATCCAGATATTTCAGCGATCGGAGAAGATCGTCGGATCAACTCACATCTGGTCTGAGGCCGGAGACAAGTATCAACGTCAGCTAGAAGCCAACCTGCTACTTAGAGCCGATCGAGGATTGCGATCGCCCTTTAGAGAGGTGAGTTGAGTAACTATACGTGCCATAATCAGCCATATTATTTGGTATGCGATCGACTAGACCTATGGACGCGCTAATCGGCAAAAGTTTACAGGGCGGAAAATATACTCTCGAACAAGAACTCGGGCGGGGCGGCTTTGGGATTACTTTCCGGGCAAATCACCGCTATTTAGGACAGCCCGTGGTGATTAAAACCCTCAACGAATCTCTGCGGCGCGATCCTAAGTTTGCTGAGTTCGATCGCAAGTTTCAAGACGAAGCAAGGCGGTTAGCTTCCTGCGTCCATCCGAATATCGTGCGCGTCAGCGACTTTTTTGTGGAAGACGGGCAGCCTTACATGGTAATGGACTACATAGCCGGTCAGAATTTGGGCGATGTAGTCGGTACAAACAATCCCCTCCCAGAAAATCTGGCAATTCTCTACATCACTCAAATTGGCGCTGCTTTGAAAGCAGTTCATCAAAAGGGTTTGCTGCACCGAGATGTCAAGCCGCAAAACATTCTGTTGCGCCAAGGTACTCAGGAAGTCGTGCTGATCGATTTTGGCATAGCCCGCGAGTTTACAGCAGGTGCCACCCAAAGTCACACTAATATGGTGTCCGACGGTTACGCACCGCCAGAACAGTATTTCGCCCAAGGAAAATATACGCCCGCCACGGATGTTTACGGGCTGGCGGCGACGCTTTACACTTTGCTCACAGCTAGGGTGCCGGTGGCTGCAATTTTGCGTACCAGTCAGCCGATGCCTTCACCCCGCGACTTGCGGCCTGAGTTAAGCGTGACTGTCAGTCAAGCGGTGATGCGGGGGATGACGGTAGAGGCTCAAAATCGCCCTGCTAGCGTGGATGAGTGGCTGTCGCTGCTGCACGGGCAGTCGCCGGACACCGGGCCGACGCTGGCGGTGATGCCGGGACACGGGCCTCAGTCGCCTGCAACTGTTAAAACAGTGGCTGCTGTCGAGTCTTCTGGGGGCAGCAACCGCAAGATTTGGTGGATTTTGGGGTTGGTGGCGATCGCCCTGCTGGTTGCGGGTTTGGTCGGTGTGGCGAGGGTTTTCCTCAACCGACAATCTGCCGAGCCCGCACCGGTGGCGAAGGACGATCGCACTTCCACCCCCGCAGATCCAGAAGCGCGCACGGGCCCCGCACCAATTCCCACTCCCACACCCGCACCAATTCGCCCTCGCCGAGAAACTCCAACACCTGAGGCTGAAACACCAACTCCAGCGCCAACTCCAGCGCCAACTCCAGCGCCAACTCCAGCGCCAACTCCAGCGCCAACTCCAGCGCCAACTCCAACTCCAACACCTGAGGCTGCCCAACCCACACCAACGGAAAAACTTGTTGACAAGCAATTGCCGCCCGATCGATCGCCCCCACCCAGCGAACCACCGGCAACCAGCTATCAAAAGACTCCCACCATCCCGGGGTTTGCGGTGGGTACGCCGGAAAGTGAGATTGTAGCTGCATTGGGAAATCCGACAGACTCTCAAAGCCGCGGCTATTGGCCGAATACTCGCACCGCACTTTACGAATTGCTGCCGAACCGGGTGACTCTCGGCTATATTTACGATCGCGATTCCGACCAACTGGTGCAAACAGAAGGTTCTTTTGCCCCGACGGTGGACGATTTGGTAGTCCGAACCGCCTTAAACGGAATGGTGGGCGGCGCAGATCGGGAGATTTTGCAAGGCTTCCGCGACGTGCAGCAACGCCGCACCAATCGGTTTAATTTTCGGAAAGGTTCGTTGAAAGGGACGATCGAACGCAACGAGCGCGATCGAATTTACATCGGCGTCTGGGACGAAAATTTGCATTAGAAATCTCGCACGGGTGTTGAGAAACGGGGTTTTTTAGCGAAAATATTCGCTTTCTTGGTTCGTAGTGCGGACTTCAGTCCGCTCTCAGGCTGCGGACTGAAGTCCGCACTACGAACCATCGATCGCACACGATATCAATCCCCAATCTTCAATCTTCAATCCAAAATCTAAAATCTAAAATCTAAAATCGATTGACGATCGCACAAAATATTGTCTATAATCAAAGAACGCACGAGGGGCTGTAATGGTTTCGACAGGGTGGCGAAAGCTGCTCCGTGATGCAGGTCGAGAGGGAGTCCACTCTCGTTAATATCGGCTCAAAAAAAATAGTAAATGCGAACAACATCGTTCCTTTCGCTCGCAAAGCCGTAGCTGTAGCCTAAAAACTTCTCTAGCTTGGTTCAGAGTGTATGCCGCTTAACTCCGTTAAAGGCAGCATAACAACCCCCAACGGATGCCCTAGCTAAACGTTTCTAGTCGGCTAGCCGGGAAAGCAATCACTAGAAAATCCCCCCATTTGGGATAAAGATGGTTCCCGCCCCGAGGATCAGAGGGGATAAACCTGTGAACGATCGGAAGGTAAATACCCGCTTTGGACGGCAGTTCGATTCTGCCCAGTTCCATCGCAAAGGTGACGTAAAATCAATGGTTTAACCCATTTGAAAGTCGCTTTACAACATTCAAAGGGCTCGCGAGTTAACTCGCGAGCCCTTTTGTTTGGCATTCAATCTCAAATCCCCAGTAGCCGTAGGGTGCGTCGCCCTTGACAATCCCTAAATTTGACAGACAATCTCACTGCGACGCACCAGCCCAAATAGTTGAGGAAACAACCCCAATATTTTTGGTGTAGCCGTAGGGTGCGTCGCCATCGACAATCCTCAAAAAAGATCGACAATCTCATAGCGACGCACCTGTTCTTTTCAAGGGTTGAGGAAGCAACCCTCCGTTTCACTCCGCCCAATATTTTTGTCTTAAGCAAGCTTTTTTATAAATGGTATAAGGTGCGTCATCGGAGAAAACCCTAGTTTTTCGTGCTACATCCACAAATGACGCACCCTACAATCGAAAATCGAAAATCGTATAAGTTAGCAACGCATTAGCTAGGCTGCGGGATCAGATAATTAGAACTTCTCCCGTCCGTGCGTTCTTTGGGGCCCTCGGACGATATACTGATAGGCGGTAAAGCATTAAAAATCTTTACAAACTCCCCGCTCTCTAAGCCTACTCCTACGAAGGACGGGTGAAAAATTATATGGCGATCGCTCAAAAGCTGGAAACATGAACCCAGGAATTGACTTACAAGGAAGTTTCGTAGAAGCCCTCATCAATTTGGGCTTACCTGCCGACATCGCCCACGTGCTTTGGCTACCGCTGCCGATGTTGCTGATGATTGTCGGTGCTGTATTCGGGGTACTGACTAGCGTCTGGCTGGAACGGAAAATTTCCGCCGCCGCTCAACAGCGGATCGGCCCGGAATTCATCGGCCCTCTGGGAGTCCTAGCACCCGTTGCCGACGGCTTGAAGTTGGTATTCAAAGAAGACATTGTACCGGCCAAAGCTGACGCGCTGCTGTTCACGCTCGGGCCCGTCATTGTCGTGATTCCAGTGTTTCTGTCCTACTTGATCGTGCCCTTCGGAGAGCATATGCTGATCGCCGATATGGGGACAGCAATATTTCTGTGGATAGCTCTTTCTAGCATTCAGCCGATCGGCTTGCTGATGTCGGGCTATGCTTCTAACAACAAATACGCTCTGCTAGGCGGACTCCGCGCCGCTGCTCAATCCCTCAGCTACGAAATTCCCCTAGCTTTGGCAGTATTGGCAGTTGTGATGATGTCCAATAGCCTCAGTACGATCGACATCGTACACCAACAAGCCGGCTACGGCATCGTCGGCTGGAACGTCTGGCGACAACCCGCGGGTTTCCTAATTTTCTGGATCTCAGCCCTCGCAGAATGCGAACGCTTGCCCTTTGACCTTCCAGAAGCAGAAGAAGAATTGGTAGCAGGATATCAGACTGAGTACACAGGCATGAAATTTGCTTTGTACTACATCGCTTCCTACGTTAACCTCGTCCTTTCTTGCCTGCTAGTAGCCGTTTTATACCTCGGCGGCTGGGAATGCCCGATTCCGGTCGGAGTCATCACCAATGCCCTGGGATTGAGCGAAACAACTCCTTGGTTGCAGGTAATCACCGGCACGCTGGGCATTACAATGACCATGCTCAAAGCCTACTTTTTCCTGTTTCTGGCAGTTCTGCTGCGCTGGACTCTGCCCCGAGTTCGGATCGACCAATTGCTCGATTTGGGATGGAAGTTTTTGCTGCCAGTTGCTTTAGTTAATTTGCTATTGACCGCAGCTTTGAAGCTTGCCTTTCCCTTTGCTTTTGGCGGTTAATTCATAATAGGTAAAAGGCAACAGCTCAAACAAAATTTAGCTGTTAACCAATTACCTATTATCAATTAGCAATTACCAAAAACTCAAGTACAGAGAGAGAACACGATGCTAAAATTCCTCAATCAAGTAGGCGAATACGCCAAAGAGACTCTGCAAGCTGCCAAGTATATCGGTCAAGGGCTATCTGTTACCTTTGACCACATGAGACGCCGGCCGATTACGGTGCAGTATCCTTACGAAAAACTAATTCCTTCCGAACGTTTCCGGGGCAGAATTCACTTTGAATTTGACAAGTGCATCTCCTGCGAAGTCTGCGTTCGAGTTTGTCCGATCAATTTGCCTGTGGTGGATTGGGAATTTAACAAAGAAACTAAGAAGAAACAGCTCAAGCACTACAGTATCGATTTCGGTGTGTGTATCTTCTGCGGCAACTGCGTAGAATATTGTCCGACAAATTGTTTGTCGATGACAGAAGAATACGAGTTAGCCTCTTACGAACGTCACGAGTTGAATTATGACAACGTGGCCCTCGGACGTTTGCCCTACAAGGTTACGGATGACCCGATGGTGACACCGATGCGGGAATTCGCTTATTTGCCGAAAGGTGCGATCGACCCTCATGAAGTTTCCTACACCGATCGCCGTGCAGGCCTCCGCCCAGAGGAAATTCAGGAAAGTAAGTAATTAGTCAGTGGTCAGTGGTCAGTGGTCAGTGGTCAGTGGTCAGTGGTCATTAGTCATTAGTCATTAGTCATTAGTCATTAGTGAAATAACTAACGGTTAATGACTACTATAGCAACCGAATGAACGTCGATTAGGACAAATTGTAGGGGCGGGTTCACCAACAGATAAAGGCACCTAGCCTAGATATATATAAACCCGCCCTCCACTCTACGACTGCTAACTAATGAGTAAGAACAAACAATATTCAAGTAATGATTGAGGATTAAAAATCGTGAATCTAGCCGAAGGGGTTCAAATTGTTTCATTTGGCATACTGTCACTAATGATGATTGGCGGAGCATTAGGAGTAGTCCTGTTCTCCAACATCGTTTACTCAGCATTTTTGCTGTGCGCTGTATTTACCAGCATTGCCGGTATGTACCTGTTGCTGAATGCTGATTTTGTCGCAGCAGCCCAAGTCTTGATTTATGTTGGCGCTGTTAACGTCTTAATTTTGTTTGCCATCATGTTGGTAAACAAGCGAGAAGACTTCCGCACAATTTCCAACGCTTGGGTGCGTCAAGTCGCCACCGCAGTAGTTTGTGCTGGTTTGTTTGCACTTTTGGGCACGATGGTAGTGTCTACTCCTTGGGCGATTGTAACGACGACCGGAGCACCTGCTGAAAGTTCGATTGTCACCATTGCCAAACACTTCTTCACCGACTATTTGCTACCTTTTGAGTTAGCATCAGTGTTTTTGTTGATGGCAATGGTAGGAGCAATTGTGTTGGCACGCCGCGATTTCTTTGCGGATGAACTGTCAATCAAGCAATCGGAAACACCAGCTTTTAGTTTGCCAGAACGCCCGCGCGAATTAGTCTCAGCCGGCGATGTTTCTTCACCCGAAACCAAGTAATTGTAGGGTGCGCAGTGCGTACCTCATGCTTCTCTGTTGCGGCATTTAAATTGTGTGTCAAGAATCAATCAAACTCTTGTGGAATGGGCTTCTAGCAGCGTTCCAAATAGATAATTTAAATGCGCCGCCACTCCATCTGCCTGTTTTGTAGTAATTTTGACTGAGAGCAACTCAAAAAATTTATGCAACTGCAACTCCAGTATTTCCTGCTATTAGCTGCTGCACTTTTCTGTATTGGCATTTACGGTTTAATTACCAGCCGAAATGCAGTGCGGGTGTTGATGTCGATCGAGTTGATGCTGAATGCAGTCAATCTCAACCTGATGGGTTTTTCTAACTATCTTGACCCCGTACAGATTAAAGGTCAAGTATTTACTGTGTTTGTAGTAACGGTTGCGGCTGCTGAGGCCGCAGTGGGTTTGGCGATCGTCTTGGCGATTTACCGCAACCGCAATACCGTAGACATGGAAGAGTTTAATTTGCTGAAGTGGTAATTGGTCAGTTGGTCATAGGCAGTAGGCATTGGTGTCAACTTAAGACTGAAAACCTATGTAAATCTCGCTGGTAGTCGAGTCTAGCTCCCCCTAAATCTACGCCGCACCGCGATACTGAGGGATAGCCCTCTGGCAATAGTCGCTCCCCTTAATAAGTGGGACTTTGAGAAATACTCTTGTCCCCCTCGATGTTTTGGGGGGCTTCACGATTTTTTGGTTATTTGTCTCTCGGAAGGACTTTCTTAGCCAGATCGCGATCGAGTAAACAAACATTTCGCTCTTCCTCTATACAAATATGCGCTGGAATCCGATTCAATTTACCATCACTTCTTTAGCTGTTTGTTTACTGTGCGTTTTACCTTTTGGTAGCTACTTTGCGGTGGCTTCTTGGGCTACCAATGCGCGACAAGGTTATTCTCAGCATCAAGTTATTCTGCCGGCCCTAACCTCTACTAACCATCTTGCGTCCCAACTCCCAAATGCCCAACGTTGGTTGAATCATGTGCAGAATGAACTTCTTCCCTTCTGGAGGATGCCGACTGCCTTAGGAGATCCAATCGGCAATTTCCCTTCAATTCGTTGTAACGATGGAACACTGCTTGACCGTAGCAATCCCTGCCCGGAAATTAAAGACAACAGTTGGCTAATGATGGATCGCAACTATGTTGTTTCTATATCTCGGCAGATCTATGGCTATGGAGTCGCTTTCCACTTAACAGGTGACGCCAAGTATTTGCAGTATGCGAAAGCAGGTGTAGATTATCTGCGTCAGAACAGTTTCGATCGCCAACATGGCGGAGCCTATGCCTTCTGGGATGGTGAAACAAAGTCCTGGCAACCATCGGTTGAGTACCGCAATCCTCAAGAACTGGCTTATTCTCTTCTGGGCATCAGCTTTTACTACTACTTGACCCGTGACCCAGAAGTCTTGCCCGACATTCTAGCCGTTAAAGATTATATTCTCAAAACATACTATAACCCAAAACAGAAGGCGCTACAGTGGCAGTTAAAAGACGGAGACGATGCGAAAGCTCTGGATAAGCGTTTGACTGCTCAACTAGACCAAATGAACGCATACATGGTTCTGATTACTCCAATCCTGCCTGAACCATACCAAGCGGAATGGAAACAGGATTTGGTAGATATTTCAAATATTATGCTTAACCAATTCTATTCTCCTAATGATAATTTGTTTTTTTATGTCGCAAATTCACCCTTAGATAGGGATATCCAAAACACAAAAATTGATTTTGGACACACTATCAAAGCGATGTGGATGATCCGTATGGCTGGTTTACTTAGTGGCAACCAGACACTCGTCAAGTTTGCCGAAAAAAATGGGCCGAAGGTTCTAGAACGAGCCTATCTCCCTAAATCGGGTTCCTGGGCATCCGAAATCAATCAGATGGGTAAAATTAACGTAAATAAAGATTGGTGGGTCTATGCAGAACTCGACCAATTTACTGCCTCCCTGGCTCTAGAAAACCAATCTTTAGTAATTTACCTTCCACAAACTTACGATTACTGGTTCAACTATTTTGTTGATCGGAAGTACGGTGAAGTTTGGACGGGCGTTGATGATTCAACGAACAAACCTCTTCAGGAGCTACCCAAACAGTGGCCTTGGAAAAATGCTTACCATTCTTTTGAACACGCTCTAATTGCCTATATTACGACCTGTCAGTTTCATCAGCAACCAGTGGTACTGTACTATGCCTTCAAGCAAATGCCATCGGTTAATACAATCAGACCCTATTTCTATAAAGGTAAGATTGATAAAATCGAACCTGTGACTAATCAAGAAACAGACAGTTTATACAGAATCAACTTCTCCGATATTCATTAAGATATGTACTGAGATTAATCAAGTGCGATCGCGGAGATGGGTTTTGAGTGTGCGTAGGAACTAGGGCGTGTTTTCAAACCCTTATATCCCAATACGGTTCAGTTAGCCTCGGAGAGCCCCCTTGCATACCCCCTACTCCCCCGGATAGTCGGGGGACTTTGAGTAATTTCTTGTTCCCCCCCTGCGTGAGCGGGGAGTAGGGGGCTCTTCCTTCGGGGGGATCGGGCTTAATTAAACCCTATTGCCTTATATCCCTCCCAGCCCCCCTTCAAAAGGGAGAAGCAAAGACATCAAAGTGGGTCTTTTTAAGGGGGATTTAGGGGAATCTTCGAGCCGTGAAGTTCACAATCAGTAGTTTGAAAACACGCCCTAGCGGGGTTCAGGAAGACTGTAGAAGGAAGACAGTAGACTGACTAAATATTAATCACTGATGACTGATGACGGCAGGACTACTGACTAATGACTTCTAGTAATTTCTAGAGTAATTCTACCCCCGAAATCAGGGATAGGGGCAGCCGGTTTTGAGAGTTGTACCTTAACTTTTTCCACTAAAGGCAGTTCTAAAAGTGCTTGGACAATAGTATCTGCTAACCTTTCGATCAATGAAAACTTGGAGTTTTTGACTAACTCTTGAATCAAAGTAATGGCACTGCGGTAATCCAGAGTATGTTCAATATTATCACTTTTTCCAGCCTTCGACAAATCTAGCCAGAGAGTGACATCCACCTCAAACCGCTGTCCCAACACTTGCTCTTCCGGCAGATAGCCGGTGTAGCCGTAGCAGCGAATTCCTGTAAGTTGAATACAATCCATTGTGAAATAAACTAAAAGTAAGTTGCCTATACCAATTTACATCGAATCAGATAAATTTATCCGTCCTCTCTATTATCTGCGATATCTGCGCCGTCGGCGGTTCGATCGCTCTTAATTATATCTTAAATATCAAAATTTTTCTCCCTTCTCCAACCTGTCGAGAAAATCCTCAGCAACTTGACACCAGTTTTGTCTAATTTGTGCATCTTCTGGCTTGTCTGTCAAGCTCCGACCTTGTAGTTCTGGATATTTATTGTAAAACAATTCATCCACTTTTTGATAAAATATATCTCGATCTAGATTAAGATTTTTACGGCGCTTGCCAATTTTTTCTTGACGCGCTATTTCTGCATCCAAAGACGGGTTTGGAAAGGGCTGGAGTTTTGGAAATTTGGGCATTTCAGGTAACTTTGGCAGAGTAAAACCTGATTTGACTGCACTAAAAGCTAGAATTCCCGGCAATAAAACTACGCTTAAACTGGCTAGGGTTTTCCACGTAATTAATTTAAATTTGCTGGTGTTGCTGTTAACTAATTGATTGTTTTGCACAACAGGAGGATTGTTGTTGGTAGCCGTTTGAGTGCTTTGGTTGAAGGGGCGCCCGACAAAGTTCATCGTCACCATTTGGGAGATGATGTTGCCAATTTGGGATAATTTTGGATCTTTGAGGGCTTCGCGGACTTGTTTTGCGGACTGGTAGCGATCGCCCGGCGGTTCTGCTAGCATCTTATCTAACACGGTTCCCAGGTTTGGACTGACGGTGACGTGCGATCGCCAATCCCAAGTTTTGTTATGGATATCGTACAGTTTTTGAGGCTTTTTGCCGCTTAGCAGCACTAACGCGGTGACAGCTAAAGCGTACAAATCGCTAGCCGCCGAAACTTTCCCGTGTCGCATTTGTTCTGCGGGGGAATAACCTTGTTTGCCGATCGCCGTTGCAGGTTGTCCGCTAAACTGAAATACGGCCGTTGCTGCGATTTGCTTGACGGAACCGAAGTCAATTAAAAAGGGCAGTTTGTCAACACTGTGCTGAATGATATTGTCGGGCGAAACATCGCGGTGAATTAAATTTTTGGAATGGATGTATTCTAAAACTGGTAAAAGCTGAAATAGCAGTTGAGTAACTTCGGCTTCGGTAAAATTTTTACCTTGCTGCTGGCGGGATATAAGTATTTCTTCGTAGGTTTGACCCGGGATGTAGTCTTGAACTAAAAATAAAGAGGGATGTCCGCCCAAATCGGTACGCAGCAGTTCTCGAAAGCGCGGGATTTGGGGGTGTTGGAGATTGTAAAGCATACTCGCTTCGCGATCGAACAATTCGGCAGCTTTCGGGCTTTGAACCACCGGAGAGAACTCTTTGAGCACGCAGTTTTCGCCGTAGCGGTTGGTATCTTCAGCCAGGTAAGTGCGCCCGAAGCCGCCGCGGCCTAATTCGCGGATGATGCGGTAGCGTTTTTCGAGGGTGGAACCTGGGGCGAGGAGGGAGGAGTTAGACATAAACCACGGCGGATTGTTCGAGTGGGGGAGTCGCGGAGCACAGTATAGCTTATTGTAGCTAAGTTTGGTTGGAATGGAGTCAGATGGATTAATCCGAAACACTGCTTAGCCACTCACAAAACTCATCGGGTGTCATTGCAGGGCGAGATATTGATTTAGCTAAAGCTTCCTGCACAACTTCAGCCATTGTTTGTTCGTAATTTGGGTGTTCTTTTTCGATCGATCCAAGTACAGCATTTTTCAGACGAACTGATTGTATGCGATGGCGAGATTTTCTGAATTTCATGAGGGTTAATTGTGAAAGCTTCTAACTGCTTTCTATTTTGAAATTTAGGTAAAATTCGATCGCGAGCGCCCTTTGGCTTTCATGGAAAAAGAAAAAGCGCAGAGGGTAAAATGGTAAAGAAGATCGAAGTAGACTAGAGCACAGAACCGAAAACCGGAGACTACGCAGAAACCATAGCAACGCGAAAACCCAGGCACTCGCAATTGCCACCTTTCTCCGCCCCAATACCTTTACGATAGGCACTGCGAGATGTATGATTCCAGAATAGCCAGCTACCGCCACGCACCACCCGCAAATGATCTGTGCCAGTTTCCCAGCCAGTTTCCCAGAAACTGCCGTCAGTTGGTGCGCCCTTATAGTTTTCGTACCACCTATCGCTACACCATTCCCAAACATTGCCGTGCATATCGTACAGCCCAAAGGCATTGGGGGGAAAACTCCTGACATCAGTTGTTTGTTCGTAGGTACTCGACTTATGGGCGAGGAGGGAGTCTTCGGGTAACTCTGCGTCATAGTTGACTAAATTGCAGGTAATGGTTTCCCCAAAATGGAATGGGGTTGTTGTACCAGCACGACAGGCGTATTCCCATTCTGCTTCACTCAAGAGACGATACTTTTTCTTGGTTTGTTGGGAAAGTTTTCCACAGAATTCAACTGCATCATACCAGGATACACATTCAACAGGAAGTTGTTCACCTTTGAAATATGATGGGTTGTTTCCCATCACTGCTTGCCACTGTGCTTGGGTGATCGGATATTTGCCTGCATAAAAAGCGGGTACTGTTACTTGATGTTGTGGACTTTCGTTCTCGTCTCGTCCTTGTTCTGTTTCTGGCGAACCCATTATAAAAATGCCACCGGGAATATAAACCATTTCCAGTACAACTCCTTTCCCTAATTCTTCGGGGAAGAAGTGAGCGTAGTGATGGTGGCGATTGTTTTCTTTTCCTTCAGCATCAACTGTGATTACATCAAAATCAAAAGTCGGTAAATAGTTGTGGAACTGCCCTTTTATATTTAGTTGCTTTTGATGCTTCAGCAGCGAATAGGCTGCAAATTTCACCGCTATTGATTCATCTTGCAGTGCGCCAATTATTAAATCTAATCCAGTTTCTCCATATTTAATCGCTTCTGAAAGTGCGGTGATTCTGACTTCGACAGCGGGTGATGCCAAACGACTTTTAACACCGGGAATCCCGCCTAAAACGGCTGCACCGAATGGCACTTGAGATTCACCGCCCTTGACGGCATCGTATTGTCTGGGTTGATTTGGATTTTCTGTCATCATGTTATTTCCTGACAACGAAACTAGATAAAACTCAGGCTAAAAAAAACAGGTTTCTCCGAAGAATCGTGGATAATCCCTTGAGGTATTGACGCAGGGTTTCGACTTCGCTCAACCACCGGGTTTTCAACCCCGCGTGCATAAGTCCTATATTACTGAGATGTTAGATTATTGTCAGTAACAGGCTTTCCGGCCTGTTCCACAAAGATTGAATTTCTTGTGGGGTGGGCATCCTGCCCGACCATAAAAGGCTTAAAAATGGTGCAATATCTCAGATATTACAAATCCCGATGCGTAAATTCCTTAGCATCATTCCCCACATAACTAGCCGCAATATGACCATCTCCAACAACTCGATATTTATACGTTACCAACCCTTCTAAACCAACCGGGCCGCGAGGTGGCATTTGCTGCGTGCTAATCCCCACTTCTGCGCCGAAACCGTAGCGGAAACCGTCAGCAAATCGAGTCGAACAATTGTGATAAACTCCGGCCGCATCGACTTGATTTAAAAATGTTTCGGCGGCTTCACTGTCTTCGGTGACAATCGCATCTGTATGTCTGGAACCGTAGGTATTGATGTGATTAATTGCTTCTTCCACAGAGTCTACGATTTTAATTGACAAAATCAAATCGCTGTATTCAGTAGACCAATCGGCTTCATTTGCTTCGGCAATATCTAAGATGGCGCGAGTTGGTTCGTCTCCCCGCAGTTCGACTTTTTTCTGCTGCAAAGCTTGGGCGACGGCGGGCAGGAAAACGGGGGCTATATTCCTGTGAACTAACAAAGTTTCAATGGCATTGCAGGCGGCGGGATACTGAGTTTTGGCATCGACTGCAATCTGTACGGCTTTCAGAATGTCCGCTGCTTTGTCTGCATACAAATGACAGATTCCGTCGGCGTGTCCCAAGACGGGAATTCGGGTATTTTCTTGTACGAAGCGCACGAAGGAGTTGGAACCTCGGGGAATAATCAAGTCTACGTATTCATCCATTTTTAGCAGTTCGATTGTTTCTTCCCGGGTGGTGAGCAACTGCACGGCTGCGGGATTGACTGCTGTTTCTGCTAATGCTTGATGGATAATTTTTGTCAAGATTTCGCAGGAACGGACTGCTTCTTTGCCACCTTTGAGAATGACGCCGTTGCCGGATTTGATTGCTAAGGATACTATCTGAATTAAGGCTTCTGGGCGTGCTTCAAAAATAATCCCTAAAACGCCTAAAGGACAGGTAACGCGCTTCAGAATTAATCCTGTGTCTAATTCGCGGTGGATTTGCACGGCACCGATCGCGTCTGGGAGTTTGGCGACATCTCGCACGCCGGCGATCGCACTTTGCAACTTGCTTTCGTCCAACTTTAGGCGATCGTACAACGGTTTGGCAATTCCATCCGCCTCAGCAGCCTTGCAATCAGCAGCATTCGCCGCCAAAATCTCCGGCGCAGCAGCTTCTAAAGCTTTAGCAATAGCTTCAATGGCTTGATTTTTGGCATCGGCGGACAAAACTGCCAATTTCCTAGCAGCTTGGCGCGTTTTTTGGGCAATTTCAATAATCGACATGGCAGTAACTTTTAAATAGTTTTGATTTGGTGAGTTTTGAGATGGGAATTGAATTTTCCGAAATAAATTGGGCGGGCAGTTTTCAATCTTAACAAAATAGAGGAAATTATATATTTTTGTTGAGACCCCTTACCGCGCTCCGCACTGACAGGTTAAAACAGTGAAGTATAGATAAAATCCCACGGTAATTACCTTTTGTCAATAACCTTAGGAGATTATTATGTCATCTCAAGCCCCTTTACGCAAGGCAGGGCGATCGCCCAAAGCCGGGATTAAACTGATCCAGAAAACTGGCGGAAACCTCGTTTTAGCTTCCGGCGCCACCATCATCATGCTGTTTGGTATGGTGTTCGTGTTATCGTTGGCCACAGTTTTCATTATCAACAGTCCCGATCCCGTCGCCGGATTGGCGATCGCACTTCCCATAACCCTGATTTTTAACATCGCTGCTTTTTTCCTGTCGCCTTACTTGATGGACTTAACCCAAAATTGGCTCTACAATACCCGTTGGGTTTCCCTAGCAGAAATTGACAGCCTGAGTCCGGAAACGGCGAAAGTTATTCAGAAGGTTTGCAAACAGAAAAACCTCAAACAGCCGCGATTAGGAATTATCGACGACCAAAATCCTACTGCTTTTACCTACGGTTCCTTTCCTAACAGCGCTCGCTTAGTCGTCAGTCAAGGTCTTTTCACCTATTTAGACGACGATGAAATTGCGACTGTTTACGCCCACGAACTCGGTCACATCGTCCACTGGGACTTTGCCGTCATGACCTTAGCTTCGACTTTAGTGCAGATTACTTATTTAATTTACACTACAGCTCAAAGGCTCGGCCGAAGCGGGGGCGAAAAAGCTAAAGATGCGGCCGGTACTGTCGCTGCTGTTGCTTATTTGTTTTACATCGCCGGCACTTATTTATTGCTGTATTTGTCGCGGACGCGAGAATATTTTGCCGACCATTTTGCCGCCGAAACTACCGGGAACCCCAACGCTTTATCCCGCGCTTTGGTAAAAATTGCTTACGGTATTCTGGAAGAAGGACAAAGAGCAACGGAACCCAGCCGCTTGTTAGAAGGAACTCGCGCTTTAGGCATTTATGATGCGAAAGCTGCGGCATCTAGCGGTACTGCTTACCGGATTTCGTCGGAACCGGAAAAAATTGGGCGAGTGTTTCTGTGGGATATGTTTAATCCTTGGGGTTGGTGGATGGAGTTGAATTCGACTCACCCGCTGACTGGTAAGCGAGTTCGCGCTTTGAGCACCTACGCCGAACAATTAGGCTTGGATATTGAGTTTGACATGGGCAGAATTGTGGGCGAAGGTCACAATTTGAGCAAGCGGAAATTGTACGGAAATTTCTTTTTTGATTTGCTGCTGTACAGTGCAGAAACTTTGGGCTTAGCAGTGGGTTTTGCGGTAGGGATTTCCCTGTATGTCGTGAATCCGATGATGATGCTTGCTTGTCCTTTAATTGGTTTGGGCGTGGGAATTTTGCTCAAGGCTTTGGTGATGTTCCCGAATTACTCACAAGCAGAAGAATTGGATGTTTTAACCTTAATGTCTGACCCTTATGCAAGTCCTCTGCGCGGTCAACCTGCGAAACTGCAAGGGGAATTAATTGGCCGCGGCGATGCGGGTTATGCGTTTGGTTCCGATTTGAAATTGCAAGATAGATCGGGAATGATTTATCTGCGCTATGCTTCTCGTTTCGGGCCGATTGGTAATTTCTTGTTTGGGATGAAACGGGTTCAAAGTTTGATCGGTATGGATGTTAGCGCTTTGGGTTGGTTCCGCCGGGGTGTGGCGCCTTGGATGGATTTGATTCAGCTTGAAAGCGATAGCGGTACCACGGTTAGCAGCTATCACCGCTTTTGGTCGTTTGTTGTGGGACTCGGTGCGATCGCGATCGGGATTGCTTCTCTATTCGTTTCATTTGCAGCTTAAGATTTGAAAGGACTGAAGTCCTTACTACGAACCTGGTTGGTAGTGAGGACTTCAGTCCTTCCCCATAAATTTTTAGGACTAAAGTCCGAACGATCGAACCTGAGAATTATTATATTACCGCCGATCGTATCAGCTCTTGGTTAATCAAGTTACGCTCGCCAACATGACAGTCAAAATTGCTACAATCAGTTTTTTGTTGATAATATTAACTTTAGCAGCCAGTAACCCCACCCAAAGACTCAGGGGGAACTTCACAAAGTTAACCGCCCAAACGGAAAACAGGGAGAAAACAAACACGGTGCAAGCTATTATAGATGACAACGCAAAATTAGAAAAAGTTGCAGGAGATTTCCAATTTATAGAAGGCCCAATTTGGCATCCCGACGGCTTTTTGCTGTTCAGCGACATTCCCGCCAATACTATCTATAAATTCGCCTCAAATCGGCAAGTTGAAATATTTCGCCGCCCTTCGGGAAAAGCCAACGGAAATACTTTAGACAAAGAAAACCGCTTGATTACTGCCGAACACGAAAATCGGCGCGTATCCCGCACGGAAAAAGACGGCAAAGTTATCGCATTAGTGGATAGATACGAGGGCAAAAAACTCAACAGCCCCAACGATTTGGTTGTGAAATCCGACGGCAGCATTTATTTTACCGATCCGCCCTACGGCATTACTAAAGAACAGGAAGAATTGGGTTTTTACGGTGTTTATCGGCTAGCACCAGACGGTAAATTGACTTTGTTGGTTAAGGATTTGGTGCTGCCAAACGGCATCGCATTTTCACCAGGCGAGCAAAAACTTTATGTCAACAATTCGGAAGCGGGATACATTGCTGTTTTTGATGTCAAGCCCGATGGAACTGTGACAAACCAGCGGCTTTTTGCTGAGTTGAAAGACGCCAGTCAAAGCGGGGTTCCCGACGGTTTAAAAGTTGATTTAAAGGGAAATGTTTACAGCACCGGGCCTGGAGGAGTCTGGATTTTCTCCCCGTCTGGTAAACTTTTGGGGAAGATTTCAGTGCCGGAGACTGCGACTAATTTGGCTTGGGGAGAAAGCGATCGCCAAACGCTGTACATTACGGGAAGTAAAAGTCTTTATCGCATTCGCCTTAAAAACCGTTTGTAGTGAGGACTTTAGTCCTTCTTTCTGAGGACTGAAGTCCTCACTACAAACACTTTTTATTAGGGGTAATTGACTGGCATGATATAATTGTAGTTTTGAAAATCAGTCTTTCCCAATCTAAAATCTCAAATCTAAAATGGTATTAATTGCCCGCTTGCATAAGTTTCTAACTGCGACTGTGGATGAAAAATCCCGATCGCGCACCATATTCTGGTTGATGCTGAGCTTGACATTTGCCGCAGTCTATGGTGTGTTAGGAATCAAGCAAGCCTTCAGCGCCGAGTATGTGGTGCAAGACGATGCGAGACAGCACGTTTTCTGGATGATGCGGTTTGTCGATCGACAATTATTCCCCAACGATTTCATTGCTAACTACTTTCAATCAGTCGCCCCCGCCGGATACAGCACGCTCTACAAATTAGCTGCAACCATCGGCATTCACCCGCTATTTTTTCACAAAATATTGCCGCTATTTCTCGGCTTAATCTCCACCTATTACTGTTTTGGGCTTTGCTTGGAAATGCTGCCAGTACCGATGACTGGATTTATCGCATCTTTGCTACTAAATCAGCATATGTGGATGACGGATGATTTGGCTTCCACAACGCCCAGAGCTTTTATCTATCCGATATTTCTCGGTTTTTTATATTATTTGTCGCGGAGTTCGTTGTTGCCCTGTTTGGGCGCAGTCACCCTAATTGGATTATTCTACCCTCCCTACGCCTTAGTTGCTGCCGGAATTTTAGTTGTGCGCCTGCTAAGCTGGGAAAACGGCCGTTTGCGCTTGTCGGGCGATCGCACAAATTACCTATTTTGCAGTACAGGTTTGGGTATAATCTTTTTAGTAATGCTCCCCTATGCCTTAGATAAATCGGAATTTTGCCCGACTTATACCGCAGCAGAAGCCAAGCAAATGGGCGTATTTGCAGCCGACGGCAGAAATGCTTTTTTTCGTCCAAATCCGGTAGATTATTGGCTGACTGGTAGGGGTAGCGGGATGTTTCCCAAGTCGCTGTTTACGCCTGTAACTCACTGTGCGGGGCTGTTTTTTCCGCTGCTGTTGCTATGGAGGCGATCGGCTTTTCCGTTAGCCAGTCGAATCAACAGTAAAATTTGGCTGTTGCTTCAGCTATTTTTAGCATCCTTGGCGATGTTTTTGGCGGCTCACGCTACCATTTTTAAGCTTTATCAGCCTGGACGCTATACTGCGTATAGCTTGCGATTCATCATTGTGTTGATAAGTGCGATCGGCCTGACGTTAATTATCGATGGCGTCGGCAACTGGGCATCAACAACCGAAACAAAATTTAATTTAAAAAATCTAGTTGCACTAATTACCACAGCGACAATCGCGATCGCCGTTGTCTTTTATCCCTGCTTGGTTGAAGAATTTCCCACAGTCGGGTATGTAGAAGGTGAAATGCCCGCTTTGTACAAGTTTTTTCAGCAACAACCCAAAGATATCCTGATTGCTTCCATCGCCCCAGAGGCGGACAATTTGCCGACTTTTAGTCAGCGTTCGGTTTTGGTGGCCAAGGAATATGCAGTGCCATATCAGAAAGGCTACTACAGCCGATTTTTACGGCGGATTAACGATTTAATTCGCGCTCAGTACACTCCCGAGCGAGCTGTCTTGCAAAACTTCATTAACAGCTATGGAGTTGATTTTTGGATGCTCGATCGCAATGCCTTAACTCTTAAGTATGTAGAGGATTACGGCTGGATCGATGATTTTGATGCGACACCGGAGGCGATGCTTGCTCTCAAACAAGGGAAAATTCCCGCATTAGCTCCCGCAGTGACAAGTTGTGCTGTTTTTCTGAATGAAATTGTAGTAGTTTTGGATGCCTCTTGTATTGTGAAAATGACGGGTAATTAACTCCTAGGGTTGACAATGTTCACCGATTAATTCGTAGGGTGTGTCGCCCTAAAAAATCCCTAACTAAATACAGACAAGCCAGCGAGCGACGCACCACACAGTTTAAGGTGCATCGCAGTGAGATTTTATGTAATTAATTCGAGCCAACTTCTGATTGTAGGGTGTGTCGCTTTGAGAAGTTTTGCCACTATTTG
>NZ_JAUBUN010000051.1:33242-49590 GCF_036702665.1 Microcoleus sp. Aus8_D2
GTGAGATTTTATGTAATTAATTCGAGCCAACTTCTGATTGTAGGGTGTGTCGCTTTGAGAAGTTTTGCCACTATTTGAAAATATTGAGGGCGACGCACCACACAGTTTAAGGTGCATCGCAGAAAGGATTTGTCGGCACTATTTGAAAATATTGATGGCGACACACCCTACAGTTTAAGTAAGTAATCGGACTATTGTGTAGGGGCAATCACCCTGCGGGTTGACGCTCCTGAGGAGTGATGTTACGGATATCGTGCCATTAAATCATCTCCAAAATCAAAGGTAAATATAGCTCCTGGATCGCGTTAGTAGAGAATAAAAAGTGCACAAAAGCACGCCCGAGCGAAGCTATCCCGAAGGGAATCGCAAATTATCCATACAGCAAAAACATGGCAACACTTTACGTAAACCCGCAAACAGGCAGCGATGCAGCAGCCGGCAGCCAATCGGCTCCCTTCAAAACGATCGCCCGCGCTATCAACTTCGCTGCATCGGGAACTGTTATTCAGCTAGCACCGGGAACTTACAGCGCAGCCAGCGGCGAACAATTCCCCTTAGAAATTTCCGAGTCAAAGTTATCGGTAATGAAGCCAACAAAGGAAGCGGTACTCTGATTCAAGGAAGCGGCAAATTTGTCAGTCCCACCGCTGCGAGTCAAAATGTCACTCTACTGCTAGCAACTGATGCCGAATTGCGGGGAGTAACTGTCACCAATCTAGATATTCGCGGCACCGGAGTCTGGATTGAGTCAACTTCTCCCACTGTGGCTAACTGCACTTTTACGCTTTGTAAGCGCGAAGGTGTTTTTGCCACAGGTACTGCTAATCCTGCGATTCTCGACAACATATTTGTAGAAAACTCGGAGGCTGGCGTAATTGCGGCGGGAACTGCTAAAGGGGTAATGCGGCGCAATGTTTTTCAAAATACCGGTTTCGGCATTTCTCTGCAAGCTCAATCGGCTCCTTTGATTGTTGATAACCAAATTGTCGCCAATCGCTCCGGTATCGTTTTAACGGGGAACTATAAGCCAGTTGTGCGGAAGAATCGCATTGAAAAAAATACCGAAGATGGTTTGACTGCGGTGGAAAAATCTCTGCCAGATCTTGGTACGGCTCAAGATTTAGGGGGCAATATTTTTGCCAACAATGGCGAATTTGATTTGCAAAATGCTACTGCGACTAAGATTTTTTCCCTGGGAAATCAGCTCAATCCTTCGCGGGTAAAAGGTTTATTTGAGTTGGGAAATGTGACGCCAACTCCGACTCCGACACCAACTCCAACTCCAACTCCAACTCCGACACCTGGAGGTGTAAAGTTTAGCGATATCAGCACTCACTGGGCTAAGGATTTTATCGATCGCCTAGCTAAAATGAATATTATTAACGGGTTTCCCGACGGCACTTTTAAACCTGATGAGAGTTTAACTAGGGATCAGTATGCGGCTTTGCTGGCGAAGGCGTTTGAGTTGGCGCCGCGCCGTGAAGCAACGGTTTTTAAGGATGTGGCGGCGGATTTTTGGGCCCAAAGTGCGATCGTCAAAGCGAATCGAGCTGGGTTTTTGGTTGGATATCCCGACAGCAGGTTTCGCCCGGAACAGAATTTGACTAGAGCTCAGGCGATCGTATCATTGGTAAACGGCTTGCAGTTTACGGGCGGCAATCCTAATTCTTTGAGCGTTTATGCCGATCGAGCTTTGATTCCCAGTTTTTCCACCGACTCGATAGCCACCGCCACAGAGCGCAAAATCGCGGTCAACTATCCCGCACGCGACAAGCTTTCCCCCGCCCGCGACATCACCCGTGGCGAGATATCCGCCCTCGTCTACCAAACTCTGGTAGCCACAAACCGCGCAGAGCCAATTAACTCTCCCTACATCGTCTAAGCGAATTGGGAAGGGGAGAAGAGGGATTCGGGGAGAGGGGGAGGAGAGGGAGAGGGTTCGAGGGGGAGGCTGACGGGTGTAGGTTTTTTCGTAAAAGCATTATCCCATAAGAGTTTAAAAAATTCGCCAGCTCGAAGCCTAAAACCATTGCACAGTAGCTTGTTTGCAGTATTTTACCATGCCAAAAACCTACACCTGTCAGCTCTCCCCCTCGAACCAATCTCCCTCTCTCCCAATCTCCCCAATCTCCCCCCTCTCCCCCTCTCCCTCTCTCCCAACCTCCCCAATCTCCCCCTCGAACCATCTCTCCCCAATTTCCCCTCTCCCCAAGTCTTGACTTCCGAGTGTCCAAATCGCTTTATGATTAAAATATTAAGAAATTCAGCAATCTTTAAGGTTCGACTCTCAAATTATGGCTAAAATTCAATTCTCCCGGGGTATAGACGAAGATACTGTACCCGAAGTCCGCCTCACCCGTTCTAAAAGCGGAGCTCAAGGGACTGCGACGTTTATCTTTGAAAATCCGAAATCTCTCAGCAACGATAGTACCCAAGACATTACTGGAATGTACATGATCGACGAAGAAGGCGAACTTCTGACTCGCGAAGTTAAGGCTAAATTCATCAACGGTCAACCTGCGGGTTTGGAAGCTCTTTATCTGATGAAAAGTGCCGCTGACTGGGAACGCTTTATGCGTTTCATGGAACGCTACTCGGAAACAAACGGCTTAGGATTTAGCAAGGCATAATAGATAGTTGGTAATTGGTAGTTGGTAATTGGTAATTGGCCGATCGCCGGTTGCTGGTTGCCGATTACTTACGACAAGAAACCATGACGCAAATTCCTCACCCCGACTTATCTAAAATAACCGTCAATTGCGCTATCATTACTGTTAGCGATACGCGCTCTGCTGACACAGACAATAGCGGTTTGTTAACGAAAAAGTTGCTAAAAGATGCCGGCCACTCTGTGGTAGCTTACACTGTTGTTAAAGATGATGCGGTAAAAATTGTATTGCAAATGCAGGCGCTTTCCCAGCGCGAAGATGTGGATGCGATCGTTTTGAGTGGCGGGACGGGTATTTCTCCACGAGATACTACTTACGATGTGATGGAGAGTTTGCTCGACAGGGTTTTACCGGGATTTGGGGAGATATTTCGGTATTTGAGCTATCAAGAAATTGGTTCGAGGGCGATCGCATCTCGCGCCGTTGCAGGCGTTTATCAAGGCAAGTTAGTCTTTTCTCTTCCCGGCTCTAGCAATGGTGTGAAACTAGCTGTGGAAAAGCTAATTTTACCAGAGTTAGTTCACTTGGTCAAGCAGTTGCGGGGAGGTTAAGGGCGATCGATCGCTCTTTTAGTCGATCGACCTCCTTGTGGTAATTTAAGATCGATCGGCTACACCTCGATTTTATAGTTGAGTTGATGTTCATCACCCGGCAAACCTCGAAAACCCCAATTATGCTTGGGATTCTCAAAAATCGTGATTTCTAAATCCTGTGTGGAAATTCCCAATGGCTGTAATCGCTCAAACAATAAACGAATCAACTGCTTTTTCATCTCGACAGTGCGTCCGTCAATCATGCTCACCTCAATAATAGTGTAACGTTCTGTCCGCCCCATAGGGTAAAAGAAATCAGAGCTGTCGAACAGAAAGAATCGGTGCGAACGTTTATCGGGTGGATACTGGAGTGCATCTATCACACAGGAATTAATTACATCAGAGAGTTGGGGCTTAATGGGATCGAGATGCTCTCTCAAGCCGGAGATTTTAACCTGTACCATAATTCTATGTATGACAACAACTCTCTATTAAAACCTATTTGTCTCGCGTTAAGTTGTCGATTTCACATAAATTTTACTTTACGGTGCTAATAAGTTTGTAGTAAGGACTTCAGTCCTCATAGTTTTATGTTTTATAAGGACTGAAGTCCTCACTACAAACCTTGATCTGACATCATGCGATGAAAATCCCAGCAACTTGCTCTCCATTCATCGTCATGCGCGCCACAAATTCATCTCCACCATCTACAAAACTCAGCT
Source organism: Microcoleus sp. Aus8_D2 (assembly GCF_036702665.1). Lineage (NCBI taxonomy): Bacteria > Bacillati > Cyanobacteriota > Cyanophyceae > Oscillatoriales > Microcoleaceae > Microcoleus > Microcoleus sp. Aus8_D2. The sequence continues at coordinate 37,167 of NZ_JAUBUN010000051.1, forward strand.
TCCACAAATAAACCTGAAAACCATCTTGTGTCAACTCACCAAAATAACTAATTGAATATCCGTTTTGCAGGCGCAAACCGAGTTCATCGCTAACATTATCAAACATTTCTTGTGTAATGCCGGCTTTGTAGCCTGCATCGCCCACCGTGGTAAACAACTCGTAATTTTTCGATGCAGTGGCATCCAAGATCGCCTCCAAACAATCAATGACCTTTTGAGGCGGGGCTGTCGGGTTCATAATGATGTCCTTGATTTAGGATTCAATCAAAATGCTCTAGCGAAGACTGATGTCTAACTATTAATTTTACCACATTTGCGATCGAATCCAGCTTTTGATCGCCATTGACTGCAAACAGTTTTTACACATCAAGCTTTACTATTTATAGTAGGGACACGACACGGCCCAGTGTCAACAGAAGCCTGAAACCGTTGAAAAATCTCGCTTTGATCCGAGGCCCGATCCCCCTCGCATCCCCCGATCGAAAGGGGACTTTGAGCAGAATATTGTCCCACCCCTTAGGTCGGGGGGTGCGAGGGGGATCCGATCCTAATCATCAAACAGCAGTCTGTAACTAGGTTTGACGTTAAGTTGACACTGGGCACGGCGCCGTGTCCTACCCCAGCATCTTCAGTCACCTAAAAACCGCTATATCGCCTCAGCAACAATAGTCCGGTGTCGAACTGTATTGCGACTAATAGTCGGCATTCTCAAACCAGCATCAACCAAAGCCTGCTCAATATCCAACCCAAAATACTGATCCAAATAAGGCTCCGTACTCTTGAGCAAAGTCAAAATATAAGGAGGCATTTTGGCATAAACTTCCGACTGAGGATTCATATCCATAATTGTCAAATGTCCGCCAGCACGCAGCAAACGCCTCGCTTCCCGAAATACTTCCTTACTTGCTTTTTGTGGCAGTTCGTGACAAACTAGGCAAATAGATACTAAATCAAAAGAAGCAGCAGGTAAACCAGTAGATTCAGCAGCAGCGTGCACCCAAGTCGGAGATTTTTGATGAGAAAATTCCGCTTCTCGCTGTTGAGAACGGTATTGAGCAACGGACAAAAAATAAGGCGACAAATCCACCCCAGTCATCTTTGCTTCCGGGTAAACATCCCCAAGCGCAAAGGTACTCATTCCCACACTGCATCCCAAATCCACAATATCTTGCGGCGAAGAAGAAATTTGAGCTTTGACGATTTCGTGATAGCTGGCGCGGAGTTTAGCATCGCCTTCTGCACCCGCTTCTGGCCAAATTCCCGCATGAACTGCACGGGCTGCAACTTCAACTTCTGTGGCAGCTTCCCAACTCATATTACCTTTTTCGTAAGCGTGGAATGAAGTTAGATAATATTTCGGGTAAACCAAATCGGGATTTTCTACGCTGAGCAATTCTGCATCCCAATTTCGGGACAAAAGTGTTTGCGCTTCTTCTCGCCAATGCACTCCGATTTTTTCGGCTCTGTTTATCATCATTTCCCGCGCTTGGTGCTTGGCTAGAGCGGCCAAAGGTTTAATGGAGAGTACGCCATTTACTAAACGCGATGCTAATCCCGGAGTTTTGTTAACTGCAACAGTCATATTTTATTGTTTTCGATTTAGCGCCATCAATTTTAACACGTCTCGGTCATTTTGAGTGACTTGAGACAATCAAACTTTACAAGGTTCGTAGTGAGGACTTTAGTCCTTTCTTTGATGCGGACTAAAGTCCTCACTACGAACCAATCTGTCCAAGGTTCGTAGTGAGGACTTTAGTCCTTTCTTTGATGCGGACTAAAGTCCTCACTACGAACCAATCTGACAATGAGCATTAGCTCTCAGATGAGATTGCCGAGAAATCTGGAATCGGATTTACTGAAGTTGGAGTATTTGGAAGAACACTATCAAATATGGCTATTTAGGAGTTTGTTGTGAGCAAGTCAATTGTGGAATTGGTTGACAATTTGCCGGATTCTGGGATTACTGTGATGATGCTCAAATCCCTGGATTTTGTGGTTCCGGGGGAGTGGAATAATCTATCTGGTTTTGATAATACTATTCGATCGCTCACAGGGGAAACCGATCGCGCTTTAGTGCAAAAAATTCGCGCCAGGGCGATCGAGCTTTACGCCAACTCCAACGAGCCCTATCAAGGCGCAGTCAGGCTTTACCAGCTTGCAGACAGCGCTGACAGTGCCTTAGGCGCGACGGCTATGGCGAATAAAATCGGCGAAAAAATCGGCTTTCTCTCGTTTATGAGCCGCCTGACTCCCAAGGCTGACACCACTCAAACGATCGACTTATGCGTCAAAGTGGCGATCGAACTCATAGTCTTCTGCAAACTCAACAAAATCTCCCTTGACAACGTGGGAAGCTTTACAAATTACTTATCAGAATACAAAAGTGAATCTCTAATGCGGATGGCTGCATTAGTATGCGCTGACGGCTTAATTCCCCTCGGCCCGGACTTCATCAAAGTAGCGCAAAAAACCCTAAGCGGCTTAAATCCTGGAACCTTGCAGCAAAACTCAACCTTCCAAAACATCAGCAACCTAATTCCCGGCGCAAATAATGCACAAAAATTCGGATTCGTGACAACAACCTTCGCCTCAGCGCAAGGTTGGATGAACAATTTAGTGGTATCTCGCGGCTTAACTCCCGCGACAGTTTTAGGGAATCTCAAGCAATACGTTGATGTTACCGATGACAAATTGGATTATGTCGCCGCGTTTTTGGACATGACTACCAATTATTACGAGCATACCGGAATTCAGACAGTTGCTCGCCAATTGATCGATCGCGCTTACGCCGAAACATTATTCGCCCGGATGTAACCTCCTGAGATAAATCCAATGCGAGGAGCTATTTCACGCACCTCGCATCTTTCCAGATGATACTCCTAGACACACGGTAGCGAGAAACCGGGTTTTTTACGAAAATTATGCGTTACAGCCCGCCAATTAGCTAAAAAACCCGGTTTCTTTAGTCTCAAGGCGAGTTTCCTCGTCTGAAAACAAATGTTATCTGTGAAATAAACCGAGAAAGGCGATCGCGAATCAAGTCAAAAAATCAAGCAAAAACAACAGTACGATTGCCATAAACTAAAACACGATTTTGTAAATGATATCGCACCGCCCTTGCCAAAACAATCCGTTCTAAATCCTTACCTTTGCGAACCAAATCAGACACTTCATCGCGGTGACTCACACGCACCACATCTTGCTCAATAATCGGCCCAGCATCTAAATCAGGTGTCACATAATGGGCAGTTGCACCAATAATTTTTACCCCTCTTTCATAAGCCCTTTCGTAGGGATTAGCACCCACAAACGCGGGCAAAAATGAATGGTGAATATTAATCACCGTGGGAAACTTCATCATGAAATCTTGACTCAATATTTGCATATATTTCGCCAAAACCACTAAATCAATGTTGTATTTTTTGAGAGTATCTAACTGTTGTGCTTCTTGAATAGCCTTATTCTCTTTGTTAATGGGAATATATTCAAAATCGATACCATACTGTTCGGCAATGGGCTTTAACTTTTCATGGTTACTCATAATTAAGAGAATTTCACCATTAATTTCTTTAGAGCGTTCTCGCCAAATCAAGTCTAATAAACAATGATCTTGACGACTTACCCAAATCGCGATCCGTCGAATATTATGGGAAAAATGTAATTGCCAATTTGCTTGTAAATCCTTGGCAAGTTCACTAAAAGCATCTGTCATTTCTTCGATGCTTAAGTCAAAACCGTCTAATTGCCATTCCAGACGACTTAAAAATAATCCTGCGGTAAAATCAGTATGGTGATCCGCGTGGATAATATTGCCATTATGGGAGGCGATAAAATTAGCAAGTAAGGCGACAAGCCCTTTGCGATCGGGACAGGAAATTAAAAGGGTTGCAGTAGGGCTAGTCATGATATAATGGCAAGGGTGTTAATTGTTGAATCTTCACTTGATTATATCAGGCTCATCCTGATATTGCAATGGTAAATCATTAGTTAAAACAAAGAAACCCTGTTTTCAAAATCATCACACCCATTTTATACGTCCAGGACTAGATCGAGTCAAAATCCTGCATATCTTCGCTAAAACTCCTGACTGTTAACTCCTTCCCTAAATTTTGAGCTAGTAAATCGATACCGTCAATAACTTGATTTGGTTGTGCGATACTCAAAATCTCATAACACTTTTCCCGATATTCGGGATGTTCTTGAAAATACTGAATCGATCGCTCTAGCGGTGGCATCACTTGATAAGCAGCTTCAGCTTTGTCGATCGCCTCTTGGGGAATAGCACTCGCCAACCTCAGCATTGCCAAATCCATCAAATCTCTCGAATTTACCCGATCGCCCGCCGATCGGCATTAGCCAACAACTTTTCGGCAAAAATATCGACTAAATTCAAACAAGGAACAGGCGACCAATTGAGATAACTCGGTTCACCGAACTCAATTCGCCCTTCACAAACCATCTCAAACTTAATCGTTGTCCCATCCACAATCACCGGAAATCTGATCCCGTATTGGTTGGTTTGAATGTCCTGTGGTAAGAAAAGGCCGCTGCGCCCAGCAAAAATCGCATCATAGCCTGCTTCTGCCACTTTTCGGCGCAGGAGACGGTAGCCGCCATCCATCGGACACATAAAGTCAATATCCTTGCTCAACCGATATTCTCCCTGCTGCATACTTACCAAGCTTGGGCGACCAAAGTAAGCCCGACATTCCTGTAGAAATTCGACGTTTAAATGGCTGAGTACAGTTAAGATTTTTTGATGGAATTCGTGCTTAAAGGTCGATCGATAAATCACGTTATTTTTGGGAGTTTCTGGCGAGGGACAAATGCTGTCAAGTTCCGTTACCAACCAAGACTGATATAATTCGCTAATTAGTTGAATAAAAAACAATTCCTCCGAGCTAGGTTTTCCCAAAATCCCCCAATAATTCCAGCCAGATTCGTAGCGGCATAGCATTTCTTTGATAGTCAAAAGTTTGACATCAGAAATTTGCCAACAGATAGCCTCAAGAAATGGGAGATGTGCGGGAATTTTTAAGGTAGCTGCTACTTCTTCATTGTTCATAAATTTTTGATTTTTTAATTAACCGCAGAGGGCGCAGAGAGCGCAGAGGAGCGAGAAGAGAGAAAAGACAAGAGAACCTAGAAAAACTCTGATAAAGATGGCAATATAAATGTTTTTTAGTCCCCCTCTGCTAGCACGAGAGTTTGTGTATCCCCGACTTATAGTCGGCAGGTTCTGCTTTTGCGCCGTCTCCCAACAGCAATTATAAAGCAAAACTTGACACCAGCAACCAAGAAAGCCGATTGATCTCGTATCGTACTCTTTGTGCGAATACACTCTACAGACTAGGTTTTGGGAGCATCTCAATTTTGTAAAAAGCTTTTTTTTCGGAGTCCGATCTCGTATAGCTCGCTTGCTTATATAGCAATCCTAAATGATTATACTCGTTACCAGGATCTGCCTGGTAACGCAGATCCGGAGGCTCTGCCGACCTTTGCGCAGCCGAGGCAGAGCCTCTGGACATCGGTTCCCAGGAAGAGCCTCTTAACCAGTTAACCAGTTATTGAAAATGATTTAGGATTGCTATATATGTAGCGAGCTATACGAGACCGCACTGCTACAAAATCAAAACCGAGATGATCCCTAGCTTTTCAATTCAATTTGAATTTGAGCCTGATTGTGGACCTGTCGGTCTTCGTTTATTTATACATTGGTCATCGCGTTCTTTAGATGTCAGGCTATCGTACTTTTGGCTTTCAGGAAAATCTTCTATAAAACTGATATTCTTGAACTCACTGGTTTCAAATTTGCGATTGCCATAAATTTGTAGACAAACAGGTTTCCCATGTTTTTTTGCTCTTCTGAGAATACCTTCATATTGCCCAGAGTTTCTTTTTTCACTTTTACCGATTTTTTAGAGTTTTTGATCGACATTTCTAAGGAGAGAAATATCTTTTCCCCCTTCTTGAGATGGCTCCTTGTCAGTCACAACTAAAGTAGTGTCAACTTCATAATTATTCAATTTCTTTATGTACACATCCTCTATTTTTGTTCCTATCCATTCCGGCGGATTGGGGGGCGGTGACGGACACCAAGGCGAAGAAGGATTATTACGACATACAGATTCATGGAACTGAACTACATCGTTGTATTTTTATAGGATAATTAAACTTGATGAGAGTATAATCACACCTATCCCCACAGGTCGTAGTCGGAGGTTTCTAAGATTGTCAATTAGTGTTAATAATTGAATTTTTGTTTGCTGCGGATCTGGATTTTTTGGGTTTTTGTGTGTTCCTGTCATGTACTGTCTCCAAAGTTATAAATTTAGTGATTGCTATAGTTGCATCAACCTGGTTAAAAGAGTCAATATCTGCATATATCAGGCTCACGAATTAAGTCATAAAGCTAATAAGTGAAATCATCCAATGCCGATTGATTTAGATGTTTTAATTCTGCTGAAACAACTTTTTCATTAGCCAACAGCAGCAGATATAGCGGTTTATATCATGTCCATTTGGTTCGGTAGCAGATCGGCCATAACGGCGCGATCAGCCTGTCAAGTTTTTTGTACAACCGATGTTCATGGACTTGATATCAATTATTTAGATCGGAAACTTTCACCGGCAATAGCTTGCCCGGATGAAAATTTTTATTCACTTAGCACCCAATGCTCAGGACTTACAACAGAAGTCTATTTATAGTGATGTTTACAAGTATTAATACAACATATCCGGGAAAATTTTGTTTTTATGCAAATTTAGGATAAATTCCGCTAGATACACTACACATGGGGGATTAAGTTAACTGCGATCGCTTTAAATACAGCGGATTGCCAGCGAGTGAAGTAAGACAGGGAAGGTTGATTTGGATTGTTGCTAGTTTATTTTTCTTGACAGCCTGATTATGATTATGTGATAATTATGTTGTTTCCATAATTTCCATCGTTTCCCAGGATCTGCCTGGTAACGCAGATCCAGAGGCTCCGCCTCACCTTAACCATCTCACAAACCCTCGATCGCCCCAATGGGAAGAAGCAGATACAAAGTAATATATTCCGACAACCAACCGCACTTTGTCACTTCTACAATTATCAACTGGATTCCTGTATTCACTCAACCCGAAATAGCACAAATAGTCTTAAATTCCTTAAGTTTTATGCAACGGGAGAAGCGTTTGGCTTTACACGGTTATGTGCTGATGGAAAATCACTTGCACTTAATCGTAACTTCTTCAGACTTGTCAACACAAATGAGAACTTTTAAATCATTTACTGCTCGCTCCATCATTGACCTGCTTGAAAAAAACAAAGCTACCAACATCTTGGATCAACTCGAATTCTATAAAAAGCTACACAAAAAAGACCAAAAATACCAGCTATGGCAAGAAGGGTTTCACCCACAAGCTATTGTGAATGAGGAAATGCTGTTGCAAAAATTGGAGTATATTCACAATAATCCTGTTAGGCGCGGCTATGTGGACGATCCTGCTTGTTGGAGATATTCTAGTTATCGAAACTATATGGATCGGGATGGATTGTTGGTAGTTGATTTGATTGATTGTTGAGTGGGATGATTTATTTGAAGGAGCGAGGCAGAGCCTCGGGAACTGCGTTTCCAGGCAGAGCCTGGGAACGAGGGATATGAGCGAGGCAGAGCCTCGGGAACTGCGTTTCCAGGCAGAGCCTGGGAAACGAGGGAATTTAATTACCAGCCAAAATCTCTTCCAGAGCTAACTTCAGCGTCGGATACTGATATTGAAAACCGCTAGCCAAAGTTTGTTTCGGCAAAACTTTCTGCCCTTCCAAAACAACTTTTGCTCCGTCTCCCAACAGCAATTCTAAAGCAAAACTTGGCACCGGCAACCAAGAAGGCCGACTTAAAACTTCCCCTAAAGTTTGGCACAATTCATTCATCCGCACCGGATTCGGCGCTGTCGCATTCAAAACGCCTTGAACTTGCGAATTTTGCAAGGCGTACAAAATTAAATCAACCACATCCTCGCGATGAATCCAAGAAAACCACTGTTTTCCTGTGCCAATTGGGCCGCCAGCAAATAGTTTAAAAGGTGGCAGCATTTTTGCCAGCGCGCCTCCCATTCCCAAAACTATTCCCAGCCGCAAAATTGCTAGCCTGGTTCCCGCATTTTTGGCAGGTTGGGCTGCTGCTTCCCAGTCTTTGCAAACTGCTGCTAAAAAATCGTTTCCCGCAGGGCTGTTTTCGTCAAACTCAGCGGTTTCGCTGGTTCCGTAGTAGCCGATCGCCGATGCGCTCACAAACACCGATGGTTTAGGATTAGCATTGACGATCGCCTCTACTAATTTTGCAGTCGTCAATCTGCGACTGTCGAGAATCGCTTGCTGGCGCGCCTCCGTCCACCTTTCCTCTGCAATCGGCACCCCAGCTAAATTAACCACAGCATCGCAGCCCGCGATCGAATGCAGCCAATCACCAGACTCCGCCGGAGTGTAGGCGACAACTTCCAAATTCGGATAAGCCGAAGCCGGAAAAACTCGCCCAGCCTTGGCCGCATCCCTGCTCAAAACCATCACTTGATGTCCGGCTGCTTGCAGCTTCTCCACCAGCCGGGTACCTACAAATCCCGTTGCTCCCGCGATCGCTACTTTCATCTTTCTTCCCGCACTTCATATCAACAGCAGTTTACACGATCGTCCAAACTTGTGTTAAATCATACAAAAATAAATAGCCAGCTCGATCGCCTCCCCACAAGCCCAGTGAATTTTCATTAAACTGATAAAGGACGCGAGGATCAAAAACAATGCCTGCAAAAAAACCAAAGCTTCTAATTGCTGCCGCCATCGTCGCAGCAGGTAGCGCCGCGGTCTACCTTTACTTCCAGGGTTTGAGCCAACAAGTATCCAACCCCCAAGACAGCGCCAAAGTTATACCCGACGAAGCAACAATGGCCGCCTTCATCTCCCCCAATCCCCAAGCCCTGTCCGAGTTGCAGCAATTTGGCAGCCCAGGCGCTCAAAAGTTGGTCGGTGCGGGTTTGAAGGCCTTTCAAGAACAAAGCTTGGCAGGCACTCAAATCGACTTTGAGAAGGACTTAAAGCCCTGGCTGGGGGGGGTGATGGTCGCTTTGCTGCCACCGGATGCTGGGGCGAAAACCGAGGCTCCTAAGCTGCTGGTTGTAGTCAGCGTCAAAAATAAAATTAGCGCTTGGAATTTTGCGAATAAATTAAAATCTCAACAAGGTGCTACAACTCAAGAAACCGAGTACAAAGGAGTTAAAATTTCTGAGATTGCAGAGCCAACCGGCAAGCGCTACAGTGTGGCTTTGTTGAACGACCAATTAGTGATGGCTCCTTTGAGAAAGCCTGTGGAATTGGCGATCGACACTTTTAAAGGACAGCCCTCCCTCGCCACCCAGAAGAGTACAACTAAGTTTTTTGCAGAGAGTGCTGGCGTAGCGAATCCGATCGCAACTATTTACATTGGTGACTATCCTGCGGCAATCGAGCAATTAAAAACTAATTTGCCCGATGATTTCCAATTGCCTTTGACACTGCTTTCCCAGTTCAAACAAGTCAAGTCTTTGGTAGCGGGAATTGGAGCGGACAGTTCGGGATTGAGAGTAAAAACCATCGCTCAGTTAGACCCTAAATTTGCGCAGCAACAAAAGCAAGTCCCGTCGAAACTGTTGCCCAGATTTCCCGGCGAAACCATTGCTTTAGTCGGCGGTAAGGGACTCGATCGCCTTTGGTCGCAGGCGACAGCAGAGGCAAAAGATAGCCCGGAAGTTGACAGGGGCATTCAGCAGGTGAGAAGTAGTTTTAAACGCTTGGATTTGGATGCGGATCGTGATGTTTTTGGGTGGATGAATGGGGAATTTGCGATCGGGGCGATCGGTTCGGAGCGCGGTATTTTGTCTCAGTTGGGGATGGGGGCGGCGATGATTTTTGAAACGAGCGATCGCCCCGCAGCGGAAGCAACCCTGAAAAAACTCGATGCGATCGCCAAAAGCAATCCCACAGTCAGCGTCGCCCCCAGACAAGTACAGGGGAAAGAGGTTACAGAATGGCAAATACCCCAGCAAGGAACTTTGTTCGGGCACGGTTGGCTGAATGAAAATTCTGTGTTTGTCGCTTTCGGCGGCCCTTTAGTTGATGTGATTACTTCGACGCCGCCGCAACCGTTAAGCAGCAGTCCGAGTTTTCAGGCGATCGCCACTGCTTTACCGCAGGCGAACCAAGGTTACTGTTATATAGATATGGAAAAAACCATGTCATGGGCCAACCGTTATTTGCTCGCAGTACAGCCCAATTTAGTTTCGCCGCCCGTCGCTGAATTGCTCAATTCTCTGCGAGGAGTCAGCGTAGCCACAGCTTCCACAGAACCGACAACTGCTCAGCTTGAAATGCTTTTTGCCTTCAAATCTAACAATTAGGGAATTGGGAATTGGGAATTGGGCATGGGGCATGGGGCATTGGGCATGGAGCATTGGGCATGGGGCATGGGGCATCGGCCAAACAGGGAATTGGGCAAACAGGCCAAACAGGTAATTGGGAATTGGGAATTGGGAATTTTTCTATCCGTTAAGTCCCGTACATTCCTCGTTGCCGAACTTCTATCCGTTACATCCGTTAAATCCCCTATATTGCCCGTTGCCAAACTTCTTCCTTTTGACTGATGACTAATGACTGATGACTAATGACTAATGACTAATGACTGATGACTAATGACTAATGACTAATGACTAATGACTAATGACTAATGACTAATGACTAATGACTAATGACTAATGACCCATTAAAAAAAAAGTTGCTGCCTCTCCAGGGAGGGCAGCTACTCAAATAAAGCATTTTAATGTCTCTCAAAACTTCTGGATTAACCTTCAGACGTTCCCGACTTATTCGGCAGTTGCAAGTCATCAGGATCTACATAATGACAAACTGCTTTGTCCATGCAAATCAAGGCCCAGCCGGATTTATCAATGCTCATCAACTTGTAAGAAGCGGGCTGAATAAAGAAACCTTTGTGGTTGCGGGTTGCTGGTTTGATGTTAACGTGGCTGTCAGTGCTCATGTCGTTACAACTCCTAGTATGATCGTAGTCAAATCTGAAAACCGCTGAGCCGGTTTGTCAATCGTCTAAGTTTTCAAATACTAGCACTGACTTCCTGAGTTTACCATAAAGTTATTTATTGATTTATTACGAGATCGTAATAAACCGCAAAGCCGATTATCTTGATCCCCGCCACCAAATCGACTTGTTTGCGCGGTTACGGCTCCAGAAGCCACTGTTTAACGCGGGCGAGACTCTTCCAGTCCGGTTTTCTGCTTAATCCTTCTTCAAAATTTTTTTTAACTTCGTCGAGCAACTCTTCGGAAGCCATCAGGAGTTGCTGAGCGACTTCAACGTGGGGGCGCACTCCTTTTTCTTTGAGGTCGAGGATCGCGACTGCTAGGTTGATGCGAGCTTGGGGGTCGTGAGGGTTCAATTTAACGGCGGTTTTCGCTGCCTTTTGAGCCGATGTGGGTTTATTTTCCAAAAGGTAGAGCCACGAGAGGCTAGCCCAGGCATTGCCATTTTTCGGGGATTTCTCGCACAGTTCTTTGAACACGGGGATCAGATTAGCAGGGGCTTCGCCAGCTTGGTAGCGATCGAAACCGTCTTTAAACATTTCTTCAGGGGTCATTCGATTTTGGATTTGAGATTTGAGATTTTAGATTGCTCGAAAGCATGGGGTGCGGGACACAGGAAGTCAATCCGATCGCTATTGTGCGTGAATTCTCAGCAATTAGCTGGAGACCAATTACCGATGCCCCATGCCCCTACTCCCAAGCAATTTTCCCATTTAAGCAGAAAAAGAACTACCGCAGCCACAAGTTTGAGTAGCGTTGGGGTTGGTAAACTTAAAGCCGCCGCCGATCATGGCATCGCTGAAGTCGAGCACCAAACCGTAGAGATAAAGAATGCTCTTGCGATCGCAAACTACCTGAAAACCTTCGTAGTCAAACACTTCATCGTCGGATTTCACAGTGCTGGGGTCTGCGAAATCCATCACGTAAGACATACCAGAGCAGCCGCCCTGGCGCACCCCCACCCGCAAGCAGAGGTCTTTACCTTGTTTTTCTCGAAGAGCTAAAACTTGACGGACAGCAGAGTCCGTCATTTGAATGCCCCGCTGTTGGGAAATCGCTTGAGTCATAATTTGCCGAACTCCTGAGACTGTCTAATGCTAAGAGTTTAATCTTATTCGTCCATTGTACAGGGAAGAAGTCATTGGTCATTGGTCATTGGCCAAACAGGCCAAACAGGTCATTGGCCAAACAGGTCATTGGCCAAACAGGTCATTGGCCAAACAGGTCATTGGTCATTGGTCATTGGTCATTTTACCCGCTCGCGAAGTCGAAGGGTGGTCATTGGTCATTTTACCCGCTCGCGAAGTCGAAGG
>NZ_JAUBUN010000052.1:0-48592 GCF_036702665.1 Microcoleus sp. Aus8_D2
GTTTTGATTGGTTTGGCGATCGCTGGTTTAGGTGTCGGGTTACTAATGCCGAATATGAATGTGTGTTTGACCTCATCGACTCCGGCTGTGTTGCGGGGGCGAATTCTGGGCGGACTTACTACCAGTTTTTTTCTAGGTCAATTTATTTCACCGTTTGTGAGTCAACCTTTGAGTCAATGGGCGGGCTTAGGTACAACTTATGGGTTGGCGGGTGGATTGATGCTGGGAATGATGGTGATTACCGTTGGACTGATGGCTCGTTGGAAATCAGAAATACGGTCTTAGTCTACACTCCAAACCCTACTTTTTTTCGATCTATTTTTTCAACAGCTCAGAAACAGTCTTAAATGCGTAACCTTTTGACTGCAAAGACTTGACAATTATCTCAGTTGCTGCTATGGTTTTCGAGCGATCGCCTCCGCCGTCGTGCATCACCACAATCGAACCCGATCGCACATTATCAATCACCCGATTTGCGATATCATCTACCGTGTGAGTTTTCTCATAATCTTGAGAATCCACATCCCACATAATCAGTTTTTTGTGCATTTGGGCGAGCAAATAAGACAAAACTACAAATCTCCGCCCCCAAGGCGGGCGAAAATTGATACTGTCCTGCTTCACCCCATAATCGCGCAAAAGTTTGTCAGTTTTTTCAATCTCCGAGAGCAAATATTCCCGGGGTTTAAACATCATATCTTTGTGAGAGTAGGAATGGTTTGCCAACTCATCTCCCCTCGCCACAATCATTTTCACAATTTCGGGATGTTTCTCAATATTGCGGCCGATTTCAAAAAAAGTCGCTTTAACTCGATAGCGGTCTAAGATATCTAAAAGCTGATTTGTATAGGGAGGATAGGGGCCGTCGTCGTAGGTGAGAGCAATAACTTTTGTTTCGGTATCGGCACGGTTGATGCCGAAATAATTGTGAAACTTAGTAACGTTAATCAGCAACGATGCTGCAAAAAAGAATGCTATCGTGAACAGCAGAAACTTTGGTAAATTTTTACCGATTCGCATAGCTGGATGGAAGCTCGATCGAGCATTAAAGTGGATTGCTGTCAGATTACCACAATTTGCTGCTCAATTATAACCTCGATCGCCCTTGTGAAGTCTGCAAAAAAACGCCGGCAATAGTGCCGGCGCATACCTGTTGTTGAGGTTCAACGCTAGAAGATGGAAGAGAATACAGGTGAAAAGTGCGATCGCGCGTGAAGTGATTTGAAGAGAGAGCCACCTAGATGGCGACAGCGCGATCGCAAATTCCCGCATTTCAAGCTATACCCTCCACCAACAAAGTAATCTTGTCAATTCCTACCACATAAACCAATTCCCCGGGTTTAAAAGTTATGCCTTTATCGCACTTAGCGGGCCACCAACTACATTGGAAGCGGACGCGGCCGCATTCGCCCGATCGAATTTCTTCTGCAACGATGGCTTCTTCAAAATAGTCAAAAAACATGATTGCGGCTCCTAAAAATGGGTTGGCTTCAGTTTTGAAGGCGAACAGTTTATGCTGATACCGAAAGATTTAAATTCTGCCTTCTACATAACTGCCGTTTGATAACTCCCCACAGACAGATGCTTTGCAATTACCCTTCCACAATCAGAGTCACATTGTCAATAGCGATGACTCGAACCGCGTCTCCGGGTTTAAAAGTAATTTCTTGGTCAGATGTTGCAGGCCACCAACTACTTTGAAAGCGGACGCGACCAGATTCTCCCGGACGAATTTCTTCTTCGACGATCGCTTTTTGGTCTGGGGCGATATCTTTTGGCGCTACATGGGTATGGGCTGTTTCTGCATCGCCGAGAGCGGGTTTTTCTTCACCAGCAGCCGTCTCTTCTGCTACCTCAGTGCTGGAATTGTCCGCACTGCTGACGGCTGCTTTTGTTTGACTAACAGCGCCGACTTGTTCCTCATCAGCGAAAGCTAAGATGCCTTCTTCTTCCATAAAGCTTGCTTCTTCGACATAGTTAGTAGACATGGCGGATGGCTCCTGAAGATAGGTTGTGTTTAACTTGTGGAGGCAAAAAGCTCTCGCTTTTCCAGTTTGATTCAAATCTCAGATTTTTTATTCCACAATTGCAAGCTGGAACTTAAATCTTCCCTTATTCAAACCGATACAAACCCTCAACTTAAGTCTTGGAGATTCCTGAATTTTAGACTGACTTTCAATCTCTCAGATTTAATGAGAGTGTAAATCTAAAATCTAAAATCTAAAATCTAAAATCGACTGACCACTCCACACCTCAGAGTTTTTCCGAACTAAGCTTCAACTACCAGAGTAATATTGTCAAGTCTCAGGACGCGAACCACAGCACCGGGTTTCAACGTTATTTGTCGTTAGCGGAACCCTAGAAGAGGATCGATCGCACGGAGCCGGCAACCAACTTCTTTGGAAGCGCACGCTGCCGCATTGATCGGGCCGAATTTCTGCTTCTACGATCGCTCTTTCCAAATGGCTGACAGTCATATTTTTGGCTCCCAATTTCAAATTCTTCGTAATCTTCAAATGCGATAAACTTATAACCAGACTCGGTAAATCCCTAATTCCCAACTACGCTTCAACTATCAGAGTCACGTTCTCAAGTGCCAGGACGCGAACCACTGCACCGGGTTTCAAAGTTATGTCTAGATCGCACTTGGCAGGCCACCAAGTGCTCTGAAAGCGCACCCGGCCGGATTGGCCGGGACGGATTTCTTCTTCTACGACGGCTTTTTTCAAATGGTTGAGACTCATAACTTGGGACTCCTGAGTGCTGATTTCTCGGATGCGCTTGAGAGGCAAAAACTTGATAGCTCGATTAGCTGGCTCGATCGGCAGCTAGGCTGCAACAATCAGAGTAATGTTCTCAATTCCGATGACGCGAACCACGTCACCCGGTTGAAAAGTCATCTCTTGTTCGCACTTGGCAGGCCACCAACTGTTTTGGAAGCGCACGCGGCCGGACTCTTGAGGGCGAATTGCTTCATCGACGATCGCTTTTTCGGAATTGTCAAAAGTCATGATTGCTGGCTCCTGATTATAAGTTTGACTGAACTTTGAGATGCAAAAAACTGATGGCTAGGGTCGTTACTCCATCGCCAGCTAGGCTGCGACAATCAAGGTAATGTTGTCAATGCCGACAACACGAACCACATCCCCAGGTACAAAAGTTATGTCTCGTTAGCGGAGCCCTCGAAGAGGATCGCATTTTGCAGGCCACCAAGTGCTTTGAAAGCGCACCCGGCCGGACTCTTGAGGGCGGATTTCTTCATCGACGATCGCCTTTTCATCAGTGTTAATAGACATAGCAGCTTGCTCCTGAATGTAAGTTCGACTTGATTTGTGCGGATGTCAGAAGCTTGTCTGTCAACTTCCCCTCCACACTCAACAGTCTCGCTGGTCAACCTCGGCTGTGTCAGTCGGCAAAAGTCCTTATAAGTCGGCTGTTTGAGCCCGTAAGCGAGTCGGAAAAAGTCTGTTAGAGTTGTTTGATAATAGGTAACGCTAAACCTGGTGACTCAATGGAAGCGGATCAAGCACTGGATTTTACTAACTCGTTACTTGTGGCTCGAAACCTGAAAACTCTCGACAACCTTGACAGCGCTATCTTTCGCGAAGCATGGATCGGGGTGCAAGGCAGGACGTACCAACAGGTTGCAGAAAGTGAAGGATATGGAGTAGGGACTGTTAAGGATGCTGCCTCTAATTTGTGGAAGCGGCTTTCAGCCTTATTTGGAGCAGGCGAAAAAGTTAAAAGAGACAACCTGCAAGCTGTAGTAGAGCGGTATTGGCGCAGCTACTCGAAACTAGAACCGCAGTCGGGGCAAATTGTTCCGGCGCAAGCACATCTCGGACTAGATTCGGAGTTGGAAATCGAAAACCCGAACTTTTTGGGCCGGTTTGGGGCGATCGAGGATCTGAATACTCTGGTAGCCCAAGGCGCTAAAGTGATTGTGATCCAAAGTGCCGGCGGTATGGGCAAAACGACTTTAGCCCGACAGTATCTGAAATCTCAAGGGTTCGATCGCGTAATTGAACTATTGATGGCAAAAGAGACAGAAAACCTCACAGCCTTAGAGAGTGCGATCGAAGAATGGCTCAAGCAAGACTTTCAGGAAGAACCCGGGCCCGACTTTGGCGTCACCCTCGGGCGCCTGAAGCGGCAACTTCAGACTCTCAAAGTCGGCGTCTTGATTGACAATTTGGAAGCAGCCCTCGACGGACAAGGTAAGTTTATTGAACCCCACCGGCTTTACGTCGAACTGTTGCGAGTTTTGGCTGACGCGGCGGTGCAGTCGATAACGCTGATTACCAGTCGCGATCGACTTTGCGACTCTGACGTAACCGTCGAACACTACCTGCTTCCGGGATTGGAGGTGGAAACTTGGCAGCAGTATTTTGGCGATCGCAACATCAACATAGATGCGATCGCCCTCCAGGAAATGCACAAAGTTTACGGCGGCAATGCCAAAGCAATGGGCATTCTTTGGGGGACAATCCGAGAAGATTTTGACGGAGATATGGCAGCCTACTGGCGTGAAAACAGCGACGATCCGCTGGTGGAAACCGACTTAAAAAATTTAGTTACCAGTCAATTCAACCGCCTCCTCGAACTCGATCCCGAAGCCTATCAACTCCTTTGCCGTTTGGGCTGTTACCGCTATCAAGACGTGCGCACAGTCCCCACTGACGGACTTTTGTGTTTGCTCTGGGATGTGCCCGAAGCCGGACGCAGACAAATCATTAAATCGCTGTTGCACCGATCGCTAGTCGAGTCTCAGAAAGGCGAATACTGGCTGCATCCAGCAATTCGGGAAGAAGCAGTCGATCGGCTCTCGCCCGCAGACTGGGAGACAGCCAACCGCAAAGCAGCGGAGTTTTGGACTGAAAGCGTAGAGACTATCGAGACAGTAGAAGATGCCCTGAAAGCTTTTGAAGCGTACTATCATTACGTAGCAATTAGCTCTTTCGAGCAGGCCGCTAGCGTCATCCTCAAAAAAATCAATATCCAGTTTGCCAAAGATTACAAGCTCGGCCGAGCGCTGTACAAATTAGGTTTCTTGCAGCCAATAATTTCAGCAACTACTCGCATCGTCAACAATGTTACTTCTGACTATTATTTGAGCGGTCTTTACAGTATTTTAGGCGTTTCTTACCGGATATTAGGCGATATTAATCAAGCCATAGAATGTCACCAAATATCGGAAATAAAAGCAACTAAATGTTTGCAAAATATAGCAAAAAGTAGCGAACCGGAAAACTGCAAACAAGCTAATCTAGAATTTTGGAAACTTAACGCTGCCATCAATATAGGGTTTTGCCAAATAGAAATGCTGGAATTAGAACCAGCTCTGGAGATATTTGTCAAGATGAAAAAATCGCGGGAGGAAATCGGGATTATCGGGATTAACAGTTATTCTATCGATGTCGGCTTAGCTTTTCTCAACTCCTGTGTCGGAGTCAAAAAAGCAGCGGAGGATCTCGCCGAAAAACTTTATGCCGATCGCGAAGAGAGTCAGTTGGTGGGTACGGGATACAAGTTAGTGTTTCTAGCCACCACCTATAAAAACCTGGGAGAGCCAGAAAAAGCTTTGAGCTTGTACAGTCAGGCGATCGCCCAAACCGACGAAAACCTGTACAGCACCGTCAAAGCCAAAGCTCTCAGCGGTATAGCCGCGCTGTACCGAGAACGAGGAGAATTTGAACAAGCGATGCAGTACCATGCAGAAGCCATAGAAATACTCGATCTACCCAGCGCGAAATTAGACCGAGCCGAAGCTTACTATCAACTAGCGCTGACAGAACAAAAACTCGGTAACATCGAGCCAGCCCAAGAAAATTTTGACCGCGCCATTCAACTGTTCAGCGAAATGGACGCCAGCAAACAAGTAGAAAAAGTACAATTATCCGCGCTCAAAAATCCAGAAAAAATACCTAATTAATTCTCAAAAAATGAGAAAAAAGATACAATCAAGTAAACCACAACAGTAAAATTTGTAGACATGAAACTAAAACGATTGGGACACGTAGCTGTCTGCGTGCAAGACATAGAAAAGTCTGCTGAGTTCTACCTAAATTTGGGCATGGAGTTAGTCTGGAAAGATGCAGACTGGGCTTATTTGAAAGCAGGAGAGGACGGACTGGCGCTGTTGAGTCCGAGTTATGACCAAGCAGGGCCGCATTTTGGGTTCGTATTTGACGATCGCACCGAAATGGAATCCGCCTACCAACAGCTTAAAGCTGAAGGTGTTTCCGTCACCCAGATTCACGAACACCGCGACGGTACAGCGTCTTTTTACGGCAGAGACCCCGACGGTAACGGTTTTGAGTACCTTTACGAACCTGTCTGAAGTTGATTAGTCCACTTCTGGACGTATTAGAACCAGAGAAACCGGGGTTTTTATCTAATTTGTGACCATAACCAAGGATTTTGGTAAAAAACCCAGATTTATGACTGCTTGTACGTCCAGGAGTATCAGATTTTGTCGATCGTGCGATTCACTAAGGATCGCAAATTAAATAACTTAAAATTTTAATTGTTGTTGTGTAAGTTATTTAATTCTCATTGCTAAGTTGTGGGCAGAAACAGTAGTAGTTGTAGGGTGTGTCGCCACGAACAAGCCCGAACTACCGATCGACAATTTAACAGCGACGCACCCGATCGCAATGGTTTGATAAACAAACACAACTATTATTTAGCAATCTTTTGTCAAAATGTAGTCCAGGACGCATTAAGGCCAAAGAAACCGGGTTTTTTACCTAATCTGTTGGTAACAACCCAGGATTTTCGTAAAAAAACCCGGTTTCTGACAAAGGAGTGCGCCAGGACTAAAAATGGTATAAATTGCCGACAGCAAGCGGCTTTTCGCCCCCAATACACGAGATGTCCACCCTCAATCAGACTGAACAACCCGGTTTCTTGGTGCAGGAGTGCGTAAGCTGAGGATACCTGCGGGCACTGTGAGCTCGTGGCACACTGCCCGGAACCTCCGTACAAGTGGCAGAATAAAGTGACATACTGACACCAATGCTCCCACAGTACAGTGCAGGCCACGAATCCGAAATATATCCACAACTTCCGAAAATCGGCTCGATAATCTAAAATCTAAAATCTAAAATCTAAAATTCTCATGTTCCAAAGAATACAAGTCAGAAACCGCTGGACATCGATCTTCAAACCCTGGGAAGAAGCAGATCCTTGGCTGTTTGCAGCCTGCATCGGCCTCACCATCTTCGGCGGAATCATGATTCGCAGTGTCGAAATCAACCAGGGGCTGATCGACTGGTGGCGGCACTGGGTAACAGGCGGAGTCGGTTTGTTCCTCGCCATCATCATTTCCCGCTGTCGCTACCAAATACTGCTTCAGTGGAAATGGCCGATTTATATATTAATTAATTTGTCGCTGATTGCAGTGCGGTTTATCGGTACTACAGGGCTCGGTGCCCAGCGGTGGATCAATATCGGTGGCTTTTACCTGCAACCGTCAGAATTTGCCAAAGTAGGGATGATCATCACCTTAGCAGCTCTCCTGCACGAGAAGACTGTCCCGACTGTGCGCGATATGTTGAGAATGCTGGCGATTATGGCCGTACCCTGGGGATTGGTCTTTGCGGAACCAAATTTAGGTACTTCGCTGGTGTTTGGCGCGATCACAATGGGGATGTTTTACTGGGGTAATGTCAATCCAGGCTGGCTGATATTGCTGTTCTCTCCTTTATTCTCAGTTCTCCTCAATAACGTGTCCACACCGATTTGGATAGGCTGGGTAGTCGTTGCGGGTATTATCGCTTGGCGAAGCCTACCTTGGCCTTGGCTGGGGACTTTCGGTGCTGTGCTGGTGAATGTGGTGTCGGGACACGTCGGACACGTATTTTGGGGCGTGCTGAAGGATTATCAAAAAATGCGGCTGACAGGGTTTTTGAACCCCGAGAAAGACCCTTTAGGCAGCGGATATCACTTGATTCAATCTCGGATTGCGATCGGGGCCGGGGAACTCAAAGGCAGGGGTTTGTTTCACGGAACCCAAACTCAGCTTAACTTTATTCCCGAACAGCATACGGACTTTATCTTTTCAGCGATTGGCGAAGAATTGGGCTTTATTGGCTGCATTTGCGTGCTGTTGGTGTTTTGGATCATTTGTTTCCGGTTGGTGACGATCGCTCAAACAGCTAACGATAATTTTGGTTCCTTGCTGGCGATCGGCGTACTGTCAATGTTAATTTTTCAGGTATTCGTAAATATTGGGATGAACATCGGCTTAGCGCCGGTTACGGGGATTCCGCTACCTTTCCTCAGTTACGGGAATGCGTCGCTGCTGAGTAATTTTCTCGGACTGGGGCTGGTGGAGTCGGTGGCGAACCAGCGACAGCGCAAGAAGCGTTGGAATTAGCGGATGATATTTTTTGAGGACGCGAGCGTCCGAACGATCAAACGTCATAATAGGTTTGATCGTTCGGACGCTCGCGTCCTGATATTTTTTGAGGAGTGAAGTCCGAACGATCAAACGTCATAACAGGTTTGATCGTTCGGACTTAATACCACCTCCTTTGTTATTCATCCCCGTTATAAATTGTAGGGTGCGTCGCTCGCTGGCAGCCTGGTTGAGGGCGAGAATTATTCGTGGCGACGCACCCTACGTCTCTGAGATCGTAAAGTGGGTAGCCAACCCGCATTTAGTATTAGTCTTGATATTTTTTGAGGACTTGCATTCCCCACTACAAACCTGTTAAGGTTATTTGACAAAATTAGATATGAGCAGATTACTCATTCATATTCTTGTAAGTAGCAACCGCCGAAGGCGAACTCCGGTTTAAATAGCGGAATATCCAATACTTAAATACCGTATCCAAGATCACTGGAAAAGTCGCAATGAACAGAAATATAAACTGCCTATTTTCTGGCAGTCCCAAATGCCTCGATACACCTTCGAGAATTATTTCCCAACCGTGCGGCGAGTGGAATCCCACAAACACATCCGTAAACAAAATAATTACGAAAGCCTTAGCACTGTCGCTGAGTCCATAAACTACGTCATCCATGAAAGACTTTAAAACTTCAATCTCTTTCTTGTTAGTGACGAGAATCGCGGCAAAGGCAATCACGGAAATTAAATCGGCAAAAATATTTTTAATTGCTCCACCGCTTTCTTTGCGGTATTCCTCCGCTAGCTCAACTGCTTTCTCGGCAACCTTCTTTTCTTTTTCATCTGAAGAAAGCGACGGAGCCGTGCCAATTAACGTTTGAAATTTGAGGTGCTGCTCAAATCTCTCCAGTTCTTTGAAGGCTTCTTCTTCCAGGTCAACATTGATGAATACGGGAGCATTTTGCTTGACTCGAAAGTGGTCAATTACTGGCCCGACTATAAAGTTTTTGGCAATTTGATTTGTCAGCAGGGGAACTAAAATCAAAAGTAAAATAAATCTCAGAGAAATAACTGTTTTTACTTTGGAATTTCGGAAATTTCTAACTACGTCTTTTTCCGCTTCTGGATCTAACTCTTTAGTAATTCGATTCAAAGTTCCCAAAAGCGATCGGGGTAATAAATTTACCTCTTCAGAGCTAGTGTCAACCTCCCCATGAGTTTGATTACCATTAGCTAATCCTTTATTGGCGTCAGGTTGAGAACTGCTTGTAGATTTTACCTGCACGTTTACCGAACTGACAAGTGGGACAATGGCAGTTGATTTACTATTATTAATATACTTGTCAATGACTCCATCAATAAACTCTAGCTTCTCGAATACCAGGGACGATCGATCTTTGTTGTCGAAATCTAATCCGTGGTGGTGGGGAGCCGCGCTGTGCCCCGCCTGCGGTTTGGCGCCCACCCGATCTGGCAATTCCAAAAAAGAACGGCTAGCATTAAACTCAACCATTCTGGTTTGGATGACCTTGAGGTATTTTTGCAGTTCGGATTTAAAGTAAGACAGGGTGCTATGTCCGTAATCTCCCGATCGCTCGGAGATTCCTTGGCCGCCAAAATGCTCATCTTCGATCGCCTTAATTGCTAGCGCAGCATCATAGGCCTGTTCTAGTGCCCTTTCAGGCGTTTCTCTATACCACTGGTTAGCGCTGTAGAGATATTTTACAAACCTGTTCCACAGAGAAGTATTCATAGCTGGAGCCGATTAGTTAGTAGCAGACATTAGTCATTAAAGTATTCATGGTATGGTAACAAATTTACATAAATTAGGAACCGTTTCCGCAGATTCTATTTGGATTGTAGGAGGCGCCCGCAGTGGCAAAACCGCTCGCTTAGTCGAGCAGTTCTGCCTGTGGAGCAAAACTGTCAAGCCTTTGCCCGCAAACGTTTCAAGCCGCGGGCGTTCCGGGTGGCGGCGGGCGGGACAAACAGCCCCAGCAATTTTAGTCTTAGCAGCTAACGGGGACAACCGGCTGGAATTAGCCGATCGCATCGCCGTAGCTACCCAAGGAAAATATGCCTTTCACTCCACAACACCCTTCGGTTTTTTTGAACAGGAGGTATTGCTATTTTGGCCGCTGCTGGTTGAGTCGCTGGATTTGAGGGTTCAATTTCCCCTGAGGCTGCAACCTGAAACAGAATTGGAACTTGCAGCGAGACTCTGGCGTCGCGAATTAGACGAAGGGATTTTGCAACAAACAGGGGTAAGTCCAAACCGAATGGTGCGTCGAACTCTAGACTTATTACAACTTGCTGCTGTCAGCGGTACGCCGAGAGAAGAGATTAAGAGCATTCTCGAACAGGGATTTGCTGGCGAGGGCGGCTCGAATAGCCTGTGGACTAGCATGGGAGAGTTGCTGGAAAGATGGCGGGAATGGTGCTTGACGCGGGGGCTGCTGACTTACGGGATTATTTGCGAACTCTACTGGCGCTATTTGTTGCCAAATGCCACTTACCAGCAGCAGTTGGCCTCTCGATACCAAGCTGCGATCGCCGACGATGTTGACGATTATCCGGCCATCAGCGGCTATTTGTTCGATCGAATGCTCGATTCTGGTGCAGTGGGGGCATTTTCCTACAATCGCGATGGAGGAGTGCGTTTGGGTTTGGGGGCTGACACGGAATACCTCGCCCGACTCGAAAGCCGGTGCCGAAGCGTGGAAAATTTGGACGCAAAAGCGGGTTTAGCGCCAGAGATTGGGGAGTTGGCGGTAAATTTGGCAGTGAATTCTGAGGCTTTTTATCCTTTAGGGTTGAGTTTGCCCGGATCGGTTCGCTCGCTCGAAACCACGAACCGGGCGCAACTGCTCAGAGAAACCGCCGAAATCATCGTGGATGCGGTGAAGTCAAAAGCCGTGGAACCGCAGGAAATAGCCGTAATTGCTCCAGGGATGGATGCGATCGCCCGTTACAGTTTAACGGAAATTCTCGCCCGAGATGGTATCGCCGCCGAATCCCTCAACGATCAGCGTCCCCTATCGACGACGCCAGAGATTCGAGCTTTGCTGACTCTGCTGGCGTTAGTTTATCCTGGACTAGGCCGTTTAGTCGATCGAGACGCAGTAGCCGAAATGCTGGTAGTCTTGGGAAGCCAGAAAGAGCGGGAACTGGAACCTGAAGACTCTAACCCCACTTTCAATCTAAAATCTCAAATCCAAAATCTCAAATCGATCGACCCAGTGAGAGCAGGTTTAATCGCCGATCACTGTTTTTGTCCAGATCTCGATCGACCTCAACTGCTGTCAATTACTGCCTTTCCCCGGTGGGACAGACTGGGACACCGAGCGGCTTTGGCCTACGAGCAAATTGTCGAGTGGATCGAAGAACAGCGGTCGCAACAGCAAGAGCGGCTGTTGCCGAGTCCAATTGCCCTGCTCGATCGAGCGATCCAGAAATTTCTGATTTCCGACAGATACCAGGCGTACGATCGGCTAGCAGCCCTGCGCGAGTTAATGGAAACGGCCGCCCACTACTGGGAAATACACGGGCGAATGCAGCGAGTAGAACCAACCAACGGCGGCGACTCAGAAACGATCGCCCGGTTCATCCAGTTGTTGCGCCAAGGAACCGTCACCGCCAACCCGTTTCCAGTCCGTTCCGAAGGCCCAGAAGCCCGAGCCGTCACCCTCGCCAACATTTTCCAGTACCGCAGCAGCCGCCGCGCCCACAAATGGCACTTTTGGCTGGATGCCGGCTCGCCCCTGTGGCTGAGTGGCGGTGCGGCGACTTTGTTTGGTGCTCGCTTATTCGTGCGATCGCAACTGGGGCGTCCCTGGGAAACCGCAGACGAAACGGCGGCCGACCAACAGCGGCTGCGGCGAATTCTGGTAGATTTGTTAAGTCGTTGTTCCCTGCTTTACCTTTGTCACAGCGAACTAGCTGTCAACGGACAAGAGCAAACCGGGCCGCTTCTGCCTCTAATTAACAGCTCTGTTTCTTGTCAGCAGTCAGCATCAGGCTTTCGGCCTTCGGCAGCAGGAAATAAAAATTATGAATGAAAGATTTTAATTTTTCCTGTATGGAAAAATAATTGGGGCTGACTCGCAGCCCGACTTTTAGCTTCGAGCGAAATGTTGCGATATTAAAGTATACCCAAAACAGTCATCAAAACCTGCAATCATTAATATTTTTAGCGAAAAAGATGCCGGAGTTAAAAAATATCTATAGCCCTGGCAATTTTGATTTAGTATGTTAGAAATGAGCGGGATTATTAATCAATAATAAGCCAGATTTGTGGCGACAAACTGATACTAATCAGTTCTTAAAGTTAATCGGGATCATCGTTTAAAGGAGCCAAAATAATGCCCAGTGCAGTACCACCAGAATTTCTCGGAAATGGGCCGATATTCAACCTCGGTGACGAAACGATCGGGCCGACGCCAACTCCAGAGCCAACTCCGACGCCAACTCCAGAGCCAACTCCGACGCCAACTCCAGAGCCAACTCCGACGCCAACTCCAACCCCGACGCCAACTCCAACCCCGACTCCCACTCCGACTCCCACTCCCTCCGACGACACATTTGGCGGCATAGACGACACATTGGGCGGAGGCAAAGGTACCGTACCCTCAATCATCGGGGGCGTGCTCCGGGGCACGGAAACCAACGACTCGTTAGTTGGGAGTCCCGGGCCGGACGTGATTTCCGGGCTGCAAGGCAACGACAACCTGCAAGGAGCCGGTGGCGACGATTTATTATTTGGCAACGATGATGACGACGTACTGTACGGCGGGCCAGGCAACGACGTGCTCGACGGCGGTTCAGGACTCGATACCCTGTACGGAGGCAAAGGCAGCGACTCCCTCGACGGGGGAAATAACCCCGACCTGCTGTACGGCAATGATGGCAACGATACGGTAATCGGAGGCGAAGGCAAAGACACGGCTTACGGGGGCAAAGGCAGCGACAGCTTGCGCGGCGGCTCGAGCGACGACAGCTTGTTGGGCGATCGAGGGGACGATATCCTGTGGGGCGACCAAGGTAACGACTCGCTCTTCGGCGGCGACGGCGAAGACTTGCTATTTGGGAACGAAGGAGGCGACTGGCTCTACGGAAACGCCGGCGCAGACACAATTTTTGCCGGCGACGGCGACGACATCGTGTTCGGCGGTGCCGGGGAGGACATCGTGGACGGCGGTGCTGGCAACGACGTGCTTTGGGGCGAAGCAGGCAAAGACATAGTGGCAGGAGGCGAAGGTAGAGATGTCTTCGTCATCGGTGCCTTCAGTTCCCCCAGCGGCAGCAGCAACGGCACTAACCCGGCATTTCTCACCACAGGCGGCCCCGATATCGCCGATGCTGACATTTTCACAGATTTTCGCCAAGGCGAAGATGCGATCGGGCTGAGTGGCGACCTCAAGTTTGAAGATTTGGTAATCTTCCAAAGCACAGACAGCAAAGCCGGCAGCACGATTATTCGCAACGGCGTCAGTGGCGACTTTTTAGCAGTATTGCCCGGAGTAGACAGCAGAACCCTGGGACGCAGCTCATTTGTAATTGCCCCCACAGTACCAGGCAGCGCCACCCCGCTGCCCCTGCCCACGCCGACTCCTTCTCCAACGCCGACTCCGACGCCCGAACCGACGCCGACGCCGACTCCGACTCCTTCTCCGACACCGACTCCGACTCCGACGCCTAGTCCGAGTCCGAGTCCGATATTCCCGACGCCGACATCAAGTCCAACGCCGATATTCCCGACGCCGACATCAAGTCCGACGCCGATATTCCCGACGCCGACATCAAGTCCGACGCCGAGTCCAACTCCCTCGCCAATCAATCAACTTCCAGTAGCAGTTAACGACAACTTCACCACGGTTTCAGGTCAAGCTCTCACTTTCAACGTTCTGTTGAACGACACCGATGCGGACAAGAACCCTCTGACTGTTACGACTTTTACCCCAACAGCGAAAGGAAGTCTGACTCCCTTGGGCGGTGGCGACTTCAAATACACCCCGAATGCTGGCTTCTCTGGTTCTGACAGCTTCAGCTACTCGATCTCAGACGGCAACCGCGGCACTGCTCAGGCGACAGTAACTATCAATGTCAGCAACCCGCCACAGCTAGTAATTAACGATGGTGTGGTAGTTGCCAAAAGTGCTCCTACTCAGACAATCACCGCCGCCGATTTGTTGGTAACAGATCCCGACAATACGCCATCGGAAATTGTTTACACGATTACCAAAGCCCCCGACGCTACTAGAGGTTTTGTGCAAAGGGGCTCCACTTTTCTCAACGTCGGCGGCAAATTCACCCAAGACGATATCAACAACAACATCGTCAAATACAACTTGCTGGCATCAGGCGGCAGCGACAGTTTCACGTTTACAGCCTCCGACGGGTCTTCAACGCTCGGGCCGGCATCCTTCAGCATTACGGTGGTAGATAATATTGTCGATCGCACCGCACTTCCGGCCAGCACCTTTACAGGCAGCAACCTCAGCGACTACATCATCGGCGGTGCCGGCAACGATACCCTCTCTGGGGGCGACGGCAACGACATCATCGACGGCAGGGGCGGCGACGACCTCGAATTCGGCGAAGCAGGCAACGACTCGCTGCTGGGTTCGATCGGCAACGACACCATGGACGGCGGACTGGGCAACGACACCCTCAACGGCGAAGACGGCATAGACTCGCTGATAGGCGGACTGGGCAACGACCTGATGTTCGGCGGCAATGACAATGACATCCTAGGCGGCGGTGACAACGGCGACACCATTGACGGCGGCACCGGCAATGACTCGATATTGGGAGAAGCCGGCGAGGACTCGATACTTGGAGGCACCGGCACCGACACATTATTGGGTGGAATTGGTGACGACTCGATCGAAGGCGGTGCAGGCGACGACATCCTCGACGGCAGCATCGGCAGAGACTTGCTCGACGGCGGTATCAATAACGATTCCCTCTCCGGCGGCGACAGCGAAGACACGATTTTGGGTGGAGAAGGCAGCGACACCGGACTCGGAGGTGCGGGCAACGACTACATTTTGGGCGAGGGCGGCAGCGACTCCCTGTTGGGCGAAGCGGGCGACGACACTGTAGATGGCGGTGCCGGCAGCGACTGTCTCAGCGGCGCCTTCGGCAACGACTTGGTATTGGGTGGCGATGACAATGACTCGCTTTCCGGCGGTGCGGGCAATGATATTTTGGGAGGCGGGATCGGTTCAGACTTGCTGACCGGCGATGCTGGTAATGATTTCTTCTACTACGAAACTCCGAGTGAAGGTGTGGATATCATTGCTGACTTTAACGCCAATGGCACCGGCACCGACAGATTCTTGTTCAGGTCGTCAAATTTCGCCGGTTTAACCAACTCGGGAACTACTAACGATTTCACCAGTTTTATCGTCAGGAATATCGGCAGCGGCGGCGACAACATCAGCAAGCAAGAAGTGATTTTGTTTGAATCTAAATTTGACAACGCTCAAGCAGTCAATGCAGTGTTGAAGAATCAAAACGGTTCGAGCAAAACAGGAGCTTTCTTCGTGTACCTGAACAATACTTTTAACCAGTACGTTCTCGGCTTTGACCCGAATGTGGCAGACGACAGTCTCCCAGCTTTCGATTTGGCAGTGTTGAATTCTATTCCTACAGTGCCGGGAGCTCTGAGCACCGTCATTACTGCCTCTGACTTTAAGTTTATTTAGTAGTTTTTGAGTAGCGTCGCAAGGAGTCGGAACCATGGCCAGTGCAGTACCACCAGAATTTCTCAGAGGAGAGCCTCCATTCCTGTTTCGGGATGAGAGGGGCAATATTACGGATATTATCGGCACCGTGCCCTCGCCTGTGGCGTCGTCTACGGGTACAACTACGTCGTCTACGGGTACAACTACGTCGTCTACGGGTACAACTACGTCGTCTACGGGTACAACTACGTCGTCGCCCGGTACAACTACGTCGTCGCCCGGTACAACTACGTCGTCGCCCGGTACAACTACGTCGTCTACCGGTACAACGGCGATTTCGATCGTACCCGTGGTTAGACCAATTACGACTGTACCCACGCCTCCCCCACAGCCGCTGTTTGTCGATGGTGTAGTTGTCGCCAATGACGGGAATAACTATTTAATTGGCAGCTTGTTCAATGACACGATTTCCGGGCGCGGCGGTGACGACACGCTTCTGGGTCGGGACGGGGACGATATCATCAGGGGCGATGACGGTAACGATTCTCTCAACGGTGGCGCTGGTAAAGATATCGTTGAGGGCGGGCGCGGCAATGACACGGCGCGGGGCGGCAAAGGCGATGACTTGGTTTCTGGCGAACTGGGCGACGATGTAGCTTTTGGCGACCAGGGTAATGATGTTGTCTTGGGTTTGGAAGGCAACGATACGCTGTACGGCGGTAAAGGCAATGACTGTCTGCGCGGAGGTGGCGAAGACGACCTGATTTTTGGGGACAAGGGCAATGACACTGTTTCTGGCGACACGGGTAACGACTGCCTGATCGGCGCTGCTGGCAATGATATTCTTTTGGGCGCCGACGGCGGGGATGTTATCAGCGGCGGTCTTGGTAACGATACTGGTGAGGGTGGCGAGGGTGATGACCTGCTATTTGGAGGAGATGGCAATGATGCTCTGTCTGGAGATGCTGGGGATGATATTCTTACGGGCGATCGCGGGTCTGATACTCTGACAGGAGCCGATGGTTCGGATATCTTTGTTCTCGGTAGGGTGGGCACGTCGGTTTCTAGTAACGGGTTTCTGACTACTGGCGGCCGGGATATCGGTGATGCTGATTTAATCAGAGATTTTAAGGCTGGAGATTCGATCGGTCTGGCTGGAGGTCTCAACTTTACACAGTTAAACATCTTCCAGGGTCAAGGCTCGAATTCCAGCAACACGATTATTCAGGACAAGCAAACTGGCGAATTTTTGGCAGTGTTGCTTGATGTGCGACCTAGTTCGCTAGATGAATCTAGGTTCACTACAGCTCAAATACCGCGCGTACAAGACAATCCCTTTACTATTCAGGGGACAAGTCCTTCAACAACGACTGGGACAACGACTGGGACAACGACAACGACAACGACGGGGACAACGACAACGACAACGACGGGAACAACGACGGGAACAACGACTGGGACAACGACGGGAACAAAACCTTCGACAACCACGGGAACAACCACGGGAACAACCACGGGAACAACCACGGGAACAACCACGGGAACAACCACGGGAACAACCACGGGAACAACCACGGGAACAAGACCTTCGACAACGACGGGGACAACGACGGGGACAACGACTGGCTCAACAACTGGGACAACGACTGGCTCAACGACTGGCTCAACGACTGGCTCAACGACGGGGACAACGACGGGCTCAACGACTGGCTCAACGACTGGCTCAACGACGGGGACAACGACTGGCTCAACGACTGGCTCAACAACTGGGACAACGACTGGGACAACAACTGGCTCAACAACTGGGACAACGACTGGCTCAACGACTGGGACAACAACTGGGACAACGACTGGGACAACGACTGGAACATTGCCGACACAGGTTCCGAGTCCGAGTCCATCACCGGGGACAACTCCGAGTCCGAGTCCGAGTTCTTCTATAGTCCCGACTCCAACTGCTACAACTCCAACTCCTCCGCCTTTCGGTGGGGGGCCGGTGCCGCCGAGTTTTACCACTCCGACTCCTAACGAACTCCCGATCGTCGAAACTGGTAAAACGCTGACAGCTTTGCAGAATTCGCCTCTGTCTCTGAGTATTTCGGCACCTAGCGACCCGGAGGGCCAGCCACTGTCGATCGGGATTATCGGAGTACCCAATCCGAATTTCGGTCAAGTAGTAGTCGGTACGACTCCTGTTGCGATCAACCAAAAACTGACTGTTCAGGAATTACTCGGCCTGCAATTCCAACCAAAAACTGATGTAATCGGGCAAGCTGGTTCGTTCAGCTACAGCGTAGCGGACGACCAAGGAGGCACAGCAGCAGCCTCAGTGGCGATTAACATCAACTCTTTCGATGCGTCCTCAACCCTTCCGACGACGCTGGCGCCGGTGGCTGCCGATGACGGCATCGTATTTACGAATACGAATAATTTGCTGCCCACCTTCATCGACGTACTCGCCAACGATTCCAGCCCACAAAAAGGGCCGCTCAGCATTATCAATGTCGGCACGCCGACACTGGGCATAGCTGTGAATCTGGGCACTCAGGTGCAGTTCATCCCCGGCAACGTAGCGGGTACAACTACTTTCACCTACAGCGTCAGCGACGGATTCGGGACACTTCCGGGCACAGGTACGATCGCCGTTTCAATCTTGCCGGCTGATAGCGGGCCTAACAGGTTGGTTGGGGGCTCTTTGCCAGATAATTTGAACGGTTTTGCAGGGGCAGATACTGTTGACGGCCAAGGCGGCAACGATACGATGAACGGCGGTTTGGATAACGATGTGCTCGTAGGCGGCCTGGGTGCAGATACCATGACGGGCGGCGGCGGCAGCAATCAATTCCGCTATACCAGTCCTGCGGATGGTGGGCTGGCCTTTGATGCGGCTTCTTCGGCGGCCATCAATGCTGCGATCGCCGCAGGCGGATACGATGTGATTACTGATTTTACCGGTCTCGGTGTGCCGATCGCCGATCAGTTTAATTTTGCCCCCGGATTCCCAAATTTGGGCAGTAGCACCCAAGTTCTGCTGAACGTGCAGACAACTGTTTCTGCAAATATTTTGGGAGGAAGTGCATTCTTGTTTGCCTACGATTCTGGCGGCAATACATACATCATTTATGACGGCAATGGCAATAACCTCGCCGGCAACGATTCTCGCATTCTAGCCAAGTTAAATGGTGTAACAGGAGTTTCTTCTCTTTCGGGATTTGACTTCACCTTTATCTAGGACATTCCTGCACGCACCAAAATCAAGGTTCGTAGTGAGGACTTTAGTCCGCATAAATCCGAGGACTTGCATTCCGAACGGTCAAACCGCAATCAAGGTTCGTAGTGAGGACTTTAGTCGCATAAATCCGAGGACTAAAGTCCTCACTACGAACAGTTAAATCTGATTTTCATCATAAAAAAGTCCCAATAAAGGGGCGAGAATCGCACCGAAAACAAAGCCACCGGCGTGGGCCCAGTAGGCAACTCCCCCGGATTCCATGCCCACACTTGCCGGGGCATTCAAGGAAGCCAGGCCGCTCAATGCTTGCTGTGCAAACCAAAATCCTAGAAAGAAGAAAGCCGGGACTCTGACTGTGGTAATAAAAATGCCCAAAGGTAGTAGAGTAAGAACTTTGGCTTGGGGATATCTGAGAATGTATGCTCCCATGACGCCTGCGATCGCGCCGCTAGCGCCCAGGGACGGAATAGCCGATGATGAGGAAAAAAACCACTGAGTTAGTGATGCTAAAACGCCGCAAGTAAGGTAAAATATTAAAAATTTGACGTGTCCTAAACGGTCTTCTACGTTGTTACCAAAAATCCACAAAAATAACATATTTCCGGCAACGTGGAGAAAGCCTGCGTGCAGGAATTGCGAGCTAATTAGCGTCGTCCATTCGGGAAATGGCGAAACTGGCAGAGACACCCGACACATATTGCTTAACTGGCAAGGAACGACCGCCCAAGAGTAGAAAAATTGCGTTAATTGGCGATCGGGTAAACTGAGTTCGTACAAAAATACTAATACGTTTGCAGCAATCAGCCCGAAGGTGACGTAGGGAGTGATACTGGTGGGATTGTCATCGCGTAAGGGAACCACAGCTTTTTTTTCCTCAACATCAAAATATTGGCAATACGATAACGCATTTATACCCAAGGTGTCTCCTATCTAAAGGAAGAAGTCAGTTGACAGTTGACAGTTGACCTGTGACAGTAGTCCTCTAGTCAGTAGTCCTCTAGTCAGTAGTCAGTAGTCAGTAGTCAGTAGTCAGTAGTCCTCTAGTCGGGCCGTCGGGCCGTCATTAGTTATTAGTTATTAGTCATTAGTCATATCATGTCCGGTCGATTACCATTAATATGGTAGGGGCCCGTGAGCCAACAATACTCGCCAATAATTGACAATCTCAAAAACCCGCCCCGGTCGATCGATCGCGATCGATCGACCGGACTTGATATCATTAGTCAGAAGGAAGAGGGGCTTGGCTGCTGTTGCGTTCATCTTTGCTAAGAGAAAGTGTTTGATCGTTCGGACTTTTATGCGGACTCGCATTCCGAACGATCAAACCTATATTTTTGTGGTTGTTTGAGGGGGCATGATATTTTATGCTGCTATTTCTATGAAAATTCCTACACTTTCTACGGCAATTATACTCACCGCGCACAAAGCGTAAATCCCTGTTCCTAGATAAATCCTCTTTTATATGCTGTTTCAATGGCGGCGGCGACCCAGTGGGTGGCGGGAATGTCGATAAAGCGAATCTAAGGGCGTTTGTCTGGTACGGAAAAGGCTTTGCTGACGATGGCGGCAAATTGGGCGCGGGTGAGGTTGCTGTTGGGGCGAAAAGTGCGATCGGGAAAACCGCCGATTACCGCCCGTTCTACTAAGCCGTCAATGAATATTTTTGCCCAATGATTTTGAATGTCCAAGAAGCGATTTGTGCTGGAAACCATTGTGATAAGAATCAGGAATCAGGAATCAGGAATCAGGAATCAGGACGAACCGCGAAGACGCGAAGGACACGAAGGAATCAGGAATCAGGAAGAAAGAAGGAATCAGGACGAACCGCGAAGACGCGAAGGACACGAAGGAATCAGGAATCAGGAAGAAAGAAGGAATCAGGACGAACCGCGAAGACGCGAAGGACACGAAGGAATCAGGGAGAATGATAAAGGAAGCAGGAAGTAAAGCTTGTGTTTTTTCGTAGGGTGCGTCGCCATATTTAATCTCTTGGATTCAATCGCAAATATCCTGGGGACGCACCTTACACATCGGGTTTAAAAAAGCAAACCAACCATTTGTTTGTAGCACGATTTTTGCTCAATAGTATAAGAATTGAGATAAATGGTATTAGAAGACCAGGGGTGTTGGTGCGGATCGATGAGATTGTGAATTTTGATACAGAGATTTTTGATGGCTCCGCACCCTAGGGCTACAAGCAGGTTCGATCGTTCGGAATGCGAGTCCTTCCTGATTGACTAAAAGTTAGAGGAAGGACTGGAGTCCTGACTGCGCACCGAAGTTAATGAGAGGACTGAAGTCCGAACGATCAAACCTGCAAACTTCGGTGGCGGCGCTGATAACAAACTGGCATTTTCTTACAAAAGCCGGATGATATTGATGATTTTTTGTCAGTATAATGGAGCGGGATTCCAGCGACCTGCAAGTTCGTTGACGGTGGGGGCGATGCCGCGCTTGACAAAGCGAAAACGCACGTTTTCTTTAACTAAAGGTTGCTTGATTTGTTCGGTACTGGCGTAAGCTTTTAGGTGCTAAATTTTCGCTCTAATTCCTGTTCGGGATTCGGGGAATGAGATGCCGGAATTTGTGGGGCTGATGATTCCCATGTCGGTCAATTTAAATTGTTCTGCTTTGACTGCACCGCCAAAGTTGAGATAGTTTGTTTCTAAACACATTTGGCAAAAAGCTAGGTGGTGGTTGACGCCTTCTGCTGCTGCTTCTTGGACATACATTTGAGGTAAATTGGGAAATACTCCCAGGGCTTTGCTGTTAGTTTTGGTGAGATATACTGTGATTTGTTGGGTGGTAGTTAAACCGCGCCCCATAATTTTTCCTACGCGTGAGAGGATATCGCGGCGCGATCGCGCCGCGATACTGATTTTGTAGTCTGATCCCAAGTTACGGAAATTTCGCGATCGCGCAAATCGATCGCCCGCACGAATACTACTCCAAAGAGTCGGCGTGCATTTCTACTGCTACATCCCCCGGTTGAAAGCGGTTGTTAATCCAAGCGATAGTTTCTACTAAACTTAGAGTATCGGGCACGGAGAAAGTTGTTAGGCCTCGCTGCTGCAATTCGGCTACTACTAAATCGCGAGTTAGGATCATTTCCTGTGCTTCGGTTGTACCAAATGCGATCGCCCCAGAATCCCGTACGCCGCCTTCAAACCCGCCATGTCCTGCTGACCAAAAAATAGCACCCATTAAATAAAACTCTGCACCTTGCAGTTACTAGATGTCGGCTTTTTAAGCTTGGGTTTTATTTGACCGCAAAGGCGTATATTTTATTATTATACAGTCGATAAAAAATCTTGCTACAATATAATTATTGGGTTGGTTTCATCCACCCAATGTGTAAGGTGCGGAGCTATTCGACAAGTAGATTAAATTTAGGGATTGTTCTCGTGCGACGCACCCTACGAATACTGTTGCATGATGAGAGTAAAAATGGTATTACATAGCAAATTTGTAGTTGCACTCTTGGTGGGGGTTTTCACCCCTGGGCACAACTACAAACTTGTTAATCCACCTACCGATTACATTTTGACAGCGGGGCTAGTCGAAGGTTTTGGCGCCTGAATTTCTTGCGAAACTGCACGGGCGCGGAAGAGTTTAGCAACGACTTGCTCGCACTTGGACAAATCCGCTTCTATCTCTGTAAAAATGTCAGTTGATACCGGATCTGTGAACTTCGCCCGCAGGTTGTTGATATCGACAACACCTGTTTGCAAATCGCCGAGAGTGCTCCGCAGCAAGAAGGTTTCATCGGTTCCTTGCATCGAGGCTTTTAATTTAGCGTATTTGTCAGCAATTTGGGCGGGAATTGAGGGTTTTTCGCCGAAATCGTTGAGGCGGTTTTCGAGAGCGAGGATGTGTTGCTGTTTATTTTGGATGATTTCTGCAAGGAGCGATCGCAAATCGCTATCTCCGGTTTTTTCCGCATAATGTTGAAAGGCTTCGCAAGCATAGCGTTCCCCTGCGAGGGCGGTATTCAAACCTTTAACAATGTCGCCTTGTGTGGAGCCGCCCCAACCATTAGCTAGTTTCCACCATTCTGCACTGGCGTCGGTTTCTTCGGGTAAACCCACTGCTTTGCCGCCGTAACCGAGGCGGGCTAGAATTGCAGTGGTAAATATGCCTAAATCTCCCGGTTGGCGGGAAGTAATCAAGTTACCGTCAACTACTAAAGCTTCGTTAATGTAGTTAGCTCCGGCATTGATCATGTCGGTTTTAATTGCTAAGAAACCAGTCGCATTTTTGCCTTTCAGCACGTCGGCTTCAATCAAAACTTGCGGCCCGTGACAAACAGCAGCGACTATTTTTCCTTGCTCCATCGCTTCTTTGACAAACCGCACTGTATTCGGGTTTGTGCGCATTGTATCGGGAGCCATACCGCCGGGAATTACGACTGCATCGAATTCTTCTGCTAATGATTCGGTGGTAGTTCCGTCAGCTTGCTGGGCAACTTTACCATTTTTCCCTGCATATTTTTCGTTAGTGCGGGAACCGAGGACAACTACATCAAATCCTGCTTGTTTTAAGCCGTTGTAAGGAACTAGAAATTCGGAATCTTCAACTCCATTTTCGATGAGTATGGCAACTCGCTTGCTTTTGGCTCCGTTATCTGCTGTCATAATCAGTTTCCCTTAAGGTAGCATTTTCTATAAAGTTAATTTATTTGTGGCTGTTTTAGCGTCTGGCTAAGGTTATAAATTGGTTGGTGAGAAAAGGTGCTATGTGAGTCTTTGGAGGTAGGTAGATATGTGTTAGCCGCGCGCTACAGATTGGTTTGTAGTGCGGACTTCAGTCCGCAGCATTATGCGGACTGAAGTCCGCACGTGCGTTCCGTTTTTGTTATGGTAATCGACAGGACATGATATCAATCAAATTTTAGGACGCTGCTCACAGCAGCGTCCTAATTATTTTTGCCAGATTTTTTTGATGGTTTGAGTACATCGCCAATAGCCTCAATGGACGTAAGAAGCGCCGTTAATGTCGATCGTTGTTCCGGTAGCGTGCGCGGCCAAACCCGATGCTAGAAAGGCGATAACGTTAGCGACATCTTGAGGAGGGGCGATTTTGCCGATCGGGATATCGCGCACAATCTGTGCTTCGCCGCACTCCTGAATAAACTGATTAGACATTTCCGTACTCACAAATCCCGGCGCCACAGTAAAAGCCAAAATATTATCAGCAGCGAATCCTCTCGCAATGCTGCGAGTCAAAGAAACAATCGCACCTTTTGATGCGGCGTAGTGCAGATAATTCGGGTCATCACCGCGAAAAGCAGCGCGACTTGCTATATTAATAATCGTACCGCCATTGCGAGTTTTAAAATGCAGAATCGCTTCCCGGCACAAGTCAGCAACCGCAACTAAATTAACTTGTAGAGTTTGCTCCCAAACCGACGACCAAAGATCGAAATCGTCCTCGATACCAGCCGACTGCATGATGCCAGCATTATTAACTAAAATATCAATATGACCGCGCCATTTTACAGCATCTTGCCACAAACTTGCCGCCACCTGTGGTGACATCAAATCTGCTGCTAATAAATAACAGCGATCGCCCGCGACACTTGCTGTTACCGATTCCGCCGCTTGCTGACTGCGACAGTAATGCAAAATCACCTCAGCCCCAGCATTAACAAGAGTCCGCACCGTCACTGCACCAATCCCTTTCGAGCCGCCCGTCACTAAAATTACCTTTCCCGTTAAATCAATCATTTCTCTCTCTCGATCTTTTCTCTTTCTCTGGGTACTCTGCGCCCTCTGCGGTTAATAAAAAAAATAAATCCCCTTCACAAACGAAATAGAACTGCTATATGATTGTAGAAGATAAAAGGTTCTGCTTAAAATACAACTAAAATATCGCCATGAAAGCAGTTGCGTTCGATCGCTACGGTGGGGCCGAGGAATTGCAGTACCGAGAATTGGACAAGCCGATCGCCAAATCCAACGAATTGCTAGTCAGAGTTCGCGCTAGCAGCGTCAATCCCGTAGACTGGAAAATCCGCCAAGGACACCTGCAACTACTCACAGGATTTAACTTTCCTCGAATTGTCGGTTCCGACATCTCGGGAGTAGTCGTAGAAGTCGGCTCGGAAGTTACCAAATTTCACCCCGGAGACGAAGTTTATACATTCTTAAATCCCATAACTGGCGGTGCTTGCGCCGAATACGCTGTCGTGCCAGAATCGAGTGCAGCAATTAAACCTCACAACATCACCCATGTCGAAGCCGCAGCAGTACCGATCGCAGGTTTAACGGCTTTGCAAGCGCTACGGGATTTGGGTGAAATTAAAGCAGGATACAAAGTATTGATTAACGGCGCTTCCGGCGGAGTCGGGATGTTTGCGGTGCAAGTTGCGAAAGCAATGAACGCGGAAGTAACCGGAGTTTGCAGCGCTAAAAACCGAGAATTTGTCAATAGTTTGGGAGCAGATTTTGTTCTGGATTACGCAGAAATTGAGTTTACTCAACAACCCCAAAAGTATGATATCATCTTGGATGCTGTCGGCACAAAAACATTTGCTGAATGCGAAAACGTGCTGCAACCGGAAGGAGTTTATATCTCGACTTTACCGAGTTTCGACAACCTCGCACCGATGTTGGCGAGCTGGTTTATTCCTGGTAAAAAAGCTAAATTTATTCTCGCCAATCCCAACCCAGCCGACTTGGGGATTTTGCGGGAGTTAATCGAATCCGATAAAGTTGAGCCGATTGTCGATCGCACTTACAGCTTAGCAGAAGTAGCAGCAGCCCACGCCTACAGCGAAACAGGCCGCGCTGTCGGCAAAATTGCGATCGCCATTGACAGTTAAAAAAAAATCATGTCTACCAAATGGGCTTAAAGTCAAAAGAGCGATCGAACTTAATCCAGAAACTGATTTCTGCTACCACCTGCACCCAAGACTAATAAACGTAAAACCTAAATAAAATCAAAAATACCTATGACTGCGCCCTCAGAATTGGAGACATCCGAACCAGGTTCCGACAACAACCTCGAACAAGTTAGCCTGGAAAATAGCATTGCACCCATCGCCGATGATTTAGTGGATGTCAGTAACTTAGAAGACGAAGAAGTTAGCGAGGAAAATAACATTGCATCCATCGCCGATGATTTAGTGGATGTCAGTAACTTAGAAGACGAAGCAGTTATCCTGGAAAATAGCATTGCACCCATCGCCGATGATTGCGTGGGTGTCAGTAACTTAGAAGACGAAGAAGTTATCCCGGAAAATAGCATTGCATCCATCGCCGATGATTGCGTGGGTGTCAGTAAATTAGAAGACGAAGCAGTTAGCGAGGAAAATAACAATGCACCAATCGCCGATGATTTAGAGGCTGTCAGTAAATTAGAAGATAAAAAAGTTAGAGCTAAAAATAGCATTGCATCCATAGCCGATGATTTAGTGGATGTCATTAACTTAGAAGACGAAGCAGTTATCCCGGAAAATAACATTGCACAAATCGCCGACAGTTTTCTGGGTTCCCGCAACCTAGAAAATGAATATCTCGATGAACTTCCAGACGAAGTTGAGATGTCTTTGTTCGACCATTTAGAAGAATTGCGGCAGCGACTTTTCTACTCGCTAATTGCCGTAGCAATCGCTGTACTTGGTTGTTTTTTGACCGTTAAACCGATCGTACAATTGTTAGAAGTACCCGCCGGGCCCGTCAAGTTTTTGCAACTAGCTCCTGGCGAGTATTTCTTTGTTTCGATTGAAGTAGCCGGATACAGCGGTTTGCTGATTGCAAGTCCGTTTATTTTTTACCAAATAGCGCTATTTGTGCTACCGGGTTTGACTCGCAAAGAACGCGGGTTGCTGGGGCCAGTGTTTTTCGGTTCGAGTTTCCTGTTTTTGGGCGGGCTGGTATTTGCTTATATTGCTCTGATTCCGGCGGCCCTGAACTTCTTTGTTACCTACGGGGCGGATGTTGTAGAGCAGTTGTGGTCGATCGACAAATACTTTAAATTTGTACTGTTGTTAATGTTCAGCACCGGCTTAGCTTTTCAAATCCCGATTGTCCAAGTATTGCTCGGCGTTTTGGGCATAGTTTCTTCTAAGAAAATGCTATCTGGCTGGCGTTATGTCGTCTTGGGTGCAGCAGTTTTGGGTGCTGTTTTAACGCCTTCTACCGACCCTTTGACGCAAAGTCTTTTGGGAGGTGCGGTGCTCGCTCTTTACTTTGGCGGCGTCGGTTTGGTGAAGCTTTTGGGGCGGTGAGAATTACCAAGAGCAGAGAATGCAAAAAATCGATCGCTCCCCGTAGGGACACAAGCCCCGCCTAAGTCCCTACAAGGGTTGTATGTCAAGTCCGAGCGATCGCTTATATAGCGATCGCAAATGATTTGTAAATCATGAATCATGTATAATGAGGACGTTAATCTAAGTAGGAATTGAGATGTCCCCCAAAAAATCGGCAGAAGAATTTGTGGAGCATGAAGTCCAAGCTTTATTGGAACTCGAAAATTTTATTGGCAGCAATCCCGATCCAAGAGAACTCACTCATAGCCATTTCTGTCCGTATGCTAATCGAAGGGATCGAACGCGAAACAATTCAAGAAATCTTGGGAGTATCGTCTCCATTTGTTAGCAAGTGGAAAATTAATTATGCGTTGCATGGAATTGAAGGGCTACGCTTAAATCATCAAGGCTCGCGGGGCCAACTTAAGCCAGAAGAACGAGCGGAAGTCATCCAATGGTTAACCAATAAAAACCAGTGGGATTTATCCGAATTATCAAATCATATAGCAGAGCGGTATCAGATTCAATTTCAATCAAAAGCTAGCTACTATCAACTTTTTAAATCAGCGGGAATTAGCTGGAAAAAATCTCAAAAAAAGAATCCAAAGCGTGATGAAGAACTCGTCAAAAAAAAGCACCAATAAATTTGTGAGATTCTGGAAGAACACCGCTCGGCTATAGAGTCGAGAAAGCTTGTGGTGTATTTGATTGATGAGTGTCATCTCAATAGGGGAGATGTCTGTGGCTATCTTTGGGGAAGGCGCAACGAGAGAATAGAAATACCCCTGCTGAATGAGAGAGAAAAACAAACTTATTATGGAGCAGTAAATTATTTAACAAAACAGTTTGTTCTGCGAGAATATGCAACGGCAAATTCTGAGAATACAGTCGCTTTCTTAAAAGACTTACAATATTTAAATCCCGAAGCCAGACATTTGATTATTTGGGATGGAGCCAGCTATCATAAATATAAAGAAATGAAAGCTTACCTAGAAGAAATTAATCAAGGTAAGGAGCGGGATGAATGGCCTTTAACTTGTGTCCTGTTTGCTCCCAATGCTCCGGAGCAGAATCCAGTCGAAGATATTTGGCTTCATGCCAAGACTTGGGTGAGAAAATTTGGGAAGCGGCTCAGTTCTTTTGCCTTGGTAAAATGGTTTTTCAATTTTACTATACAGTCACAAAGCTTTGAATTTCTCAAGTTACACAAATTTGGTATTTTTGAACCAACACTCAATGGAACTGCTGCTCGATCGAACCCTTAATTCATTTACGAATGATTTGCGATCGCTTATATTTATACCAATTTAAAACGAAATAACAGTATTCTTGTTCC
Organism: Microcoleus sp. Aus8_D2; assembly: GCF_036702665.1. Classification (NCBI taxonomy): domain Bacteria; kingdom Bacillati; phylum Cyanobacteriota; class Cyanophyceae; order Oscillatoriales; family Microcoleaceae; genus Microcoleus; species Microcoleus sp. Aus8_D2. The sequence continues at coordinate 28,861 of NZ_JAUBUN010000052.1, forward strand.
CCCCTTTACTCCCCCCACTCCCCCTTCGGGGGGCGGGGGGGGTTGGGGGGAGTAAAGGGGGTAACGCGAGTGTTGCACAATTTTAGATAAATGGTATTATTTACGAGTGCGATCGTCCGCAAAAGCGATCGCTGATTAATCGGACATGATATTAATCAAGCCGTTTCTTAAAGAAATCGGGTCTCTTCATGATGTAAAATAAACAAGGTCGATTTATAAATCCTTGAAAAAATGCGAGAACTTTACCCGCCAAGACAACCTTATAACGAAGGAAAACTCAAAGTTTCTGACCTCCATACCATTCATTTTGAAGAATCAGGCAACCCAGAGGGAAAACCTATTGTATTGCTACACGGGGGGCCGGGAGGTGGATGTCCGCCTTTTTACCGACAATATTTTGACCCTAAAAAATGGCGTTTGGTGATGTTTGACCAACGCGGATGCGGTCAAAGTAAACCTCATGCAGAATTGCAAGAAAATACAACTTGGGATTTAGTCAACGATATTGAGCAACTTCGAGAATATTTAAATATTCAGCAATGGGTTGTTTTTGGTGGTAGTTGGGGAAGCACTCTATCCTTAGCTTACAGTCAAACCCATCCCGACCGTTGTAAGGGTTTAATCTTGCGCGGCATTTTTATGTTGAGACAAAAAGAAATTCGCTGGTTTTATCAAGAAGGAGCAAGTTATATTTTCCCGGATGCTTGGGAGGAATATGTTAAACCTATCCCTATAAATGAAAGGGACGATTTGCTAACAGCTTATTACCAACGCTTGACGAGTCCCGATGCTCAAATTAGATTAGAAGCGGCTCGTGCTTGGTCAATTTGGGAAGGGAGTACAAGTAGATTATTTCCAGATTTAGATTTAAAGCAAAGGTTTGGAATTGATGCTTTCGCGGAGGCGTTTGCCAGAATTGAGTGCCATTATTTTATAAATAAGGGATTTATAGAGCCGGAAGATAAATTGCTTTTAAATATCGATGGCATCCGCAAAATTCCGGCGGTTATCGTTCAGGGAAGATATGATGTTGTTTGTCCGATGATGTCGGCGTGGGAACTGCATCGTGCTTGGCCTGAAGCTGAGTTTATTGTAGTTGCAGATGCCGGACATTCGATGAGCGAACCGGGAATTCGCGCCTGTTTGATCGACGCAACAGATAAGTTTGCAGACAGGTAGTCATCCAAATTGCTAATGGTTAATTGCTGATTTTAAATTAGTCCTATAAAGATTTTATATCGAATCTGGTAGCATCTGAATTATTCAACTCCCCGTTCTCTCTCTGTGTCAAGAGTGTTCTAGAAAGGTTCAATCATTCCCATGCAACCGGAAACGATATTATGCGTGAGAATAATTTATTGGTGAGTATTAGGCGATCGCTCAATTTTAAGGTTTATAAAAAATATAGAGACACGATCGCCCGCGCCTCTATAATTTACTAAAAGTTAAAATTCCACACCAAAGTTTTGTCAAAACTTTGACTACATTCGGAACTGTTCTACTTCTGGCGTGTAGCCGATCGGCAAAATGTAATCTAGATTCTCGTGGGGACGAGCAATTATGTGATACGAGAGCAACTTTCCGCCATCGACCTTTTTAACTGATTCAATTCCAGCAGCCACGGCTGCTTGCACTTCAGAGATATCTCCTCTAACTATAATTGTCCAGTAGGCACGGGTTATCTTTTCATAGCGAACTAAAGTAACTCGGGCGGCTTTCACCATTGAGTCTGCAACTTCTACGGCAGCGGGAAATCCTAAGACTTCAACCATTCCAACTGCAACACCCATTACAACATTCTCCTAAGTTTCACAAGATAGCTGAGACTCATTGTAGGTGAAAGTGTTGACAGAAATTGGTGGGGATGATTTTGGTCAGCCCAAAATTCGATCGCCCTCCTGTTGCAGCCCCACAAGCTGTAGCGGGCTTTTAATCCTACAGTCTGGCGCCCAGCAAAGCCCGCCACAACAGAGTTTGACTCAAAAAAACTGCGAAAATTAGCTGCGGGGACAGCGACGGTTTCTCGGCCCCCACAGCTCGGCTGACAAGTTCGCCTCACGATTTTTGGGACTTTCAACTTAAAAAATCTACCCCGATCGCACACAAAACTTTACAAGCCGCGATTCAGGGGCGATCGCTCCTAACTGATGACTGATAATAGACTTCTTGCCAAAATAGCTGGGACGGGCTCTTCGGCCCATCCCACAAGCAAAAAATATTTTTGTGGGATGGGCCGAAGAGCCCGTCCAAAATTTTTTAATTAAAAGGAGTTGAGCAATCTTGCCTACTAAGGACGGCAGGACTGAGGACTAATGACTAATGACTGATGACTAATGACTCAAAACTCGTCAAGCAACCACTCCGAGGCTCTTTCACCCAAATCTAGGGGAACGCTGACAGCTTTACCCAACCGCGGGCGATCGCGAGTATTGACAATATATTCTCTCACCTGTGCCGTGCTGCCCCAGCCGTTGAGGTAATTCGCCACCGCATCCAAATGCTCGAAATAATCAGCCTCCGTCATCGGAAAAGACGCCTGTTCCAAATATTTCCACATCACCTGCACAAAAATCTTGCCCCGCGTCCGCCGCAATCTGATATCGTAAGACTTTCCCCATTTTTCTAGGAGTAGCTGGTGTAAATCCTTGCCCGTCATGGTTGCTCCTGAGTGAATCTGTTAAACAATAAAAGACAAAGTTCAAAAAATGTAATAATACTCTAATAAAGGCTGGAAGGCGCATTCTTAAAAGGAATTTTCGCTGCCTCAAATTTGTGCGAGCAGATTAGCACCGATCGTCCTCCTTCCTCTGCACGTACAGGTTGGCTGACAAACAAACAAACCTAACTTAAAACCGTAAAGGCAGGTCATGGCTCAAACTTCTGCTGGAAATCCCGATGTCCCCGATATGGGGCGTCGCCAATTTATGAATTTGCTGACGTTCGGTACAGTCACAGGTGTGGCACTGGGCGCGCTCTATCCCGTTGTCCAATATTTTGTTCCTCCGTCGAGCGGGGCTGTTGGTGGCGGTGTCACGGCTAAAGATGCCTTGGGTAACGACATCATCGTTAGCGAATATCTGACTTCGCACCCTGCGGGCGATCGCAGTTTGGCCCAAGGCCTCAAAGGCGACCCCACCTATCTTGTGGTGCAAAAAGACTTAACTCTGGCTGAATACGGCATCAATGCAGTCTGCACTCACTTGGGTTGCGTCGTGCCTTGGAATGCTAGCGAAAACAAGTTTATGTGTCCTTGCCACGGTTCTCAATACAACAGTGAGGGCAAAGTGGTACGCGGCCCCGCACCTTTGTCTCTGGCCCTGGCCCACGCCACTGTCGCAGATGACAAGGTGGCTTTTACCCCTTGGAAAGAAACAGATTTCCGCACCGGTGAAGCACCTACCTGGTCATAGTTATTCGTTAGTAGTTATTCGTTAGTAGTTATTCGTTAGTAGTTAGTCGTTAGTGGTTAGCAGTTAGTTTCAATAACCAATAACTAATAACCAATAACTAATAACCAATGACCAATGACCAATGACCAATGACCAATGACCAATGACTAAATTGTCTGAACCTTTGAGATTGAATACTCTGATGCCACAAACTAACTTATCTGCGATATTTCGCCGCAGTGCCAGGACGATCGCCAAAACAGCTTTAATTGCGATCGCCGCCGCCGGATTTTTTCTCAGTAGCGACATCGCACTTCCCCAAGCAGCATTTGCTTACCCTTTCTGGGCTCAGCAAACAGCACCAGCTACTCCCCGCGAAGCAACTGGCAAAATTGTTTGCGCTAACTGTCACCTCGGTGCCAAACCAACAGAAGTTGAAGTACCGCAATCCGTTTTACCTGACACAGTGTTTGAAGCTGTGGTCAAGCTTCCCTACGATCAAAGCGTGCAGCAAGTTACCGGCGACGGTAGCAAAGGCGGCTTGAATGTCGGCGCAGTTGTGATGTTACCCGAAGGTTTCAAAATTGCTCCCGCTGACAGAATTCCCGAAGAAATGAAGGAAAAAGTCGGCGATCTTTACTTCCAACCTTACAGCGAAACCCAAGAAAATATTGTTTTAGTAGGCCCGCTGCCTGGTGAACAATACAAAGAATTGGTATTCCCAGTTTTGTCGCCAAATCCCGCAACTGACAAGTCAGTTCACTACGGCAAATATCTAATTTATGTCGGCGGAAATCGCGGTCGCGGTCAGGTTTATCCTACAGGCGCCAAGAGCAACAATACTGTTTATAATGCTTCGGTAGCTGGCACTATTTCTAAAATTGCTCAACCGGAAGATGGCGGCTATGAAGTGACAATTCAACCAGCAGAAGGTGCAGCGGTTGTTGATACAATTCCCGCCGGCCCAGAACTGATTGTTACTGAAGGACAAACAGTTGCAGCCGGCGAATTGTTGACAAGCAATCCTAATGTGGGCGGCTTCGGTCAAAAAGATGTGGAAATTGTGCTGCAAAGTGCCAATCGAGTTACAGGAATGATCGCTTTCGTGGCTTTGACCATGCTGGCTCAAATCATGCTGGTTCTCAAGAAGAAACAGGTCGAAAAAGTTCAAGCTGCTGAAATGAATTTCTAAGCGGGACTTTTATTAGTTGGGTAAGGTACTCTGTTATTAGTGTCAACTTAACCTCTTATGTAGTGCCAGACTACGGTCTGACGATTAAGGCCTAGATCCCCCCTAACCCCCCTTCTTAAGGGGGGAACAAGAGTTTTCTCAAAGTCCCCCTACAACCAGGGGGATTTAGGGGGATCGGGACTTCGATACAAACCTGAGATACAAAAGTTTTTAGGATTAAGTTCATACTAATGGTGCTGTGTACACACCCAACTATCAGGTAAGTAAGGCGGGGAATACCCGCCTTATTCTTTAATAAATAACAAGTAAAATAATGGCAATTGATGAGAAAACAATTCAAGTAGGGTCACTGGAATGGTTTTATCGGGAAACAAATCCGGTAAACGAAAGTGATAAATCACCGGTGCTGCTGCTGCACGGTTTGCCCTCGCAAAGCTTTACCTGGACTGCAATCATGCCGGATTTGGCAGCCCAGGGATTTCGATCGCTCGCGCCGGATTGGGTGGGCTACGGGCGATCGACCAAACCAGACAAACGCGACTTTGCTTACACTCCCGATTCCTTTGTTGACGCCCTCAGTGGCTTTATTCAGACTCTAGAGTTAAACCGAGTTTCCCTAGTCGTCCAAGGATTTTTAGCATCAGCGGGCATTCAATACGCTTTACGAAATCCCGATAAAATCGATCGTTTAGTAGTCATCAATACACCAATTTCAGCAGATATCAAATTGCCTTGGAAAATGCAGCAGTTGGGACTGCCTTTTATTGGCGATATGCTGACGCAAGACCCGCTTTTGGTGGACAGAACCCTCGAAGGGGGAAGTCGCATTAGGGTATTAGACAAGGATTTAGATGTTTACCGCCGTCCGTTTTTGAAGAGTTCGGATGCAGGGCGATCGCTAATGAACACAGTCCGCAACATTCAACTGCCAAAGTCAATGGCAGAAATTGAATCCGGCTTGCAAGGATGGACACAACCAACCTTATTTGTGTGGGGTTTAACCGACCCTTGGCTGAGTGTTGAACCAGCTAAAAAATTAGTCAGTTCCATGAAAAATGCCGAGTTAGTCACTCTAGAAGAAGTGGCGCATTATCCTCAAGAACATTGGTCAGAAAAAGTTGGCGATGCTATGATAACTTTTCTGCGCCGTCAGGAGGTAAAATAATATTTTGTACCTAACTCTCGGTGCCAAGTAGGGACGGTGCCCCTGTGCCCGCCCGCAGTGCCCCTGTGCCCGCTCGCAACGAGAAATCTAAAATCTAAAATCTAAAATCGCTATGACTCGTCCCCGTTCATTTTTCGCCTTGATGATGGCCTGTTTGATGGCATTTCTGGTTAGTTGCAGCAGTGTCGAAGCAAAAGTTCCCACGACTTACACAACAGCCCAGATCCAGCAAATTCAGCGCTATGTTCCTACTCTGACAGAGTTCCGATCGCGCATGGACAACCTAGGAACCCTAATTCAGAAAAAAAATTGGGTTGATGCCAAAACTTACATTCACGGGCCTCTAGGCGAATTGCGCGGCACCATGAAAACCGTGTCGGGCAGTTTGTTGCCGAAATCTCAACAGCAAGCTGCTGATTTGACCAAGAGTTTGTTTGCTGATTTGGTGGAGATTGACAACGCTGCTAAAGTGGCTGACTATGCCAAAATCACGGCTAGTTATAGCAAAGCTGTGAAGGATTTCGATACTTTCTTGCAGCTAATTCCTAAAGCCTAATCGCTTGAGGAAGTAGTTATTGTAGGGTGCGTCAGGGCTGAAGGTTTGGAACACAGACGAAGAACTTTCTCCCTGACGCACCCTAGGGTTATTTATGGTAGTAGTTATTGTAGGGTGCGTCAGGGCTGAAGGTTTGGAACACAGACGAAGAACTTTCTCCCTGACGCACCCTAGGGTTATTTATGGTAGTAGTTATTGTAGGGTGCGTCAGGGCTGAAGGTTTGGAACACAGACGAAGAACTTTCTCCCTGACCCACCCTACTGTTATTTATGGTGGTAGTGCGCACCATATGAGAATAATCTAAAATCTAAAATCTAAAATCTAAAATCGCATGGTTCGCGTTGCAATTATTGGTTGCGGTATTGTCGGGGCTTCGATCGCCTTTGAATTAAGTAAATTTCCCGAATTAAAAGTCACTGTATTCGACAAACAGCCCCCAGCACAAGGTTCTACAGGTGCGGCCCTCGGCGTTTTGATGGGAGTTATCAGCCACAAAACCAAGGGCCGAAATTGGCATTTGAGGGAAACCAGCCTTCAGCGCTACGAAACTTTGATTCCTGAATTGGAAGCAGTTACTGGGCGGAAAATTCCTTTTAATAAACAAGGAATTTTGATGCTGTGTTCGGAAGGAGAAGATTTAATTAAGTGGGAAAAGCTAGCAGCAACTCGCAAGTCTCAAGGTTGGAAATTGGAAATTTGGGATGTGGAACGAGTGCGCGAGTTTTGCCCTCATCTTGATTTAAAGAATAACATAATTGCTGGGATTTATTCGCCTCAAGACCGGCAAGTCGATCCGACGGCGCTAACTTTGACTTTGGTGGATGCTGCTCAACGCAATGGCGTGATTTTTGAGTTTGGGGTGGAAGTTGCAGGGGCGGCGATCGCTGATAGTGTGGAGTTCGATCGACTAATTGTATCTGCTGGTTTGGGTTCTGCTGCTGTCACTGCATCGTTAAATCAATTGGTGGACATTCGCCCGGTGTTGGGACAGGCGCTGCATTTGCGGTTGAAAAATCCGTTGGGAAACCCAGATTTTGCGCCAGTAATTACCTGGGATGACATTCACATTGTACCTTTGGCAAATCAAGAATGTTGGGTGGGGGCGACGGTGGAGTTTCCCGAAAATGGCGGAGAAGTTGAGGCAAATGCTGATATGTTGGATAAAGTGATGGCAAGGGCGAGATCGCTTTGTCCGGCCTTAGCCGAAGCTGAAATCATCCGAAAATGGTCGGGATTGCGCCCGCGCCCGGAAGGACGCCCAGCCCCAATTATCGAAGCGCTTCCCAGTCACAGCAAGGTTCTCATCGCTAGCGGCCACTACCGCAACGGTGTGCTGCTGGCCCCTGCAACCGCGCGATCGATCAGAGAAGCAATTTTGCAATAATTAACAAATGTTAATACAATAAATAAAGCCATTCATATCTTACATCTAAAAATGTCCGAAAAACCCTTAGGAAAACCCCGCTCCTTGTGGCGAGTAATTTTGCTATCTGGAGTCAGCTTGCTGCTATATTACGGCTGGTACAAATGGATTATTCAAGAAGAATTGCGGACTTATAACGGCAAGGGTTGGTCGGGGACACTTTGCTTATTGCCCTTTGTGTTAGGAGTAGCCATCCCCCAAGCTTTGCGGATATTCGACCCCGACGTTCCCGGATGGTTTGGTTGGTTTTCCTTCGTGGGAATTGCTTGGATTTACATCGTACAGTTCAAACTTTACAACACAGTTAACGAATTGTACCGCCAAGAAGGGCTGAAAGAACCGCTAACAGTTTGGTGGATGTTTGTACCAGGTTTAAATTTAATTGTCGGCTTGCGGCAAATTCATTTCTTAAGCCAGTTTTGGGCAAGAAAACAGGGCATTGAAGTCAAGGATAACTTAGCCGAAAGCCTTCCTTTTCTGTCAGCGAACGCTTAAGGTAAAAATTTTTACACCGATATCATAGGTTTGTAGTGAGGACGAAGAGTCCTTTATCATAGGTTTGTAGTGAGGACGAAGAGTCCTTTCCATTTACACCGGAATAATGATTTTCCGAGTGTAGTGCGAGCTTAAGAGCTCGCGTGAGAGTGCGCCAGCATCACTCCTTCCTCTCTGTTGGAGTTAATCAGGACTCTTCGTCCTCACTACAAACCAGTTAATCACCAGAACCGATTCGGTAAATCCGCCAGAATCTGTTTAAGTTCCGGTTCATTAACCCGCTTAATTGCTTTCGGAATACTTACCCACTGCCGCTTTCTCTTGCTAGCTTCCGGCCAAATTTCCAGAACTGCGTCCACTTGCAGTAAAAATACTTCTACCTGACAAGTATAGCCGGACTTTTGATACTCATAAGTTCCCAGTAAATCCGGGAACACTTTACCCAACAAACCTGCTTCTTCCCAAGCTTCCTTGGCTGCGGAATCTTGGGGAGTCATGTCAGGTTCAATCAACCCTTTGGGAATCACCCAGCGCTTACCAGTTGAAGAAGTAATCAGCATTACTTCAATTTGTCCGTTTTCAATACGGTAGGGAATTACTCCCGATTGGTCTACCAATACAGCGGTTTGTATACTCATAATTTCTGCAATATTTCTGGGTGTAAAAGCTGCTGCAACTTGATTAATATAGGACTTACGTATAGGACTAAAGAAACCGGGTTCTTTACCAAATCTCCGGGATACAGCCCAGGATTTTCGTAAAAAACCCGGTTTCTGGCCACCCGTGCGTAAGTTCGATTAATAGTTGACAACTAAACAATAAAAACTGCACGGCTGATTCTAGATGATTCACCATTTGATACAACAAACCGGAGAATAGACATATTTCGCTTTCCCCTCTGTTGAAAGTAGCAAATGTAGATGCACTGAGGCTGAAAAATAATATTATTGTAATAATAGCGCCCCATCCTCTACTGACACGCAGATAAAAGCAGATCGCCAAAATCTGCATTTATCTGCGCCGGTATGCGGTTTGACGCCTAATCTTTCTTCGCCTTAGCCTCCAAATTTTCCATCCGACTCTTCAAATCTTGATTCTCCTTCTTCACCTGGTCTAATTCCTCACGCAACTGCTTCACGGCTGCATCAGAACCAGCATTTTTCTGCACTCTTTGTACGGCTTCATCAGCCATGCGGCGGACGCGCCCGTCTGGAGTTTGGTCAGCTAAAGAACGCAAAATGCGAATAGCTTTGCGAGTTTCCATTTGTCCTAAACCGACAACAACAGATACTTGAGTCAAGAAAAAAGTCTCTTTAGAAAGTTCAGCCAATCGGTGCAAAATCCGTTCTAAATTGAGCTTAGTTTGACCAGTCGAAATTGTCCCCAAAGAGCGAATAGCAGCCAAGCGCAAAGCTTGCGGAGTACCGACGGCTGTGTATTTCAAAATCAGGTTCAGCGCATCTTCAGAAGTTTTCATTTGCGCCAAACCAGAAATAGCACCCGATCGCACAACCTCATTCCAGCCCTCGCGCTCTTTCAAAACCAATTTTAACTCTTTGAGTACCTGTTCGTCCGTGGGTTTTTCGTCGGGGTTAGCGCCTGCGATCGAACCCATCGCACTCGCTGCGGCCGCTTCTACATAATAGCTGTCATCGCCTTTTTCAACGATCGACCTCAGCGCCTTATAAGTCTCGTGAGTCTTGATTTTACCCAGCGCATTCACCACAGCGCGGCGAACCCGAGCATCTTTATCCTTCAAACCAGTTACTAAACCATCAAAAGCTTGGTCGAGTTTAATATCAACCAACTGACCTGCTACTTCCGCCCGCACAGCCCAAAACGGCTCTTTCTTGAGAACTTCTGACAGTGCTTTCACAGCTTCCAAGCCTCCCTTTTTCGCCAAAGCGTGGGCGGCGTAAATCCGGGAAACCGGGTCTGGATCGAACTGTAACTGAGCTTTAAGTTCGGCAACTCCATACTCTAGAGCAACTGTTTTTAAGTATTTATTGCCGACATCAAAACTGATATATGCGGGCTTCTCTTCTAGGGGGAAATAGAAACTTTGCTCGCGTTCGTGAACTCGAACCGTGAAAGTTTTTATATTAGCAGCATTTCGCTCATCTGCATCTTTTTCCGGTTTGTAGCCGAAGCCGATCGGAATTTTTAGGTCAAAGACATCTTTACTATTACCGTTACCATTTTTGTTGTCTTTTACCTGAGTTTGGGTAATAGTAACTTTGGCTAATTTGCTGTCGCCGTCCCAGGAATAAGCAACTTTATAATCTGGATGACCGCCGCGATAAACGTACTGGTCAAACAAAAATGTCAGATTGCGACCGGTAGCTTTTTCGATCGCCCTGAGCAAATCGATCGTTTCCACAGTTTGGTGAGCGTTATCCCGCACAAAAGTGTGAATTGCTTTGTAAAATAACTCGTCGCCCAACTCAGCGCGAATCATGTGATAAACGCAAGCGCCTTTTTCGTACAAATGGCGATCGTACAATTCAATGGCTTCGCGGTAAACGTGAGTCACCATCGGGCGGCGGTAGCGGGCGCTGTCTTCAGCTAAATAGTTGCGGGCTTCACCTAACATATAATAAGCCGCATCTTCTTGGCCGTATTCTTTGTCAGTCCACAACACCTCACAATAGGAAGCCATCCCTTCTTTGATCCAAGCATGAGACCAATGTTTAATTACTACTAAATCGCCGAACCACTGGTGAGCTAATTCGTGGGCGACCAAGCTTTCTGTACCGCGATTGTCGAGGCTGGCGCGTTCGTCTAACAAGCACCTATCTGTTAGCAAAGTTGTGGAAGTATTTTCCATCCCGCCGAAGATGAAATCATCGACGCAGACTTGAGCGTATTTAGGAAAAGGGTAAGGATAGCCAAATGCTTTAGAGAAAAATTCAATCATTTTGGGCGTTTTGCCCATGCTGCGCTTACCGTCAGCTTCGCGGCCTTTTTCGACGTAATAATTAACTGGTTTGCCGTTCCATTCGTCTTTAATTTCGGCAAAATCTCCGACTGCTAAGGTCATTAAATAAGTCGGATGTACCTGAGTTTGCGACCAGTGATAAATCTTGTCGTCGCCATCGTTTTTTGTGCTAATTAATTCGCCGTTGGATATTGCCAAAAATTCTCGGGGAACTTGCACGCGAATTTCGGAAGTTGCGAGTTGTCCGGGATAGTCGAAACAGGGAAACCAGAAGCGGGAATCTTCGTCTTCGCCTTGAGTCCAGACTTGTGTTGGTTTGTCGGGATAGTGTTTGTCTGGCCCGACAAAATAGAGGCCGCGCTGGGGTTTTTCGACCGAGTACGCGATCGCAATTGTAATTGATTCGTAAGCTGTTGTTGGTTCGTGCAGTTGAATTTGCAGCACTTCCCCGTCGCTGTCGAAATTCTGCTCGGTTTCCCCGACTTTTACAGATTTAATATTCAGGTTGACAGCATCTAAGGTTAATTTGTCAATACCGCTGCGGACTGGATTTATGCGGATGCTGCAAGTGCCGCGAAAACTTTGTTTGGGAATATCGAGCACTAAATCGAGGAAAATATGCTCTACTTGTCCGGGTCGATCGGGGTTGTAGTGGGGTCTAGCACCGGGCATCTCGAAGGATTTGTGACCGTTTTCAGTATCAAAGTAGTTGTTTGACATTGTGATTGAGGAGTTGTGAGTCGATCGGCGATCGCAGGCAGCAGCTATCGGGCGGAACTGCCAGCTTAATTACAGAGTAGCGCGTCCTAGTTGCTGTTGTCGCTAATCTTGGTGAACTACCCACCTGCCCGTGCGAGTACGCTATGACGGGGGCTTCCAGCTTCGCGGGGAATCGCATCTGTCAAGACCGAAATCTTTCCAGGTTGACTTACATTCCCTCCACTGGCAGCAGCACTAGTTCCTAATGCCAAAAACCGCAAGGCTTCATCCCTAATATTCTTCGCAGCATTGATATCTCGATCGTTGCGGCTGTGACACTTGGGACAATCCCAATGACGCACGTTCAAAGGCATGGACGATACTTTGTGGAGACAATTATTGCAAGTTTTGGAGCTAGGGAAAAAGCGATCTATCTCGATGTAGAGCTTGCCTAGTTTCTGGGCTTTATACTTGAGCATTGTTCCAAACATACCCCATCCAGCATCGCTAATCGCTTTGGCTAGACAATGATTGCGTACCATGCCTTTGACGTTGAGATTTTCTACTGCAATAACTTGGTTTTCGTCTACTATCTTGCGGGATAGTTTGTGTAGAAAATCGACCCGGACTCTTTTGATTCTAGAATGAACTCTGGCTACTAATCTTTTAGCCTTATGTCTGGTATTACTCCCTTTTTGTTTACTCCTGGAGAGTTTTTGCTGCTTGCGCTTTAGGTTGCGACTGTGTTTATTGAGGTGTTTAGGGTTTGTATATTTGCTACCATCACTGGTTACAGCAAAGTCAATCAGACCAATATCTAAGCCGATAGCCTTGCCATTAGCATCACTTTCCGGTGTTTCTAGTCCATCATCAACCAAGATCGAAGCATAGTATTTACCATCAGTATTTTTAGAAATAGTAACGGTTTTGACAGTGCCGTCTAGTGTTCGATGAATGACGCAATGCACCTCACCAATGATTGGCAATTTGATAGAACTGTCCCCTACTTAGACCTTCTGAGGATAACTAATAGATTGTCTTCCCTGCTGCGATTTGAAACTAGGAAAACCGCCACGTTTATCAAAGAAGTTTTTGTAAGCAGTAGATAGATTCAGTGCAACTACTTGGAGTGATTGAGAATAAGCATTCGTCAGCCAAGGATATTCCTTTTTGAGATTTGGGAGTAATCCTTGAATTGCACTTCTGCTTAGACCTTTACCAGTATCTTTGTAGGTCTGCTGACACAGGTTCAAACTATAATTCCAGAACCAACGACAACAACCGAAAGCACCCGCCAAATATGTCTGCTGCTCGGCTGTAGGATAGATTCTGAATTTATAGGCTTGGTACATTATCGGTTATCGGCATCTCTGATAATATTGTAGCAAGGATACTAGGAGAATACAAGGAATTTGTTCGTTTCCTCATACACCGCCTCTCTTGTCGAGAGCTACGCTTGTCGAATTGGTCGGCGGTGCAATCGTCTTCTCACGAGCCACCCGTCCCGCCGAAGATAGTGAGTACACCTATAGCGGGGGAATTCCCGTCTGTCCAGTTAAAAATTCAGGCGATCGTTGCCGGGATGGAAAAAAAGATTTTTTAGCTACAATATCAGCAAGGCTAATGTCTGCAATCATCAGCCTGCAATTGAAATTCAGAGGGAAATCTGCATGACAGCTACACTATCAGTTCCCAGTTCGATCGCATCTTGGCTTGGTGACGAAGCCGAAGACTTGCTCACCCATCAAGCAAAAATTTCTAAAGATTTGTTACACCTGCCGGGCCCGGATTGGGTCGATCGCATTTTCGCTCAAACCGATCGCTCTCCTCAAGTTTTGCGATCGCTCCAGCAACTATATTCTAGCGGACGCTTGGCAAATACCGGCTATTTATCCATCCTGCCAGTAGACCAAGGAATCGAACACTCAGCCGCCGCTTCTTTTGCACCAAATCCCATCTATTTTGACAGCGAAAACATCATTAGACTAGCAATCTCTGCGGGCTGCAACGCTGTCGCGACAACTCTCGGAGTCTTAGGAAGCGTATCTCGCAAATACGCGCACAAAATCCCTTTCATTCTCAAACTCAATCACAACGAACTGCTGACTTATCCCAATCAAGCCGACCAAATAATGTTTGCAACCGTCGAACAAGCTTGGAATTTGGGAGCAGTTGCAGTCGGAGCAACAATTTACTTTGGTTCCCCAGAATCAACGCGACAAATCCAAGAAGTTAGTCAAGCTTTTGCCCACGCTCACGAGTACGGAATGGCAACAATTTTGTGGTGCTACCTCCGCAACGATATCTTCAAACAAGACAAAGATTATCACCTAGCCGCTGATTTAACAGGTCAAGCAAATCACTTGGGAGTGACAATTCAAGCTGACATTATCAAGCAGAAATTGCCCGAATTTAACAACGGCTACGCCGCAGTTGCTAAAGCCAGCGGCAAGAGTTACGGCAAAACCGACAGCCGCGTGTATTCGGATTTGACAACCGATCACCCGATCGATCTAACCCGCTATCAAGTGCTCAACTGTTATGCAGGAAGGATGGGTTTAATCAATTCCGGCGGTGCTTCAGGAAAAACCGATTTTGCCGAAGCAATTCGCACGGCGGTAATCAACAAACGCGCAGGCGGCTGCGGCTTAATTTCCGGCCGCAAAACTTTTCAGCGTCCCTTTGAAGAAGGTGTAAAATTGTTCAACGCCATTCAAGACGTTTATTTGTCGCCCGAAATCACGATCGCCTAAACATTCAAAAATAAGATATAGCCTTTCTGGTGTAACATGAGGTGCTCTTATGGGCATTGGGCATCGCTGCACTAGGCATTGGGCATGGGGCATAGGGCATGGGGCGAAGCGAAGCCCAGGGATGGGGCATTGGCTTGCGCAGGTCATTGGGCATTGGAACCCGTGTACCTCACCACGCTTGAGAACCGCTATAGGACGTAAGCTGGAAACCGCGACTATACAAACGATGTCTGGATAGTGCGCGCATCCAAAAAGATCGCCTAATTTTAAGCACCCGGTCCTCAACCCGCTATACCAGCGGGTTTTTTATGTATAGATGGGGGTGTCAAGCGCCCCGTCTTCTGCTCTCAGCTTCGGCAATCCCCTAAAATACACATATTTTGTTGAGAGTTTTGCTCCATTTACCGAAAAAAACTATATTTGGCGATCGCTAAGTGATAACTTGTCATTTTTCCTAAAAATTGCTTTGATTGTACTAATTCCGGAAGTATAAAGTATCAAGCAGAAGTTTGTCGGGTGCATCTCAGTTTGGTGTTTGGCAAATATGTCTGTAGGGGCTATAGCATGACCTCCGTGAATATGAAATTATAACTAATAACTTATATGCGGTCATGCTATAGCCCTCTTCTCTTCAAATCAAAAGTGAGATGTACCCAGTTTGTCTTAATTATGCCTTCTACCTTTTAATTGATTAAGTAGGTAGGTAGGCGGGATTAAACCGAACAATGTAACAGTATGTAAACATGAGGTTTAAATCAGCCAATATAAAACATTTGGACACTTGACAATTGTTTGCATAGTTGTGTTCTAAAGCGCCGACTTACTTAACCCAAATAAAATAATGTTCAAAAAACTCTTGCTACTCAAGGCAAACTCCAAACCACTAGCTTCATAATTCTCAATTATTCAATCTCAAATCTCAAATTGTATAACCCTAGGTGTGTGTATTAAAAATGAATGTTTATAATACTGAATTATACCCCTTTAAGCTCACATTTTGCGATCGCGCCCCCCTATGAACCATAATCCCGGCAAATTCGGCCTGCGTGCTACCCTCGTCGTTCCGTTCGTCGTACAAATTTTTGTGGCTGTTGGGCTAGTGGGCTACCTGTCCTTCCGTAATGGACAGAAAGCGGTCAACAATGTTGCCAGCCAGTTGCGCCGTGAAATCGCAGCTCGCGTCCAAGTTCACCTCACAAGCTACTTGGCTAAGCCTCATTTGATTGAGCAAATTCACATCAATACGATTCGCCAAAAGTTACTAGATCCCACCAATTTTCAGCAAATGGAAGCCTATTTTTGGCAACAAAGCCAATCCCTGAGTTCCAATATTGGCACCATCGCCTTTGCTAATTCAAAAGGGGAATTCGTAGGGGCTAATAAACCAGAAGGCTACACAGTAATAGCGAACGAAACAACTGGTAACGCTATCCGTAGATATGCAGTTGACAATCAAGGCAATCGCATCAAACTAATTCGAGAAAAGCCCAATTATGATGCTAGAACTCGCGATTGGTATAAAGCCGCTGTCCGCGCCGGCACCCCAACTTGGAGTGCGATCGATACTTCCGCTTTAGGCGACAGGCTAGACCTTTCAGCAGTCTACCCATTTTACGACACTACAGGAGCGCTTCAGGGCGTTTTTCTGACCGATATTTCCCTGGGACAAATTAGCGAGTTCCTGCACAATTTCACTGTTGGCAAATCTGGGAAAATTTTCATTATCGAACGCAACGGACTTTTAGTTGCTACTTCCACAATTACCAAACCTTCTACAGTTAACGCTAGTGGAAAAACCGAGCGCCTGCACGCTGAAAAAATTAGCGATCCTTTAATACAAAACACAACTCAATACTTATTTCAGCAATTGGGAAATTTAAATAAAATAGATACTCCTCAGCAAATGGAATTTTTGCTAAATGGCAAGAAACAGTTTCTACAAGTTGCCCCTTTTCGAGATGAATTAGGTATTTTAGATTGGCTAGTTGTCGTAGTTGTCCCCGAATCAGACTTTACAGCAGAAATTGACGCCAACAACCAAACTACCATCTTGCTGTGTATTGTTACTTTAATTGTCGCAATTATCGTCGGCATTTTCACCGCTTCCTGGATTGCGAAACCACTGCTAAAACTTTCTCAAGCATCCGCAGAAATTGCCGCCGGAAACTTAGATCAGCACGTCATACCCAGCAAAATAAATGAAATCGGACAACTGGCACATTCATTCAATAGCATGGCCAGGCAACTTCAAGAATCTTTTGCCGCCCTAGCCAAGCAAAATGAAGACTTAAAAGACCTAGATCAACTCAAAAATGAATTTCTTGCCAACACCTCCCACGAACTCCGCACTCCCCTCAACGGCATCATTGGCATCGCTGAATCCCTGATTGACGGAGCAACCGGAGAACTCCCCCAAAAAACTCAAGCTAACCTAACTTTGATTGTCTCCAGCGGTAAGCGCTTGTCTAATTTAGTCAACGATATTCTCGATTTCTCTAAATTGAGGCACAAAAATTTGGAACTGCAACTAAAGCCCGTAGATTTACGAGCAGTTACCAATGTAATTTTGACCATGAGTAAACCCCTAGCTGCTCCCAAACAATTGCAACTTGTAAACTCAATATCTCCTGAATTGCCAGCAGCTTTAGCTGATGAAGACCGCCTGCAACAAATCTTGCACAACCTTGTGGGCAATGCCATTAAATTCACCCCTTCAGGTACGGTAACAGTGTCGGCAAAAGTAGTTAATCATCCTCAGCAATCGGTAGTAAGTTATCCGAAACCAGCAACTACCAATTCTCTATTGGCTATTACTATTTCTGATACAGGAATTGGTATTGCAGAAGGTCAATTTGAGAGAATTTTTGAATCATTTGAGCAAGCAGAAGGAGCTAGCACTAGAGAATATGGCGGTACAGGATTGGGTCTAGCTGTGAGTAAAAAATTGGTTGAACTGCATGGGGGTGAAATTATAGTTGAGTCTCAGCTTGGTGAGGGTTCGCATTTTACATTTACCTTGCCTATCTCCAATGTCAAAGTTGAACCAAAGCCGTCGATTCCTGAAGTTAACACAACTCAAAATTACGACTTAGCAATCCCCCTGCTTAACCAAGATTTACCGCTGACGATAAGTCATGCAAAACAGTTCAAAGTTTTGATTGTTGATGACGAACCCATTAACCGTCAGGTACTAATCAATAATCTTTCCCTCTACAATTACGCCATTACAGAAGCAAGTAACGGACAAGAGGCTTTGGCAGTAATGGAAGGCGGTTTTATCCCCGATTTGATTTTGCTAGACTTGATGATGCCGCACATGAACGGTTATGAAGTTTGTCAAAAAATTCGCGAGCAATTTCCAGCCTATGAACTGCCGATTGTGATGCTGACTGCGAAAAATCAAGTAGCAGATATTGTGGAGGGATTTGAATCGGGAGCTAATGATTATTTATCCAAGCCGATTCAAAAACAAGAAATGCTTTCCCGGATCAGAACTCATATTTCTCTTGCCAAAATAACTTCGGCTTACGGGCGATTTGTGCCGCGCAATTTTCTAAAATTTTTAGAAAAAGAGAGTATTATTGATGTTCAACTCGGCGACCAAGTACAGCAAGAAATGACGGTAATGTTTTCTGACATTCGCTCCTTTACAACTTTGTCCGAAGCGATGACACCTCAAGAAAATTTTAATTTTATTAATTCTTATCTCAGTCAAGTCAGCCCAGTGATTCGCCAGCACCGAGGCTTTATTGATAAATATATTGGCGATGCAATTATGGCGCTGTTTCCTGAGTCAGTTAATGATGCTGTGCAAGCTGCGATCGCGATGCAGAAACAAGTAGGGCTCTACAACGACCACCGACAACAGCAAGGTGAGGTTCCGATTTCTATAGGTATTGGCTTGCATACAGGCAATTTAATGCTGGGAACCGTTGGCGAATCAGAACGGATGGATACGACGGTGATTGCGGATGCTGTTAATTTGGCGTCTCGTTTGGAAGGCTTAACTAAGCTGTACGGAGCGGGAATTTTGATTAGCGAAGATACTTTATCTCGGCTGGAATCTTTAAAAAATTGCAATGCTCGTTTTCTCGATAGAGTCAGGGTGAAAGGGAAAACTGAATCGGTTGCTGTTTATGAAATTTATGATGAAAAACTAGGATTGTCTAATCAGTTAAAGACGCAGACTCAGGCAATTTTTGAAGCAGGAGTCAAAGCTTATCGTTCTAAAAATTTTGCAATCGCTCAATCAATCTTTGAAGAGGTATTAGTTAAAAATTCTGAAGATACAGCCGCTCTACTTTATGTGAAACGCTGTCAGCAATATCAACAATATGAAGTGCCCGAAGGATGGGAAGGTGTGGCAGATTTAGATTTTAAGTAATTTGATTTGGTTATTTGTTATTGGTTATTTGTTATTGGTTATTAGAAACTACTAACTACTAACTACTAACCACTAACCACTAACTACTAACCACTAACTACTAACTTTCGCCCCAAAAATGTAATAAGTAGTTGGATAGTAGTTAGTGGTTCCAATGAAGAGCCTAAACCCATATCACTCTTCCTCTGCCTCGGCTGGGAAAAAATAGATTATATCACAATACGTTTGTATCGTCAGGTGATTTAACCGCAGAGAGCGCAGAGGGCACAGAGAGAAGATAAGCTGTGTTGCATCTAGATTGCGTATAGTATTAGAGAGGGATAGGGTCCGATGGGGAGAAGGGGAGAGGATTTGACGATTGTTCGATCGGGACTCGAAATATACAATTTAAATGCACAACAGCTTAGAGATGAATACAGGACAATGCAATCGGATTTGATATTATTCCTCGCCCCTTTGCGTTAGGAGGCAAATTACCGGAGCATGACTCCAACAGTGATTCCTGCGGTTGCTAGCATCAATCCACCTGCTAGGCCATAAGTTGTACCTAAACTTAGCCATTGACTCAAAGGTTGACTGACGAAGGGTGAAGTAAATTGACCTAGGAAAAAGCTGGTGGTAAGTCCGCCCAAAATTCGCCCTCGCAGAGATGCGGGAGTTGATGAGGTCAAACACACATTCATATTCGGCATTAGTAACCCGACACCTAAACCAGCGATCGCCAAACCAATCAAAAC
>NZ_JAUBUN010000053.1:0-6339 GCF_036702665.1 Microcoleus sp. Aus8_D2
TGTTGGTGAACCCGCCCCTACAGTTCTCTTGAAAATGTGCATTTAGATTGCTGGTTGGGTGGGGGCGGGTTTATTTAGTTTGTCAATTTTTGGCTAATATTGTTGGTGAACCCGCCCCTACAAGCCTCAATTTAACGAATTTGATGTCACCGCATAAACGAACCGACAACACCGTTCAAATCTTCAGTCAAAGGATTTCCCAAAGCCTTAAATTTCCACTCGCCACCTTCCCGATAAACTTCTCCCATTAACATATTTAATTTGCCTTCATAGGAAGGGTCACTTGACAAGCGATAGCGAGCAATTTCTTTTCCGGCTGCATCTACAGCCCTCACATAAGCATTTTCTACCATGCCAAAATGCTGTTTTCTAGCTAGCGCATCGTAAATATTGACGCCAAAAATAATTTTGTGATATTCTGCTGGCAAAGAACTCAGTTTAACAAATATTTGTTCGTCGTCGCCTTCTCCGGCTCCCGTGAGATTGTCGCCGGAGTGAACCACAGTTTTGTCCTTTGATTCCAAATGAGAGTAATAAATTACATCTTCTTTGTAGTTTTTTAATTTGCCATTTTCTCCCAGCAGCAAAGCGTAGGAATCTAAGTCAAAGTTTGCACCGCTGCTTCTACCGAAAAGATTTGTTTTAGCTTTGGCTACATCCCAGCCCAAAGCCATTGTCAATCGGGATAAGTCGAATTCGCTTTTGCTGAGTACGATCGATTGTCCTTTGGTCAAGTTGATAGCCATAGTTTTGTGATTTTGTAAGGTTTATCGTGCAATATGCTTGGGATCAGACGGCGGTTGAAACCAGGTTTATAAAGACAAAACCCGACGGGAGCGGGTTTCCGAGTGGGCGGTTAAAATTACCTGACTTTCTTCAGTCCGCTTGGCATGGACTTTGTTTTTGTAGACGCGGTTTCAACCGTATGTCCTATCTATTTCCTTTGATCAGGCATACTTATCTACAAAGCTTTGCAAGCCTGAATTGTAGCCTTGTCCGACAGCTTGGAACCTCCACTCGCCATCTTTCTTGTAAAGTCTGCCAAACTCCACCGCCGTCTCCCGAGAAAAATCCTCATCCAAATCGTACTTAGTTACTTCTGTGTTAGTAGTAGTGTCGTAAATCCTGATAAAAGCATTCCGCACTTGACCGAAGTTTTGCCTTCTCGATTCCGCTTCGTGGATTGTCACCACAAACACGATTTCTTGTACCGCCGGATCGACTTTGGTTAAATCAACTGTAACGGTTTCGTCATCGCCAAATCCTTCTCCGGTTCTGCTATCTCCCAGATGTTTTACAGAACCGTCCGGCGACTCCTTGTTATTGTAGAAAACAAAGTATTGGTCGCTGGGAATTTTTGCAGTAGCCCCCAACATAAAAACGGAAGCATCTAAGTCAAACTCTCCGCCTGTGTCTGTAGCATTGATATCCCATCCCAAACCGATCCCGGCATTTTTCAGCCCCGGTGCTTCTTTAGAGAGATTGATTCTCCCGCCTTTATCCAAATTAATTGACATTTGCTCTCCTGTTCGCAACATCTTTGATATTATTTAACAATTATACGACAAATTTTAAATGTCAAGTGTAATATGTCTTCCCTTTAAACGATTGATTTAGGAGCGATCGCGCGATCGGCACATAGCGATGTCAACTCACTGATTCATCTTGCAAATGTGCCAAAATCCGATCGACCGTTTCTTCAACCGTTAGATGGGTTGAATCCAACCAATAACCGAGATGAGGAGTTTCGGTGCGGAGGATGCGATCGAATTCATAAACCATTGCTTCGTTGGCATATCCAGTCTTCGATCGTGCTGCATCCCTTGCCGCTACAACCTCTGCCGAGGGACACAGAACGATCGCAGACAACGGCACATCATGAAACGTGGCGAGTACCTCAGCGAGTGCGGAACCAATGATGATGTCTTGATAGACAACCGTAAAGCCAGCCTGGAGATATTGTCGCGCTGCCATTCCTGCCAGGTGATAGCGCAATTGAAGTTGCTGATATGCCTCTGCTGACAAATTTAACGCCATTTGGGCCTGCCCGTTCACAATCATCCGACGAAAGATATCCCCGCGCAGGTGAACACTTTTGGGCAACCCTTCGGCAAGTGATTGGGCAACACTTGATTTTCCAGCAGCCATATTCCCGGTAATCAAAATAATTTGTGGCTGATGATTGGCAGATTGTTGATTGCTGTTCATAATGTTTGTTATAGATGCAATGACTCTGCTACAAAAAACGAGTAATCATGACAGAACTTACACAACTGGCAATCTTAAGGAGGCTCATTTTTAGGTAAGTTGTTGCGCTTGGGCGCTTATTCAAAAACAGCGCCCAAGCGCAACAACATACCTTTATTTAAGGTGACAGTTGCGTCCAGGACTGAACGAGTAAATCTCAAATCGGCTGACGGATTTGTAATCCTAAAGTAATTTAACAAATTGCTGCTGGTACTCATCCTCTGACATGAGTTCTCTGGTGCTTTCCACCCTATCTAAAAACACGATGCCATCTAGATGATCGTGTTCGTGTTGAAAAATCCGGGCTACAAAATCAGTCAATTCTTTTCGGTGCAGTTTGCCCTCTCTACAAGTGTATTCAATTTCGATCGCCCTACTTCTCGGCACCAACCCCCGAATCCCCGGAATACTCAAACAGCCTTCCCAGTCTTTAACTGTTTCTGTCGATGCAGCCACAATCCGGGGATTGATCATGGCTGTCGGTTCCATTTGCGGTGCGTGGGGATACCGCAAGTTGGGGCGGGATGCGACGATGAACAGGCGATCGCACATCGCCGCTTGAGGGGCCGCAATCCCCACTCCGTTCGCGTGTTGGACGGTAGAGATGAGGTCGTCGATTAACTGTTGAATGCGATCGTCCTTCACATTCTCCACAACTTGCGACGGTTGGCGCAGTACGGGATTTCCTAATTGCGAAATTTGCAAAATTTCTGACATAATTAATTGGTAATTGGTGTCAACTTAAGCCTGAAACCCTTGAAAAATCTCGCTTTTATCCGAGGTTCGATCCCCCTAAATCCCCCTTCTTAAGGGGGACGCAAGAGAATGCTTTTATCCCCCCCTTCTTAAGGGGGGCTAGGGGGGATCTGGGCCGAATCGTCAAACAGCCGTCTCTGACTACGTTTTAGTTCAAGTTTACACCAATCGGTAATAGGAAATTCGTAATTAATGTTCCTTCTTCCTTCTTCCTTCCTATCGAACTTGTTGAACAGGCAAACTCCCCGGTTTAACAATCAAATTAACTATTTGCCCGTTGCGGTTAATTTCCATTTGCAAACTGCCACCAACCTTAGCATTTTGCACAAACTCCTGAACAGCTTCCGACTGAATAATCGGCTGATTGTTAACCTTTTGAATCACATCTCCAGCCCGCAAACCTGCTGCGGCTGCGGGAGAATTAGGAACAACGCTCACAATCGCCACACCCCGATCGACTGCAACTCGCAGACTGCTGTTAGCATTGCTGTTAATTTGCTGCTTCACCTCTGGAGTCAGCGTCGCCATTTCAATGCCTAAATAAGCGTGTTCGACTTTCCCAGTCGAAATCAGTTCCTGCGCCACTTGTTGGGCCGCCTGAATCGGAATCGCAAAGCCCAATCCTTGCGCGCCTTGAATAATCGCCGTATTCATCCCAATAACTTCGCCCGAAGCATTCAGCAACGGGCCGCCGGAATTCCCCGGATTAATTGCAGCGTCTGTTTGAATAAAACCGATGCGCTTGTCGGGTACGCCCACGTCGGTACTCGATCGCCCTGTAGCACTAATTATCCCCGCTGTCACCGAATTGTCCAAACCCAAAGGATTGCCGATCGCGATCGCCCATTCCCCAGACAACAGCTTATCAGAATTGCCGATCGCCACCACAGGCAGATCGTTCGCCTCAATCTTCACCACAGCAACATCCGTCACCTTATCCGCCCCCAACACCCGGCCCTGAAAGCTGCGAGTATCCTTGAGAGTTACATTTACTGTATCTGCCCCGTCCACGACGTGAGCGTTAGTGAGAATCACGCCGTCGGCGCCAATCACAAAACCCGAACCAGTGCCGCGTTCGATCCCGCCCCTACCAGAATTCGGTTGTCCACCAAAAAAATCCTCCGGCGAAAGCCCTTTATTTCCCGGTTTCACCCTACGCGAAGCATCGATCCGCACCACAGCCGGGCCAACTTTTGCCACCGCAGCCACAATAAAATTCACATTAGCCGCATCGCCAGACAAGGGAACAGGGGGCAAGACTTTGCTCGCTTGAGGCTTAGTATTAGCAGGCAATTGCAATTTCGGTTGCAGCGCCTTTTGTCCCGAATCGCCAGAATTTGTACGTAATTGAGAAACCGACAGCCGATCGCCCAACATGGCAGCTCCTGCTCCCGTCACCAGCAGCAATATATAAATTGCCGGTTGCTTCCAAAATTTGCCAGTAGAACTCTTCATCGCGACGTTTTAAGGCTTTCCTGCCAAATTTAAATATTTGCCGAGCGGTTCCCCGATAGCTGATGCCGTTGCCGCTGAGCCACAAACAAAATTTTTGGGCGATCGGCAGACTCCCCTAAACTTTAACATTCAGCTTCTCATTTTGGATTTTCGATTGCCGATTTTGGCTAATTTGGTAAAATCTCCCAATTGTCGCCCATAAACCCCAAATCCTTTCGTGTCAAAAGCAATTTATAGCAACTGCCAAAGCTGTTAAGACATAGATAACCTCATGAATAGATCCCGAGACCCCTCTACCCTAAACGGTTTGATTCCTGTAGCTGTCACTTGTCACTTGTCACTTGTCTACTGTCACTTGTCACTTGTCTACTGTCTGTCGGTCTAGCTTCCCAACGACCAACTCGACTAAACTAAATAAACTCTCTGGACTTGAGAATCTCTTGAATGCCGATCGGCAGAGGAAAGCAGTGGACATTACCCTCGAAAGTCTGTGGAATCAGATACTTGAACGTCTCCAGGTACAACTGAGCAGACCTAGCTTTGAGACGTGGATCAAAACTGCCAGGGCCGAACAACTCGAAAATAACTGTTTGATTGTCAGCGCCCCCAACCCCTTTGCTCGCAATTGGTTGCAAAAATATTACGTCAAAATCATCGCCGACGCCGTTGAAGAAATTCTCGGCTATCCCGTAGAAATTTACTTGACAATTGCCGGGGGAAATGAAACAGGCGGTAGCAACGACTCCGCCATGATTTGGCCATCCCCGATCGCCGATCACCCCGAAAGCCACTCGCTACACCCCCCTAAACCTGCCCATTTAAACCCCAAATACGTATTTTCCCGCTTTGTCGTCGGTTCCAACAACCGCATGGCCCATGCAGCAGCCCTCGCAGTAGCCGAGTCTCCGGGCCGAGAATTTAATCCCCTATTTTTGTGCGGCGGCGTTGGTTTGGGCAAAACTCACTTGATGCAGGCGATCGGTCATTATCGCTTGGAAATTGACCCCAACGCCAAAATATTCTACGTTTCTACAGAAAAATTTACCAACGATTTAATTGCCGCCATTCGCAAAGATAGTATGCAAACTTTCCGCGTTCACTATCGAGCAGCGGATGTTTTGTTAATAGACGACATCCAATTTATAGAAGGCAAAGAATACACCCAAGAAGAATTTTTCCACACTTTCAATACTTTACACGAAGCCGGAAACCAAGTCGTTTTAGCTTCCGATCGCCCGCCGCAGCAAATCCCCCGCTTGCAAGAGCGCTTGTGTTCCAGATTTTCGATGGGATTAATTGCCGATATTCAATTGCCAGACTTGGAAACACGAATGGCTATTTTGCAGAAAAAATCCGAGTATGAAAACATGAGGCTGCCGCGAGATGTGATTGAATACATTGCTTCTAGTTACACTTCCAACGTTCGGGAATTAGAAGGAGCTTTGATTCGGGCCGTAGCGTATCTTTCAATTACTGGTTTACCGATGACTGTGGAGAATATCGCCCCGGTTTTGAACCCGCAAACTGAAAGCGTAGAGGCGACACCGGATGCAGTAATTGCAGTAGTGGCCGAGGTATTTGATGTTTCTGTGGAAGATTTGAAAGGCATTTCCCGCAGGCGAGAAATTAGCTTTGCTCGTCAAATCGGGATGTATTTAATTCGGCAGCATACAAGTTTGAGTTTGCCGAAGGTTGGCGAAGTTTTCGGCGGCAAGGATCACACGACTGTGCTTTACAGTTGCGACAAAATTGCTCAGTTGCGGAACACAGATCCGACTTTAGCCCAAACTTTGCGTCAATTGAGCGATCGAATTAACGCTGTCAGCCGCAAAACTTGAACCTCTTTTCACACAATCACTCATTACGTAGGGTGCGTCAGCC
>NZ_JAUBUN010000053.1:6439-26820 GCF_036702665.1 Microcoleus sp. Aus8_D2
GGGAATACTCTCACTCTGCTTTCAAAATCTTCAGCCGGCTGACGCACCCTACCATCTTGAACCTCTTTTCACACAATCACTCATTACGTAGGGTGCGTCAGCCGGGAATACTCTCACTCTGCTTTCAAAATCTTCAGCCGGCTGACGCACCCTACCATCTTGAACCTCTTTTCACACAATTAGTCATGGCTCCGGGTGCGTCAGCCGGGAATACTCTCACTCTGCTTTCAAAATCTTCAGCCGGCTGACGCACCCTACAATCACTACAATCACTGCCTGTGGAAAAACCTGTGGAAAATTTACCCAGATAGTGTGAAAAACTTTACTCGATCGCCCAAAACAATTTTTGTACCAAATTTTGCACGAAAGTGGAAGGGCGATCGACTTTTACCCGATTTTCCACAAGTTTTCCACAGGCGTTTATTAGCTACAACTCAAGTACAGCAAGAAATTGTTTGATTTTTCCACAGTTTCCACAGGGCGAGCGCCTAAAAATAGTTCAATAAATAAAAAAATAGTGTCTCGCCAACTGCCAACTGCCAACTACCAACTACCAACCGCCAACTGCCAACCGCCAACCGCCAACTCTCAACTGCCAACTGCCAACTCTCAACTGTCATCAGCTTTCTGTGATAGGATTTGCTTCTGTCTCAAATCAGGTTAATTAACCTCCCATGAAATTGGTTTGCACCCAAAGTGACCTCAACGCCAACCTCTCGTTGGTAAGTCGGGCCGTTCCCTCCCGCCCGACACATCCGGTACTAGCAAACGTGCTCTTAGTAGCGGATGAGGAAAATCAGCGGGTTAGCTTAACAGCTTTCGATCTCAGTTTGGGCATTCGCACCAGCTTTGCAGCAGAAGTGACTGGCGGCGGTAGTTTTACCATACCCGCGAAATTGCTCAACGATATAGTTTCCAGACTCCCCAATGGAGAGATTACTTTAGAAGACGAAGCCGGAGATACCGTCGCTTGTCTCACTTGCAGCTCTGGCAGCTACCAAGTCAGAGGCATGGGCCCCGAAGAATTCCCAGAATTGCCGGCAATCGAAGCAGGAACAATCCTGAAATTGCCGCCCGAAGCCTTGATAGAAGGACTCAAAGGAACTTTATTTGCTACTAGCCCCGATGAAGCAAAACAGGTACTCGCAGGCGTGCATTTAAAGGTACTAAAAGATTGCCTAGAATTTGCAGCTACAGACGGCCACAGATTGGCCGTAGTTCAAACTGCCAACGAAAAAGCCGAAGGTGAAGAAACCGCAGAAGAATTTGAGGTGACTGTTCCTGCTAAAGCCTTACGGGAAGTAGAAAGAATGCTAGTGATGCGGCAGTGGACTGAACCAGTCACCCTGCATTTTGAACAGGGTCAAGTAGTGTTTGAATGGGCAGATCAGCGGCTGACAACCCGCACCTTAGAAGGACAATATCCCGCCTACCGGCAGTTGATTCCGCCATCCTTTGAGCGGCAAATTACTCTTGAGCGGCGATCGCTCTTAGCAGCAGTCGAAAGAATAGCAGTGTTTGCCGACCAAAAAAATAATATCCTCAAATGTAGCATCGACGAAGAAAGTCAGGAAATCACTTTGTCGGTAGATGCAAAAGATGTCGGCTGCGGCAAAGAGTCACTTCCCGCACAGATTTCGGGAGACAGCATAGATATTGCTTTCAACGTGAAATACTTAGTTGACATTTTGAAAACGGCTCAGTCTCCCGAAATTCAACTGCAATTAAACGGTGCTCTTGCTCCTGTAATTTTTCAGCCTTTGGGCGGAGTCAATGCCACATTCTTGGTAATGCCGGTTCAACTTCGACCTTAGTTGGAAGAAGGAAGAAGGAAGAAGGAAGAAGGAAAAAATTGTTTTTTCCGCTTCCACAGTACCATTTCTTTCATTGTATACGCACAGGTAGCCAGAAACCGGGTTTTTCACCAAAATATTTGCTTAAAAGCCTCAATATTGATAAAAACCCGGTTTCTTTGTGGGCGAGTAAGTTTAGTAGTTCTCAATCACGATCGAAAATCTCATGCTGGCGCACCATTTATTCTTTTTAGGTACGTAGTTGCGCTTCAGCGCTCTTTCATATAGAGCGCTGAAGCGCAACTACGTACCTTGATTGAATGTGACAGTTGTGTAATTACTCTACAAAAATACTTCATTACTTAATCCTGAACAGCCTTCAAATTAATGGCAACAAAATTTCAAATTCCGTACCAGTACCGGGCGTAGAATGCAAATTCAACTTACCTTTATGCTTCTCAGTAACAATTTGATGAGTAATTGCCAATCCCAAACCAGTACCTTTCCCCGCCGGTTTAGTAGTGAAAAATGTCTCAAAAATCCGGCGCTGAATTTCTGGCGGAATTCCCGGCCCGTTATCGGCAATTCTGATGGCTATCCAAGCATTATTTGAATTTTTCCCGGCTGCTTCTGGGCTGAAGTCCCCATTGTGGCTGGCGGACGATCGCAATTTTGCATTTTGTCGATAGCTAAAAACAGAATTTTGCATTAATTCTGAACTTACACAATCTCCATCATCACTGTTTATTACCTCAGTTTGAATAGTAATCGCCGGTACAAAACCTTTTGCTCCTTTTACCTCATCCAAAGCGTCCATCGCATTGCTGACAATATTCATAAATACCTGGCTCAACTGACCGGAATAACACTTCACTAAAGGCAAATCCCCATAGCTTTTAACTACTTTAAACCCGTATTTGAGACGGTTTTTCATAATTAGCAGCGTACTGTCAATACATTCGTGGAGGTTAGCTTCTTTCAAGTGGGTTTCGTCCATATGAGAGAAGGTGTGCAGGCTGGTGACAAGTTCCGTCAGCCTCTGGGATGAAACTTTCATGCTTTTGAGAATTTCCGCCCAATCTTCTTGCAAGAAATCAAATTCTATGTTTTGTTTGAGTTCGTCAATTTGTTCGCTATGGCCGACTATTTGTTCGTAAGCAGACAGCAACTGCATGATGTCTTTCGAGTAATTGGACAAAAAGCCGAGATTTCCGTTGATGCAGGTAACGGGATTTCTAATTTCGTGGGCGACTCCAGCTACCATCTGCCCCAAACTAGCTAATTTTTCGGTTTGAATTAGTTGAGATTGAGTTTGCTGTCTCAGCAATTTTGTTGCTAACTCGTGAATGTTGGATTGGGCTACTAACAGTTCGTGCACGTCTACCAAACTATAAGTTTGAGGCGACATTTGCACTACAATCGGTTCATAAAGCAGTTCTTTCGATCGCAGCAGCGACTTCCGGGCTGCATCCACGATTAAAGTATTGCTGGGAAAAACTAAAGTCTCAGTTTGGGCAAAGCGGTACAAAGCCCTCACAGGTCGTTTTAAAAATAATTCTCTCCCAAAAGGACGGCTGAGAAATTCTAAAAATCTCCGCCGGGAAATCATGCCGGCAAATTCACCTCTATCCGTTAAAATGACTCCCGGTAACAGCGGATTAGCTTCTAACATCTGGGAAATTTGCATTCCCAAATCCGTAGCTTCTACGTTAAAAGCGTAAAGCGACAATTCCACGAGAGTAGAATCTAAAGAAAGTTCTCCTAAGTCAGCCTGGGAGATGGGTTGGACTGGTCTTTCTATGCAGGAGGTATTCAACATAAATTCATCAGCACGCTTTTTTGGGGTTCTATTTACCAGCAGATATTCAGCTACCAAAGCTCAGTCGGTGAGTAGCTGAGTGCTTTGGTCGACATTCTCCTGGGAAACGGCATTTTAAATTACACAAAAAACTTACGGTGGTAAATGGGATTTTACCACTTCAAGTATTAGGCAAGTTAGAGTATGACGGAGATAGATGCGCCCTGGCAATTATGCCTGACTTTATTTTATATTGAGTAGAGGGGCATTAACGCTTGGTTCAAGTATTTAACTATTAGTTAACCTTGAGTTAAATTCTTAACCTGTTGTTAACAATAAATTAAATCACGGAAAAAATTAATTTATTGGTCGGAGCAGAAAATCCGAATAGCCCGATCGCCCGCGCGATGCACCCACATCAGACAAGTTAAAAGCACAAAGCCCGCCAAGCCTCAAATACCGCCCGATCGGTTTGCCCATAGAGTCAGACCGTCTACAAAAGCTTGCCGATTCCATTATTGATTGGCTGCACCAGGCGCAGAATGCAGAAATATTGAGAGCCATTTAAACAATTTTAATTATTTAATTGTTTTTCAGGCTTTGCCCGATAAATTAAACCATAAAATGTCAGCATAATCTCCTCTAAATCAATTAAAAAAAAAATCAACTAATTTTGATACTACTTATTAAAAGTCCTGGAACATAGAGATTGTACATTAGATCTGTAGGGAAACGGCACTGCCGTGTCCTTACCAGGAGCTGCGACTTTTAATGATGGGTATAAGATTGACGATGGTAGCAAAAAAGTTTTAACTGAATAGTAACTTATCGCTGTGAAGAAGGTATGATCTACAGGGGCTCAGCCAAAGACGTGAAACTAAATACAAATTTACCAGTAGGTGATCGATGCAACCCGCCCTCACAAATCAGTTAAACAATGCTTTTACCCTGTTTCTCAGCTTATTAGTAGAAGCAATACCTTTTCTGCTGCTGGGAGTTTTATTCTCAGGTTTGCTGCTGGGGTTTGTAGACGAACGCAAACTCGTATCCCGCATCCCGCGAAACCCGCTACTGGCGGCTTTGGTAGGTAGTTCGATCGGCTTTTTGTTTCCCGTGTGCGAGTGCGGTAACGTGCCCGTAGCCCGCAGGTTGCTAATGCAGGGAGTCCCCGCACCAGCGGCGATCGGCTTTTTGCTCGCAGCCCCCACCATCAACCCCGTAGTAATTTGGGCGACTTGGACGGCATTTCGCGATCAGCCCGAAATTGTAGTTTTGCGGGTAGTCTTTTCTCTCTTTATAGCCACAATTATCGGCTGGGTATTCAGCGCCCAAACAGACTTGCGCCCTCTGTTACACCCTTATGTAGCCCGCGCGATTCCCCTCCCAAAACCAGAGTTTTCAGACAAAGAAATCGCCCAAGCCAACACTCCGCTGCTGTTACAGTCGGGGACATTTATGCTCGGTCAGCCCGGTGGGCCGGTGCCGATCGAATCTTTGCTACAAGACGAGTGGAAGCCCTTACAAATCGGCAAAACCGAAAAAACCTCGAAACGTTCGTCCATGTTCCACCGCGTTTCTAAAGAGCGTCTGCGCTTGCTTTTAGATAGTATGGTACAGGAGTTGCGCGAATTGGGAGGAGTTTTGGTCATCGGAAGTGCGATCGCAGCCATCATTCAAGTTGGCGCACCCCGCGAACTAATTCTCAACCTCGGCCAAGGCCCCGTTTCCTCAATTCTCGCCATGCTGCTATTAGCCGCAGTTGTATCGATTTGTTCTACAGTAGATGCTTTTTTTGCCCTATCTTTTGCTTCCACATTTACCAGCGGTTCGCTGTTAGCATTTCTCGTGTTCGGCCCGATGATTGACCTCAAAGGCATCGGTTTAATGCTATCCATTTTTAAAGGTAGATCCGTAATTTACTTAATGGTTTTGGCAGCTCAGTTAACCTTTTTAATGACCCTCGCTGTCAACTTGTATCTGGGTTAATAAATTATCTCGGATGTACAAACAAGATCATTTTAGATTCGCGATTTGTAATTAACTTGATTCACGACACGGAAGTCACGGATATGCGGATAGGTGCTTTTTTCCTCTTCGTTCTTCCTTCTGTCCTCTGTTGACATTGATCGAAGCCGAAAAGCCTTCTTCCTTCTTCCGACTTCCATTTCTCTTCTTCCCTCTTCCCTCTTCCTTCTTCCTTCATGAAAAAAATTAGCCCCTGGCTGGACGCCCTAGCTATCTTAATGTGGGGAATATTGCTCCTCAAATATTGGATTACCGGACAATTAAGCATTCTCATTCATCCCAATTACTTTGGGCTGACTCTAGCGGCAGGAATCGGCTTAATGGTGATTGGCGGGTTGAAAATTTGGGAAATCTTAAAAGTCGATCGCGCCAACAAGCAATCCCGGCCATCGCCAGCAAATAAATCTCCCAGAAGCACAGAAGTTGAACACGTTACTTTATTTCCCCCCAGTATCGGCAGCACCTTAATGTTGAGCGTCGCATTAATCGGCTTAGCCACAACGCCGCGCACATTTACCAGCCAGACAGCACTCGAACGAGGCCTCACCGAATCCCTACCCATCACCAGACTGCAACCGCAAGAATTTCGCAATACTACCAAACCCGAAAGGCGATCGCTCGTCGAATGGGTGCGGCTGTTAAATTTCAATCCCGAGCCCGATACATACAGAGGTCAAAAAGTCAAGGTTCAAGGATTTGTGATTCACCCGCCCAACGTAGCAGAACAATATCTGTGGATCGGGCGTTTTATCATTACCTGCTGCGCGGCGGACGCCTATCCGATCGGGTTGCCGGTAAAATTACCGATCGGTCAAAGCCGCACCGCCTTTGCCCCAGACAGTTGGCTAGAAATAGAAGGAGAAACGATCGTAGAAGAACTGCAAGGTAAGCGCAAATTAATCATTCAAGCATCCTCCCTCCGATCGATTCCCGAACCGAAAAACCCTTATGATTATTAGACACCCAGCAAGTTGGAGATTAAATTTTACGTTGGTGATGGCGAGATGGGTATCCCGTCAGTGGGCAACTTTAATCTCGCGACTTGAAGTCTGTAGTATTTGAGATTGTGGGATCTGCCAGAAGATCCCGTCCTCCGTAGGGCAATTAACACAAGGTAAAGTCAGCTATAAAAGTAGCAGCAACCTCCTGTAGGAGTTGCCAACAGAAAATTCAGCAATTAGACTCGTAATTAGAAAATAAGTTCTCACTATATGTCATCTGAAAAGTCATCTGAAAAAAAATTAGCGATCAAAGGTGCTTTCTGGACGATCGCCAGCTATGGAAGCAGTCAAATTATCCGATTCGGTAGCAACCTGATCCTGACGCGCCTGCTGTTGCCAGAATTATTTGGTCTAATGGGTCTAGCCTACGTTTTCATTACAGGTGTCCACCTATTCACAGACATAGGTCTGGGCCCAAGTATCATCCAAAACAAGCGTGGAGAAGAGCCAGAATTTCTCAACACCGCTTGGACAATGCAAATTATTCGCAGTATTTTTGTTTGGTTTTGTTTAATTTTAATCACCTGGCCAGTTGCTAATTTCTATCGAGAACCCCGTCTCCTGTGGCTGCTCCCAATCATAAGTATAAATACTCTGATAGGAGGGTTTAAATCCACTTCCGTATCCAGTCTCGAACGAAAAATGACAGTCAAGACAGTAGTAATTTTTGAGTTGGTGATACAGCTCATTTCTACTACAGTAATGATTGTATGGGCATGGTTCGATCGCAGTATCTGGGCTATCCTCGCAGGCGGTTTCACCAGCACTATAGTGGAGTTAGTATGGAGCCATTTCTTGATTCCCGGCCATAAAAACCGCTTTGCTTGGGAGCGAGAAGCAGTTAAAGAAATATTTTCCTATGGAAAATGGATATTTTTATCTACAGTTTTATATTTTCTGTGTTCTCAAGCCGATCGCCTAGTTCTCGGGAAAATATTTAGTTTAACGCTGTTGGGCATTTACGGCATCGCTTTTACCCTCGGCGATATGCCTCGCCAAGTAATGATCGCCCTAGCCGGTCGGGTAATTTTTCCCTCTATTTCGATGCTGGCAGAATTGCCGCGCCCTGAATTGCGGGCTAAAATCCTCAAAAACCGCAACTTGATTCTGATTCCTTTAGCCCTAGGCTTAGCAGTTTTTGTGAGCTTTGGAGATCAGCTAATTTTAACACTGTACAGGAAAGAGTATGCAGCAGCATCTTGGATGATGCCAATCTTGGCTTTAGGTATCTGGCACACGACTATCCACAGTTTGATGGGTTCTTGTTTGTTAGCTATCGGAAAATCTCAGTACGCAGCTATGGGCAATCTCGCAACTTTTTTGAGTATCGCTATTGGCATCCCAGTAGGATATAATTTGATGGGTAATTTAGGTGCTGTGATTGCTGTAGCTGTCGGTGACATTCCTACTTATTTAGTAGTTACCTACGGTCTTAGGAAAGAAGGGCTAACTTGTTTTTGGGAGGACATGAAGTTGACAGCATTGTTTTTAGGGGTACTAGCAATCATACTTTTTGTGAGAATGTCTCTGGGTGGGGGGTTACCTATCGATCGCCTTTCACCTCAGGATATAATACCTCTCAATAAACTATTTTAGGCAACAAAAAGGAGCATCGTCAATATTAAGTATATCGGCAAGAAAAAAATAATATCTTGTCGGGTATTTTAGGTGCGGGTTGAGCGTAGAATCTATAGCAATCCTAAATCCCGATTGAGACCGGGAACATAAATTTGATTTCCCCAAAATCAATGAGTAGGGACACGGCAGTGCCGTGTCCCTACTGGTACTAATGAAAATCCTGCAAGGATTGCTATACTAGCTAAGCGAGTTAATGAATGTTCTGACGCCCCCGACCCATGTAATGTTTATTTGGGGAGCATCTCATTTTTGCAAAAAGCATTTTTTTACAGTACACGCTTGACTCGAAGAGCGTACTATACAGACTCGCTCTTCGAGTCAAGCGTGCACTCCGATCTCAGCAAAACTTAGATGCTCCCTTTATTTGTATCTACTTACTTGAGAGAACGAAGAGAACGGCGACTTGCGTTCGTATTGCCGAGTTCACGCTTCTTGCAAGGGACGAGATCAGTGCGCGCTTAAGCATTGTCAGTTTAATTTAGTCCTGGACGCACCAAAACTTTCACAAACCGGGTTTTTTACCAAAAAACTTCATTGCCGGCTTTTATCCGGGTAAAAAAAGTGGTTTCTCAAGCTCGGGAGTGCATCCGGGACTGTAAAATTTTATAGGGAAAATTTGGCAGTTAATTGTCAGCAGAAACTAGGAGAGAAAGATTTGTGAGTATTTTTAACAAAAAATTTAATCCTTCACCTTTCGCTATTGGGCCATTCAAACAGCCGATCGACCGCACGGCGATTTTCCTCATCCTACTGCTGAGCGTCTTAATGGGGCTGTTGCTACTGAGTGGCGATCGCACAGCACCGAGAGTGCGAGAATTTACTTGGGAGAACAAACAAATCGGCGCCGCAGATACCGGCTTTATTCTCAACTTCTTTCGGCCGATGAACCACTCCACCGTCGAGGAAAACTTAAAACTAGAACCACCACTCCCCGGTAAATTCAGTTGGGCCGGCCGGCGCATGGCCTACACCCTCAAAGATCCAGCACCCTACGGCGTTACCTACACCTTAAAACTCGCCGGCGCAACCGACAAGTATTTTGGAGAAAACAACCAAAACAAAGGAACGCCAATTCAACCGTTTAGCAGTTCCTTTCGCAGTCGCGATCGAGCTTTTGTTTACATCGGCGTTCAAGGCGAAACAGAAAGCAGATTAATGCTAGTCAATCTCACCAGCAGCGACTCGAAACCAATACCGCTGACTCCCAAAGATTTAGTTGTCACCGATTTTAAACCCTATCCCGACAGCGATCGCATTTTATTCTCAGCCACAGATCGATCGATCGCCCGTACTGGCGGCACCCTAAATCAAGAACTATTTACAGTCACCACCGGCCTCAATCCCCAATCCCCCGGAGAAGATCCCCAACCGCCACAGCCCGCAGGTAGAATCGACAAACTCTTAGACTCCAAAGATTACCAAAACCTCAAATTCGACCTCTCAGCCGACGGAAAAATCATAGTAATCCAGCGCGTCAACCGCCGCAATCCCGGCGATTTCAGTCCTTGGATTTTGTCAGAAAAAGTTGCGCCCCGACGCTTGGAAAATCAACAAGGCGGAGATTTTATGATTCGCCCCGACAGCAAATCGATGGTAATATCTCAAAAACAAGGATTAGCGATCGTCCCCCTCAAACCCGAAGCAGACCCCGTAGAATTTTTACCAAAATACGAACAAGTATTGGGGATGGCCCGCGACAACTCCGCCGCCGCCTACGTTAAATACAACAGCGACTACACTCGATCGCTCTTCATCTTAGACAACCAAGGCGCCGAACAAGAAATACTGCGCATCCCCGGTAGCATAATCGCCGTTGATTTCGACCCGCGCAAAAACAAAGACAACCAATTCCAGCGTCTCTACTGCTTGTTATCCGAACGCCTCAAAACAGAAAGCTACAAAGAACAGCCTTTCATCGCCGCCATCGACCTCAAAAAAGATGGCACTCGTTTGATAGGAACCATCAAACCGCTGCTAGTTTTGCCCAACCAATTAGATACCCAAATCAGTTTATCTCCCGACGGGCTGGCATTAATTTTCGACCAATCGGTGACAACAGCAAAACCCACAGCGGCAGACAGGCCCCGCAACTCGGGCGGACAGTCGATCGCCACAAGCCGCCTCTGGCTGCTACCCTTATTAGAAATACCCGCAGACAGTTCTCCCGCAAAAGTGCAGCCAGAAGAACTTCCCTTTGCCGGCTATCACCCCCGTTGGCTCCCCTAAATCGATTTTAGATTTTAGATGTTAGATTTTAGATTTACCGATATCGGTGAATATCAATGGCTAAGGTTCGCCATCAGCACCCCGCGTTGAAATGTGCCCGGTGCGCACCGTACTTTTACAGTCCTAGACGCACTATTCCTCAGAAACCCGGTTGACTCGTAGATTTTTCCTTGCCAAACCTCTTATTGTCCTAGAAACCAGGTTTTTGAGCGTAAGTCCTATTTTAAATCCCCAAGCATCCGTCCTAAGATGGTGGATTTTAGATTTTAGATTGAGCCATACTGATCGATATCACAAACTTTGAAAACAAATCGCCAACCAGCCATCTCAAATTTCAAACCTCAAACCTAAAATCTAAAATTCCCATGACTCCCGAAGAAATTAGCCATACCCTTAAAGACTTATTCGGCGAAAGTGTTGAGACGCCTGCTGCCACTTCTTGGCAAGTACAAACCCCCAAATTTCGCCTTTTAGTGCTGCTTTCTGAAGACGGGACTTGGCTGCGGATTTTGCTGCCGATCGCCGATGCCGAGGAAGCTCAACCGTTTTTCGATAAACTGCTAGAAGCTAACTTTGACACCACCCTCGAAACTCGCTACGCCATACATCAAAACGTTTTGTGGGGAGTATTTCAGCACAGTTGCGCCACACTCGCCGCCGCCGATTTCTCGGCAGCCATCGCCAGAGTGCTGAGCTTGCAAGAGCGAGGTTTGTCCGACTTTTTCGGCGGTTTGATCGAAAGCCGCATCCGTCAAATCATCAAAGCTGCCAAGATCCAAGGACAGTCCATAGAAACTACCCTTCAGACTTTAGACCGTTTCTACGCAGAGGGATTGATGGGGGAAATGGAACTCGGGCGAGAGTCTCGCGAACAGACTCTCACCGCTTGGCGCTATCAGCTAGAACGCCTCTGGCCGGAGGTGGAACCCTGAGACGATTTTCGCATTTTCGCATTGAAGATTTGAGAATTGCTTCCGGCAAAAAACGGACGGTAGTCGGATTTGGAAACTTGCCTGCATTTGCATTCTTGCTTAAATGCTCGACAATCTGCCGATTTTTGCCGGAAGCCCCAGTCTTGACCCTTAGGGCATTAAGTTTCTTGAACGATCGCTCGCCCAATCCGGGCCCTCGATCCCTCGATCCATGCCCGTATATTCACCGATCGCCCGCTATCGCTGTTCTCCAATTCCCTACCAGCACGGGAAAAATGGTATAACATATAACCAAAATCCCTTTATAATTTTTTAAGATTTTCGGAAAACACGCGATCGCAGGGTATATGATGGTAAAAAGTTGACAGCAAAGCTCCGTAAGTTCCACAAAAGCTTCGATGGTTTAAGATTGATTGAGAAACCAAATCTTTAAGTAGACGAGCGCGAAAATACATAAGTAGTCAAAAGCGAGTGAAACGACGCAATCGCAAAGGTTTTCATCGCTTTACATTCTGTTACATAGTCAGGTTTATTTGCACCTACCTACTGAGCAGACAATGCCCGGGCGATCGGGTTTTCCCATCGGGTGCTGTTGTCATCAGACAAATTAACCATTACCCGCCATCAATTACCCTTTACCAATTAATAGCAACTTAAGTAATCCATCCATACAAAAATTAACAGGGGTTTCATCTATGTTTGCTGTGCATGAGATTAGCTCGGAGTTATCAGTGTCGCATATACATGAGATTTGTACTTGGAACATCTCCTTAGAATCAACTCTTCTAGACTTGCCACTTTACAACTGCCAAATTGAATTAACTCAACAGGCCAAAGAAGTAGCCCGGGCTTTTGAAGAAAATTCCATGCTTCCCGGCGTCATTTTGACCGATATGGGTAATTTTGTCGGCATTATATCCAGGCGTCTATTTTTTGAAAGAGTTAACCGCCGCTACGGGTTAGAAATGTTTTTCAAGCGACCGATAGAGGTATTGTACAGGTTTTCCAAGCAAGAGCTGCTCGTGCTTCCCGGCAGTAAATTAATAGTAGAAGCAGCCCAGGAATCGCTTTACAGAGCAGCAGAATTAGTTTACGAACCCGTAGTAGTCGAAGTAGCACCCCAGACGTACAAACTGTTAGACGCACACCAATTAATGGTCGCTCAAGGTAGAATTCACCAATTAACAAATAAGCTGCTCCAAAAACAAACAGAAGCAAAACTTATCCAAACCGAAAAGATGGCGAGTCTGGGGAGGATTGTAGCAGGTGTAGCCCACGAAATTAGAAATCCCCTCAACTGTATTTGGGGAAATTTGACTTTTCTGCTGTCCTATTTTGAAAACTTGCTTCAGCTCATGTCAGCTTATGAAGCAGAATATTCGGAACCGTGTCCCCGAATTGATGCGCTGAAAGAAGAAATTGAATTTGATTTTTTACAAGAAGATTTGCCAATCACCTTAGAAGGGATGAAGTGGGGAGCCTCGCAATTGCTAAAAATAGTCAACGGGCTGCACCACTTCTCTCACATGGACGAGACAAAGCCCGTGGAGACAGACATTCACGAATGCGTGGAGATTACGCTGTTAATTCTGAAAAACCGCTTTAAAAATGGCATAGAAGTGGTAAAAAAATACGGCGAACTGCCCCTAGTTAGCGGTTACTCCGGTCAGTTGAGTCAGGTATTTTTGAATTTGTTAGTTAACGCTCTAGACGCCCTGACAGAGTACGCAGCCGATCGCGAACTAGATAGCCAGTGCCTGGACAACTGGCAGCCCCAAATCGAAATTACCACTAAAGTGGTAGAAACCGCAGACGGCAAGTGGGCAGCAATTGGGATAGCCGATAACGGCCCTGGAATTTCTCCAGAAAATCAACAGCACATATTTGACACATTTTTTACCACTAAACCAGCAGGGAAAGGCAGCGGTATGGGGCTGGCGATCAGCCATCAAATCGTCACAGAAAAGCACGGCGGCCAACTAAAATTGCGATCGCAGCTCGGCCGCAACACCGAATTTGAAATTCTCCTGCCAATAGTTCGCAAAACATGATTAACTCAAGAACAGTCTTTAGATGCGCTCAAAAAAAGTGAAACGATCGGCTAGTTTAGTAGTAGGTTTTCATTTCACTTTATCTTCGGGTGTTTCGGCAACTCAAACTTCTAGTGGCAAATACATTCAGTTCCCAACTACCAGGCCCTTCACTCTCCGAAGGCAGACATCAAGACCTTTCCCTAGAGTCTACCCTCGGGGATTTGCCCCTTTATCACTTTCAGGTTAAATCGACCTGCTTGGGCGTCGCAGTTGCTGAAATCTTTGAGCAGCATCCCCAGGTGCCGGGAGCCGTCTTGCTGGAAGCAGGAGAGTTTGCTGGCATGATATCCCGCCGGCAATTGCTGGAATATTTGCTCAAACCCCAAGGCCCAGAGCTATTTTTGCACCTGCCGCTGAAAGTGCTCTACAGTTACGCTCGCGTCGAAATATTATTGCTCCCAGAGAGTACAACCATTTTGACAGCAGCTCAACAAGCTCTGCGCCGATCGCCCGAATTGCAGTCAGAACCCATCGTAGTCCAAATCGACACCCAATCTTACCGCCTCTTAGACCCTCACGCACTAAACATCGCCTACTGGCAAATTCGCGGCATAGAAACTCAAGTCCGCTACGAAAGAGCCCAAACACAAATGATTCAAAGCGAAAAAATGGCTAGTTTAGGCCGTTTAGTCAACGGAGTAGCCCACGAAATTTTAGATCCGGTAGGCTTTATTTGGGGTAATTTAACCTACGTCAGCGACTACAGCAAAAACTTAATGGAGTTGCTATCAGTTTACGACGCGCACTGTACAGATCCCCCGCCAGAAATAGCAAGGCTCAAAGAAGAGATAGACTATGACTTCTTGCAAAACGATTTCCTCCGAACTGTTGCCAGTATCAAAGCCGGAGCCGAACGTTTGAGCAAGTTGGCAAGCAGTTTGCAAAACTTCTGCTACATCGACGATGTTTATCCCAAACCGACCGACTTGCACACCAACATAGACAGCATACTCTTGCTGCTCAAAAGTCGTTTGACTAGAGAAATCAAAGTAGTAAAAAACTACGGCTACCTGCCGCCAGTGCCGTGCTATGCAGGACAGCTAAACCAAGTATTTATGAATATCTTGACCAATGCTATCAATACATTAATTAACGAAGCAGTCGGTCAAGAATTGGCAAAAGAGTTCAATGGTGGAGGACTCAGAGACTTCGATCGCCAGCCTCAGATTGACATTACAACTCAAGTGTGCTGTCCAGAACCTGCGATCGACTTGGACAAACTGCACGAGCGCTGGGTTTCCATTCGCATAGCAGATAACGGGCAAGGAATGTCACCTAACAAGTACAAAAAAATCTTAGAATCATTCTCTACCGAAAGACGCGCCCTCAAAGAAACCAGCTTAGCCGTTAGCTATCAAATAGTGACGGGGAAACACGGCGGTGCATTCAGAATGCGATCGGAATTAGGCATCGGTACCGAATTTGAAATCTTGTTACCATTAGCATAATCAATTTGAGATTTTCCATTTTTAGATTTGAGAATTTAAAAATTGGCACCGATCCAAAAACGGGTACCGTGCCACCTACGCTTGTCCGGGTGCATACTAAAATTTTAGACTCCTGTTCAAGCAGCCCCATTAAATAGACAAGATTGCAAAAATAATTAGGACGCTGCTGGGAGCAGCGTCATTTAATTTGATTAAAAAGACTTTTGCAATCTTGTCTAATGTGAGAGTAATATCGTGTCCGATCGATTAACCGCAATCAGATGAGTTCGTAGTGCCCCCGAAGAGTCCGCAGCATGAGAGCGGACTTTCGTGGGCACTACAAACAGTTTTTGTTATGGTAATCGACCGGACATGATATAAATCTCAAATCGAAAAATGGAAAATCTCAAATTGACTGAATGAACTCAATTATCTAAATTAGTGCCGCACATTTTACAGAATTTAGCATTAGCATCATGTACAGACCAACCGCAACCCGTACAAACAGTTTCTACCTGATTAGCAGTTTTAACTAACTGTTTAATCAAATCCCCCAATTGCCAAGGAATCAGAGCAATTCCCGTCAAAATCATCAAAATAGTCAGAAACCGGCCCGATTGCGAAATCGGAGTAACATCGCCAAATCCCACCGTCGTCATCGTGACAACCGAGAAATAAACAGCATCCAAAAAAGTCCTAAAACCTTCGGGATTTGCCGGATGTTCCACTTGATAAATCAAACCAGAATAAACAAAAATTATCGCCAGCAAAGTAAACAAAATCCGAGAAAAAATCACCCCATCTTCGCTGCTGATGCGAAAAACCGAATTTTTTAATTCCCAAAAGCGGATGAGTCTGAGAATTCTAAACCAGCGGAAAATACGGATGAAACTGACATTGACAAATCCCAGAAAAAATGGTAATATAGCCAGCAAATCGACGATAGAGAAAAAACTAAAAATAAACTTAAATTTATGGTCAGCGCACCACAGCCGCAGTAAATACTCAACAGCAAAAACGACTAAAAGGGCTGTATTGAGAGTTTGCAATCTAATTCTAACAAGTTCTGAAATTGGGTAAGTTTCGGCGATGAAGCTGGCAGTAGATAGGAGAATAAGTCCGGTAATTATCAAACTGACGGCTCTCCCTGTGGGCGTTTCAATGTCTTCTAGATAAAAGGCAATTTGTTTCCGGTTTAACATAAATAATCTGTATTGTAGGCTGGGTATAAACAGAACAATGTTGTATAGCGCGTCTTTCATAAATTGTGTAATTATTCTTCTATGGCAATCCCCCCGCTGAAGATCCGTCATTGCCAGGGCGAGCAGGGCGAGGCACCGCACCTACAGATTTGCACATAAGATTTGGGTCAGCTATATCTTCTATAACTAATCGCTTAAAATATCGAAATCGCTAATTTAAAATATAGCGCAAAAGAGTGTGAGTTCGGTCAAGTGCGAGCGATTGCAAATGAAAAATTAGCTTTTTCTCCATTACCTTCCCATTACCGGACATACCTCAACGCCCTTGAGAAGGTATATCAGCTAATTATCTAACATGAGCATTGCTCCAACTCCCTAGGAGGCGATCGAACAGGAGCAACAGGCGATGTAGTAATAGCTCCGACGCTGGCACCGAGTAAATACAAGAAATCTCGATGCTTAAGAGTCATACAAAGTACCTAGATGAATTACACAGCCGTTTTACCTTAATTTAAGATTAGAGTAGATCAATACTCCGGACTGTTTTGAGATTAGGCGCCCAAACCCGCATTCTACCGTTAAGATTTCCGATCCTGATGAAGCCCAAACCCGCATTCTACCGTTGGCGGTCGCAAACAGTCCGGACTATTGGTAGATTAGTCTCAAATCGTTTGTGAGATCAGCTAAAATTAGCTGTGACTGTTGCTTACCTAGAGGAAAGGTAATTGCTCACCCCCCCTCAAATAAAAAATTAAAACTCTGTGATATTTACACAGTAAGGAGCGTGAGTTTTCGCGACCGATGCAAATCAAGTTCCCACTTTTAAGATTCAGAAGCTGAAACCCCTATTTTCTGGTTGACTATTCTAAAAAGGGGATTTTCTAGACTTTTGAAACGCTTGCTCAGCCAGCGTTTCAGAGAGCAAGGGGGGTTGAGCAATTACGAGGAAAGAAGCAACACACTTGCCGATCGAACAGCGTTGCTATGGTCAGTTATTAAGGTGAACTAATGAATCAATCTATTTTAAACAATCTTACCTTATGCACTTTCAGTACAGGTCGGATTATGGTGCGCGAAGTGCTGGAAGACTGGCTATCTTTTCTGGGGGGAAAGCCAAAAAAAGTAATTTTCGCTGTGTCGCCTGCTGATAACCCGCCCCCCATTTATCAGGAACTTTTGGCTGAAGGGTTGATTGACGAGATCGTGTATGTGGACTTGCGCGGGCGATCGGTGAGCGAGACAGATACAGAGGGTATACGCGCGGCGATCGAGGCGGCTACAACTGATTGGATTCTGCTCGCTAAACTCGATACTCTGCCCTATCGCAGGGGTCACGAGAATTGGCTGGACGAAGCAA
This sequence comes from Microcoleus sp. Aus8_D2, assembly GCF_036702665.1. Lineage (NCBI taxonomy): Bacteria > Bacillati > Cyanobacteriota > Cyanophyceae > Oscillatoriales > Microcoleaceae > Microcoleus > Microcoleus sp. Aus8_D2. Next base: position 23,932 of record NZ_JAUBUN010000053.1, read on the forward strand.
TGCAAACCGTTGCAAAATATAACTGCTTTGGGTTTACAGGTTCTTTTCCTTCGCCCGATATGCAGTCGCTAGAGCCTGGTTACTCAAAAACTCAGATGTTTAGCAACAATTTTTCAATCTTCCGAGGAACGGAATGGATAGAGATAATTGATAGCTATGTAGGTAAAAATTTCGACGGCGCTGTAGCAAAAAATTCTTTGTACACTAAAGAAAGTCTTCGATTTGCTAATGAGGCTGCGATCGAGACTTTCTTGGAAGAGAATCAGCGATATATGTTAGTTCGCTGGGAAACGCCAGAATGGACTGTTTTTCATGTCAATGTATGGGGAGAGCAACTGCGACAGGTTCGCGATCGCTACCTCGCCAGAAAGGACATTGGTTCAGCCCTAAATACTGGTAGACCCCAAGAAATTGGCTTTCACCCTTGGGATCTGTATTACGGCTATCCCAAACCGTCACCGTTCCAGCGTTTGAAAATCTTTGTGGGACGATTGCGCCGGCAAATCTTCAAAACCGAGTAGATGGGAATGCTACTTGCTTAAGTAATTGTACAGAATTAATTACATAAAATTTGAGCTGAAAGCCTTGCCTAGTTACAAGCTGATGTGTAATTAATCTTGTCCAATTACTTAGTGGGCGATCGCTAAATTATAAAGCTACAAAATCAAAGGTATTCTAGATAAAATCCAATGGGCTTTTTGGTTAACAGAAACAATTTGTATTGCAGGCTGGTAGTGACACAACAATGTTCTGTCCTTTCTTGTAAGTAATCTGTCATAAAAATCAGCGATTGAAATTGCGTCTGCACAAACTTTCGTCTTAGCAGAGAGGAACTGAAAAAGAAACGGGGGTATTAAAGCCATATTTGGTATAATTCCCATAGGTGCGGGTTCACGAATATTTGTAAGACAAATGAGTAATCCTGTAAACCCGCCGCGCACCGCCCCGCCTATGAGCTAGACATTGCTTTAACTAATCCCTTAAAATATCGAAAGCGCTAATTTAAAATATCAGGTAATTATCGAAGATGAGCATCGAATTAACAAAGGGTGACAGATTTAATCTTTCTAAGGAAGCTCCTGATTTCAATAAAGTTGCGATCGCCCTGGGGTGGCAAGTCAGCCAAACAGCACAAAACTACGACATTGACGCATCTGTTTTCATGTTAGGCGCTGACGGTCGAATTCCCGACGAAAAGTATTTTGTATTTTACAACAATTTGACATCGCCAGACGGCGCGGTGCGGCATTCGGGAGACAACACAACGGGACAAATCGAAGGCGATGACGAGACGGTGTATGTGGATTTGAGTCTGATCGATGCTGCTGTTGAGGAAATTGTGTTTGTTGTTACCATTCACGAGGGACAGGCAAATAATCAAAATTTTAGTCAAGTCAAAAATGCTTTTATCCGGCTTTACAATTTGGAGACTGGGAGCGAGCTGGTTCGGTATAATTTAAAAGAGGTTTTTTCGCAAGAAACGGCTTTAGAGTTTGGACGATTGTACAGAAAGAATGGTGAATGGCGATTTCTGGCCGTAGGACAGGGATATAATGCTGGGTTGCAAAGTTTTGTAGACAAGTATCATGTTGAGAAAAAAGTGAAAAGCACTGAGAATGTGGCTCAGAAGCTGGATGATGCTGAGATTTTGAGGCGATTTAGCGATCGGGTTGACAAGCAATTGCAGGAAGCAGCGGCGGGAGAGTCTGTTGCTAATCCTGTAAATGCGGATAATTTGAAATCTGATGATTATGTTTCAGAAATTCAGGAACCTGCTATCACTGCCCAGGATTTTTTGAAGCGGTATAACGAGGGAGAACGGGATTTTGTAGGGATTAACTTAGCAGGAGTGGATTTGAGCGGAAAAACTCTGAAATCTCCCATTAGTTTAAGTCAAGCCAACCTGAGTAATGCCAACTTGAGTAATGCCAACCTGCAAGGGGCAAACTTGATTGGAGCTAATTTGCAAGGGGCAAATTTGAAATCGATAAATCTGCAACAAGCCGATTTGATTCAAGCAAATATGAAGCGCGCTAACTTAACTAAGGCAAATTTGAATTATGCAAGACTGATTCAATCGAATTTAAGTCAAGCAAAATTGAGCGAGACACAATTGAATAGCGCGAACCTGACTGGAGCTGATTTAAGTCAAGCAAATCTCAACAAAGCAAGCCTAACTGGGACTAATCTGACAGGTGTTAAGTTGACAGGTGTAAGTTTTGCTGGAGTAGACCTTACGAATGTTAACTTGAAGGTCGCTAACCTCACAGGTGTAAGTTTTGTTGGGGATATTTTAAAGAGAGCTAACCTCAGAGGTCTTGACCTGAGAGGTGTTAATCTTATTGGGGCAAGTTTGGTTGGAGTTAATCTCGATCTAGTCAACTTGAGCGGGCAAAACTTAAGCGGGTTAAATTTCTGCGGAATTAGCTTGATCAGTGCCAATTTGAGTGAAGCAAATCTAACTTTGGCAGACTTGCGCGGGTCAAACTTGACAATGGCAAACCTAGAAAAAGCGAACCTGAAAGATGCTAACTTGGTTGGAGCAAATATGGCAAGTGCTAAGCTCGCAGGTGCAATTATGCCAGACGGGACAACGCACGAATAAATCAAAGTCCAATGTTTGTAGTAAGGACTTCAGTCCTTATATTTCTGGGCTGACGCACTGCGACTAAAGAAACCGGGTTTTTGGCCGAATCTGCGGGTTCAAACGCATATTTTCGCGAAAAAACCCGGTTTCTGGCCGCCTGTACTGGATTTAAGGGCTGCGACTCTGAGAAACCGGGTTTTTGGCCGAATCTGCGGGTTCAAACGCATATTTTCGCGAAAAAACCCGGTTTCTGGCCGCCTGTACTGGATTTAAGGGCTGCGACTCTGAGAAACCGGGTTTTT
>NZ_JAUBUN010000053.1:26920-46067 GCF_036702665.1 Microcoleus sp. Aus8_D2
AAAAAACCCGGTTTCTGGCCGCCTGTACTGGATTTAAGGGCTGCGACTCTGAGAAACCGGGTTTTTTGCCGAATCTGTCGGGCCAAACCCAGATTTTCGCGAAAAAACCCGGTTTCTGGCCGCCTGTACTGGATTTAAGGGCTGCGACTCTGAGAAACCGGGTTTTTTGCCGAATCTGCGGGTTCAAACGCATATTTTCGCGAAAAACCCGGTTTCTGACCCCCTGTACTGGATTTAAGCACTGCGACTCTGAGAAACCGGGTTTTTGGCCGAATCTGTCGGCCCAAACCCATATTTTCGCGAAAAAACCCGGTTTCTGGCCCCCTGTACTGGATTTAAGGGCTGCGACTCTGAGAAACCGGGTTTTTTTCCGAATCTGCGGGTTCAAACGCATATTTTCGCGAAAAACCCGGTTTCTGGCCGATCGCGAAAATACGACACCCCAAAGAAGCCCTTCCCCCCTTCTCCCTCTCTTCCTTCGCGCATGAAAGCGTCTTCGCGGTTCAATCCTCCTCATCCCCAGTTCCCCGCGCATCTCCCAGCCATTACAATAAATTCAGGAAAAAATCTTTACAAATAAGAACTCATGCAGCTCAAGTCCACAACCCGCCATATTCGCATATACACCGCCATCCTCGAAGACAACGAACTCGTACCCAGCAACGACCTTTTGACGATCGACATTGACCCCGACAACGAACTCAACTGGAACGACGAATCAGTCAAACAGGTATATGCCAAATTTGACCAACTCGTAGACTCCTACGAGGGCGAAGACTTGACGGAATACAACCTCCGCCGCATCGGTTCGGAATTGGAACACTTAGTGCGATCGTTCTTACAGAAAGGTCAAATCAGCTACAACCTCAACAGCCGCGCTGTCAACTACAGCATGGGACTTCCCCAAGTTGATGCCAAAATTCACCTGTAAGGGGAGAGGGGAAGAGGGGGAGAGTGGCCCAGAGGGAGAAAAAATCTTCCTTCATAGTTCATCCTTCTTCCTTTTTGCCTCATCCTTCTTCCTTCTTCCTTCTTCCTTCTTGCTTCTTGCTTCTTCCTCACTCCCCCTCGTTTGTGCGTCTTTCGGGCCATCCTGGGGATCGATCCCATAATTGGGATCGCGATCGCGCTGCAAAAACTGTTTTACCGCAACTTGGCGGTTGGTCATAAACTGACCCCAAGCGCCCGGAAACAGCCCATCCAAGGTTTCTACCAGCGCCCAAACCTCAAGATTCATCACTTGGTAATAAAAACCGTGAGAATGCTTAATCTTAGTCAGCATTTCGTCTACCTCCACTGGAGCCAGCAGCTTCGGAGCGGGCAAATTCTCGGGAAAGGCGCTTGATTCATGTGGGGGCATGGTTAAAAACTCAACAGCTTGCAGATGCCGATCGGTCAATTTGAGATTTGAGATTTGAGATTTTAGACTTTAGATTTTAGATGGATTCCACAGATGAATCTGGGGGCTTGAACTAATATCTAATTTTTGGGGTTGCTCAGGACTCCTGTCGGGAGCTTGTATCCGTATGCGGGTAAGGTTAAATTTAACTTTACTTGCCTTGCCTCAGGCGCGAGCCACGGATCGCCCGATCGACCAAACCGAGAATTGATATTTATTTATACCTGTCGGCTCAGGTGATTTCTACGTACCTGCATCGTAGCATTAGAGTCAGTCTCAAATCTCTATTCGCGCTCAGGGCTGCGATTGCTTGGGAAATTGGCACTCTCTGGAATGCGATCGAAACAGCCTGCTTTCAAGCCTCCTGACGATAGGCCCCGCAAGAGAAAGCGTCCATCCGTGAAACCTGATACCAAAATTTATCGGGGCGCCAACAAAATGGTAGACTGTTTTTGTCAGTACAAGACATGAAAACCTACCCCTAGACTGGGGGAAAGTCACGCCTAAAACATTGTCAGGAGATATGACTGCGCACATAAAAGTGCAAACGTGGTGAGCCTGGGAACCTGAAAAATCAGGATATTAGGACTGTAAAGTCTTATGAATCCCCGTGTGCTGAGAAAGCGGGGGTGTACAATAATCGCCACGTATCAACCCGTCGAGGTTCAAGCGCTAAAATAGTTCAGATCAGCACGGCCCAAAGGCGTCAGGAACCAAACATGCAAAACTATGTGCCAAAACACTACTTGTGGGCTGTAGGTGAAGGGATCAAAGCGTGTAAACCGGGTGATCTGATTGCGGGTCGCTATTTGGTCAAGCGCGATCGACTTCTTGTCGATACTCAACCAGAACAGTTGCCGGAACTGCCCGAAGAGATTCCGAGTGCGATCGTTCCTTATCTGAGACTGTTTGCCTATCAGTTGCACGTACCTCAAGTATACGGGCTGGTATCGTCCCAGATCAGCAAGCTCTCGGGAGATATCTGGCTCCTGGAAAACACGCCTATTTTGAAGGTGACGGAATCTTTAATGCCGGAATTGGCAGACTCCTGGAAAGGGGCCGCCGCGATGCGACAGCTCAATTGGCTGTGGCAAATTGCCCAAATTTGGCAGCCGTTTATCGCTCAGGGCGTGGCTTCGACGCTGCTGACTCCGGAACTGCTGCGGGTGGAGGGCCAATTGGTGCGCTTTCTGGAATTGCAGCCCGATCGCAAACCGCCTAGTTTGTCCCAATTGGGCAAATTGTGGCAGCAGTGGCTCGAAGATGCTCACCCGGCGATTGCCAATTTTTTGCGGCAACTTTGCCAGCAAATGGTGGCCGGTCAAGTGCGCCACGGCGAACAACTAATGGGCCAGTTGGATAAAGCTCTGGCAAAATGCGGCCGATTTTACGATCGTCATGTTGAAATTGCCACGGGCACGGATGTCGGTAGAGCACGCGCTCACAACGAAGATGCCTGCTATCCGCCGGGGGGTACGGTGTTCACCGGACTGCCGGGATCGTCCGCGATCGCGATCGTCTGCGACGGTATCGGCGGACAAGACGGCGGCGAAGTGGCTTCGGAATTGGCGATTGAGGTGCTGCGGGAAAAGTTGCAGCAAATGGTGCTGCACAGGGATATTTACGAGCCGCTGAGCCTGACTTCCAAGTTGGAACGGGCCGCTTGTGCTGCTAACGACAAAATAGCCGGTCGCAACGACATCGAACACCGCCAAGGCCGCCAACGCATGGGAACTACCCTAGTGATGGCTTTAGCCCACATTCACGAGCTCTATGTCGCCCACGTCGGAGACAGTCGCGCTTACTGGATTACCCGCACCGGCTGCTATCAAGTTACTCTCGATGACGATGTGGCTTGCCGCGAGGTGCGTTTGGGCTATTCCCTCTACCGGGATGCTTTGGAACAAGTGGCCGCTGGAGCTCTGATTCAAGCTTTGGGCATTACTTCTTCCAACACTCTGCACCCGACTGTGCAGCGTTTTCCGGTGGATGAGGATTGCGTTTTGCTGCTGTGTTCCGATGGTTTGAGCGATAAAGACCGGGTTGAGGAATGTTGGGAAGCGGAGATTTTGCCGATTCTCGACGGTAGCATTAGTGTGGCGAAGGCGCGCGATCGGCTGATCGAGATTGCTAATACTAGAAACGGTCACGATAACGTCACTGTTGCTTTAATTCACTGTCAAGCACATTTGAGGGAAGATGGCAATACTTTCACAGAATTGTCGATCGCACCTTTAGATTTGCCGATCGAACTAATTGCCGACAGTGAGGATATGCCAACCGATTTGACGGATAGCACCAGCCCTAATTCTCAAGTGAGAACGCAGTTGGTATGGCTGCCAGACAAAAGCAAAAGTCTATTTTCGCTGCTGGTTAAAATTGTATTTTTGTTGGGTTTGGGAGGTGTATTTGCTTATTTTTTCATTCCTCCGGTGGGTCGGGCGATCGATACTGCCGGGGAGTCGATTTTCGGGAAACGCGGTTTAATTAATCCTAGAAACGGGCCGGAGAAAACTGTTGAATCGGTACCTTCTCCGGTCAAGTCTTTAGAAAAAGGCTCGTTTATAGAGATTAAAAGTTCTGCGGCTGGGGAATTGGGCGCCTTGGGCGATCGCTTGGATTTGCGAGTCGCAATCGGTGAGTTGACTGTCAAAGGAACAGTCCCTGCAGGCAGCGTTTTGCAGGTGACAAACAAACAGCTTACGCCTCAAGGCAATTGGCTGGAATTGAAAGTTTGTTCGATTCCTGAAATAACGCGATCGAACTCTCCAAAACCCAAGTCAAATAAAGATTTTTTGACTGTTTCAAAACCAGCAGTCAGTCCATCTCCGGCCTCTGCAAGTCCCTCGCCTTCTGGCGCCTCTGCAAGTCCCTCGCCTTCTGGCGCCTCGGCAAGTCCCTCGCCTTCTCCCCCTGTTAAGCCAACAGTGGCAGTAGAAAGCGCCAAGCTGCAAGCGGGGGAAATCGGATGGATTCAAGAACAGGATGCTGTTTCTAAGGTAGCTTCCAACCCGACTCCTAGCCCTGATCAACAAGGGAAATGCGCTGTTGGTTCTAACTCAAATCCCAATGCTAATTAATTGTCATTATTCATCGGTCATTAGTCCTTAGTTATACCAAGTCCGGTTAATTACTCGCAATCAACGGTGTTTGTACTGAGGATTGAAGTCCGAGGGAGTTTTATGAGAACTTGTATTCGTCACTACCAACTAATAACAATTATGAAAAGTATTGATACATATAGATTGTACGCGAGCATTTGTAGGGAAACGGCATTGCCGTGTCCGGCCCCAAGAGCTGCGACTTTTAATAATTGGTATAAAAATCAGTAGTTATATCATGTCCGGTCGATCGCCATAACAAAAACGGTTCGATCGCGCGTGCGCCCGAAAGTCCGCAGCCGGAGCGCGCCCGAAAGTCCGCACTACAAACCAATCTTATTGTGGTCAATCCACCGGACATGATATTATAGGGTGCGTGAGACTGACAAATCTTTAAATCATATTATCAGACTATTTACACTCACGCACTTTTGTTAGCGATCGCATAATACCGACGCAAACGAAAATGATATCCGCCCTTTAAGACGAGAGAGAACTGAAGTCCTCACTACAAACTTAACTAGAAATTTTTAACCGCACTTGATATCTTTATCTTAGGGCAATTTCTTAGATACTTCTGCAAGTTTAGTCACCATTTGGGATACGGCTTTGTCAACTGCTGCGCTCAAAAGTCCATCTTCATTGCTACTGCCGGAATTGCCGCCAATACCTCTGACAGAAAAATTGGAATCGCTTTGATCGGCTTCTCCTACTGCTTTGGCGGTAGCAAGAATGTCTCCCGAAGCTGTTCCGATTAACCGCACGTCTATTTGCACGGTTGCTTTGGTTTTTTGGGAACCGCCACCGATTCCCATGAAACTGCCGCCGCCGGATTGTTTGTCGATATTAAACTTGGTAATGGTGCCGATGAGTACGGCGTCAACTCCTAGTTTTTTGCCAATTTCGGCTGCGGTGCCGGCATCCATTGTACCTGTGCGATTTTCTTGTTTGAGCACTTGTTCGAGTTTGCTGCGATCGACTACTGTATAAGTGCCATTGTTGACGAGTTCGTTGATGAGGAGTTCGCTGATCCCTTTCGCAGCGCCGACTCCTCTGTAGGAAGTGTAGTAGCTGTTGGTGGTGCTGTAGTCGAAGTCCATGACGACGAGGCGCTTTTTGGCGGTAGCTTGGGCGAGTTGGGTTGTCGGTTGGGTGGTGGCTGGTGTGGCGATCGCATTGACTGAGACGCCTGCTAGCATTAGCGTAGCTAGGGAAATGCTGGTTAAGCGAGATCTGGTGGTTGTTTTCATAAATTTTTCCTCACAGTTGTTTTGTGCCGACTCTAGGATACTTCACGGAACCGCCGGATGTCAGGGTTGGGGGTGAGGGAGTGGGAATGTGGGAATGTGGGAATGGGCGATCGGGTTTTAGTGTTTTTTCAATGCGACAATTCTAATTTTTTTTGTTAACAGCAGAAGATGTAGGGGAAAAAATAAAAACAGGAAGAGTTTAATCCAATACGGTTCAGTTAAGGCTCAAATAGTGTAAACTAGGTATTATAGTCTTTCTCAGTAATATGAGGTACAATAACAGCAGTGGCATAGGCCAGTTCCAAAGATTTTCCAATCAAACTTGACAATCATGCAAACTCTATCGCCTTTCCTAATTCTTGATAATTAGTTGTCTTGATAGAACGGAGAATGATTTTAAGTTTTGACCGTAAATTATCAATTGGTGATAAATCCGGTGAAGAGAGCGAGCAGTAATATTAATTTTGCCCCTTGATTTTTTTTAATTGCTTTTTCTACGTTTTTCCCCATGTGTATAATACAATTGTCCATCACTACACAAACACATTTCCCTATTTTAGGTACTAAATTTGGATGATGAAAGCCTCAAATTAAATTGCGTCATTGACGCCTATCAAATTAACTGATGTTAGGACTTTATTGACCGAGATAGATCCAATTATTGAAACCTTTTTTCCACGTTTATTCGGTTTTTCCCCCAGGCTATTGAACCTTTTAAAGACCGAGCATATAACCTAATCATTGCTAAATTAACTCCTGACTCATCAATGAATATTAAGTTTTATAAAGTGATGGAACGGATTTTCTACCAGAACTCATATAGCAGGCTTAGGAATGAAAATTAAATAACTTAAGCAATTTGCTTGTTACTTTCGCTCTGCCTGGTAACGCAGATCTTGAGGAAGATCCTCATTTTATCTCGCACCTTATAGTAAAAAGGATTATAGGACAATACGGTTCACTTAAGATGGTCCTTCGAGAGGAACGAAGCAAACAAGAGTGTCTATTTCTCATCGGTTTTCCCTGTTGTTATTTCTTAAGTGAACCCTATTGGATTATAGGAGGTGTTTAAGCTATTAAAATTTCGTTCCTTAGAACCCTATCACTGCCTTTGCCAGAACGGAAGAGTGTTTTTTTTAAAAGTCATAATAAGAGAGTTTTGTCATTCTTCCTATTGTTGCTCTACTGATGGCAACACCAAATTTTTGAAGCGAGTAAATAACGGAGATATTCGAGACTTGCATCATTATTTGCTTCAATCAATTCCCCTAATACGAGCAGCGTGGATTGAGTTTAAATTTGAATCCACATCGATAAGTGTGAGGAGCAATATGCAAGGGTCTGACAATACTGTTTAAGCAATTTTTGGACGCAGCTCGGTAGCTCCACAAAAAGGGTTAGCTATTGCTTTTTGTGAAAAGGGCTTATTGTGGTAAATATTAATAATTTATGTCTGAAATCAATAGAATAAGCTTTCATTTTTAGTAATTTATGATGTTCTCTACAATCAAACAAACGTGCTGTGAATCGAGACCTCGCCGTGAGTTAAGCGCTCTGCTCATGGCGAGGCTTCGACTCTTCAGGCGAGGCGGTGACTCCTGATATAATTATAGTTCATTTTATCTTCTGTTCTATATCTTACCGTTATGAGTGAGTCAGCGATATAATACCTCATCTTTCTGAGAAAGGCTATATTTATAGAACTTATGCATCAATCTCGTCAGGCCGCCCTCCGGGCGGTATCAGCACCACCCACAGGGTGACATTACGGCGTTGTTTACTATGCAACGCCGGATCACTGGTTTAACTTTGCGATCGTCACTTCCGCTGGCAGTATAATAGTAAAAGTAGATCCTTTACCAACCTCGCTTTCAACGAAGGTATCTCCACCCATAATCTGAGACAACTTTCTAGTAATTGCTAACCCTAATCCTGTACCCCCATACTCTCGTGTAGTTGAAGAATCAGCCTGGGTGAATGGTTGGAACAGTTTTTCCATTCGTTCGGGAGCTATGCCAATGCCAGTATCACTTACCTTAAATAAAATGTAGGGAATGGCTGATTGTTGTTGTTCCACATCGGCCATTCCAGATTTCCTATATTTTTTTTCTACATTAATAGTAATTTTGCCTTGCTTGGTAAATTTGCTGGCGTTACTAAGCAGATTAAATAAGCTCTGACGTACCTTAGTTAAGTCGGTTTTCATATATCCCAAATGGTCGGCACAGTTAACTACCAAGACATTAGCATTCTTCTCCACCAGTGGCCGAATCATCATTATGACTTCCTTAATCAACTCTGAGATATCAACGGTTTCCAAGTAAAGTTCAATCTTGCCAGATTCAATCTTGGACAAGTCAAGGATGTCGTTAATTAGTCCAAGTAAATGTCGGCCTGCACCGTGAATTCTTTTTAGGTCGGGGATCAAGCTTTCTTGATCTAAATCTTTTGCATCTTCTTGCAACATCTCGCTATAGCCAATAATCGCATTGAGGGGGGTGCGGAGTTCGTGGCTCATGTTAGCGAGAAACTGGCTTTTGGCAATGTTGGCTGCTTCGGCGGCTTCCTTAGCTGCTAATAATTCCACAGTCCGTAATTCGACTTTTTCTTCGAGTAGTTGCTTCTGCTGTTCTAGTTTTATAGTTAAGTTATATAACTTTAAATGAATTTTAATTCTCGCTAAAACTTCTTCACTTTGGAATGGTTTAGAAATATAATCTACTGCTCCTACAGATAATCCATTTACCTTATTATTTGAGTCAGATAAAGCGGTTAAAAAAATAATCGGAATTTCGCAGGTTAAGGGATTAAATTTCAATCGTCGGCAAGTCTCAAATCCATCAATACCTGGCATCATTATATCTAATAAAATTAGTTCAGGCTGATGATATTCTACTTGCTCAATCGCAGTTTCACCATCAAGAGCAACAGAAACTTGATAACCAACATCTGTCAATATATGGGCGAGAACTTCTAGGTTATTGGGATTATCATCTACAATCAAAATAGATTGATAGTCGGAATTTTTAGTCATAACTTACTGCGGATTGAATACATAAATTTGCTTTTTTTTGCACTAGGGACTTTCTAGGTGTTTTTCTATGTAAGTTCGCACCTGTTTAAGCTTGAAAGCTTTAGCGAATTCGCGAAGATATTGAACAAAAGGGATAAACTTATTGTCTATTTGTTCAATTCTTGTCAATTCTTGCAGTAAATCGTTAATCAATCCCTTACGACTAAGATTATATAAGATGAGCAAGTCTTCATTCGATGGTGCTACAATTTCAACAACTTTTTTGGTCAATTCTTGTTTGCTTTCCGGTTGTAATTTATCTTCATAGATCCACTCTAATTTCAGGAGAGATTTTATCGCATCTAACAGGCTATCAGCTTGGACAGGTTTGGACAAAAATTCATTAGCTCCCATATCGATACTTTTTTGCCGATCTGACTCAAATACACTGGCTGAAGACACAATCACCGATAAATTAGTAAATGATGCTGATTGTCGCAAATATTTAACCATTTCATGGCCATCCATAATCGGCATAGCAATATCAGCGATCACTAGATTGGGTTGAACTTCAGCAATTTTATCAAGCCCTTCTTGACCATTTTCAGCTTCAAAAAGTATAAATCCAATAGGGGTGAGCAAATTGACAATAACAGAACGGTTTTCCCAACGGTCATCTACTACTAGAACTTTGGGCGGCTCGCCCTTGAAACCAGCAATAATGCGCTGCTGAGAACTTTTAGTATTTTTTGCCCATTCTTTAGCTTCGGGGAAATCTATATCAAACCAGAAAACACTACCTTTACCTAATTCACTTTCAACTTCCAAGGTACTGCCCATCAGCTCAACAATGTTTTTGCTGATAGCTAATCCTAGTCCACTACCTTCTGATTGCTTCTTCATATTACCAGACTGTTCAAAGGGCAAAAAGATATTTTTAACGTGATCGCTAGATATCCCAATACCAGTATCTTCAACTTTAAATCTAATTCGATATAAAGGTACTTCCAGAGCCGCACCTTCCACTCTTTGGGAGATAATTATAAATTTCACCCCACCTTTTTCAGTAAACTTAATAGCATTGCCTAATAAGTTAATCAATACCTGCCGCAATCGTTTTTCATCCGCAGAGATGCCAACTGGTAGTTGACCTTCGATGGTATAGATAAAATCAATTCCCTTTTGTTCTGCCTTGATGCGACAAATTTCAACAACTGCTTGCAGAAAAGCGGGAAAATGAAAATCCCTCGCATATATTTCCATTTTATGTGCCTCGATTTTTGAAAAATCAAGGATATCGTTAATCAGAGTCAGTAGATGTGAACCACATTGATTAATAATATTGATCCCTTTTTGATCTGACTCAACTATGTGTTTCGACCGCTGAAGAATTTGGGCATATCCTAAGATACCATTGAGAGGTGTCCGCAGTTCGTGGCTCATATTCGCCAGAAACTCGCTCTTAGCACGGTTAGCAGTATCGGCAACTTCTTTCGCTTGTTTAAGCTCTACAGTTCTGTCTTCAACTCGCACTTCCAATTCCTCATTAGTTCTAGCAAGCGCTGCAAAAGATTCGCGCACTTGCTGAGCCATTTTGTTAAATAAATATCCCAAACGGCCCAATTCATTTGGGCGGTTCACATTAACTTGAATATCAAGATTCCCCGCAGCAATACTCTCAGTTGCGGCCATTAATTTATTGAGGGGTCTAGAAATTTCGCGCTGTAAGATTAAGAATACAATAATAATTTCTATCAGTAATGCACTTAGTCCTAGCAGGAGAATCAGGCGAGCAGTAGTAATGGCTTCTTGGGTCAGTAAAGATTTGGGGAAAACTGTGACTAAGTACCAATTTGGCTCATCAATTCTAGTAACGCCCAAGTATTCATCATAGTCAGGATTGTCAATAATTATATTTTCCTGTTTATGAGTCGTGACTAATTCATAAATTCGCCGTAGATGAGAATCTCCTGATTGGGCGATGGAGAACTGTCCATTTCCCTTTTGAATACTTTGCATGAGTTCTGGGTGAGCTACTAACCGCCCATCGGCTCGAAAAATCATGTTGTATGTGCCTTTGAGTCCATCATTAATTGTCCGCTTCTGCAAATCATCTATTAAAATATCATGTCCGAGTGTAGCAATATGCTTGCCATTTACATCTAATGGTGTCACACAAGATGCCATCCAAGCCATAGCTACTTGGTCATAATAAATGCCTGTCCAGACTGTTTTGCGTTCGGGATCGTAGATTTCTCTGGTAATTTGGAATGACTCATCATCTGTGACGCGGAACGATTCACTAGAAGGTGCTTTTAGCGACCAGGGATACTGGTGCATATACATAATCATGCCATTCTCTGGAATTTGCGTATAGGTGTTGGCAAAGCGATTGCGCCATGCTGGGCCATAAGCATTGATTGTTTTATAAAATGCGACTATTCGCCGCTGCATTTCAGTGTCAATATTGACATTTTTGCCTAGAAATAAGCCCCCAGTTTTGTCAATTTGAAACAGTTCGGGACGATTGCGAACTGAGCCATCTGGATATCTGACAAAGTTTCGATCGAATTCTGCTTTGGGATCGCGATCTCCTTCTGCTTTGAGTTGCTCTAATAAAGCCTGTTTTAGCAACTTGTGGTTATCTTCAGCTAAGGTGAATATTGATCTTTCGCGTTCAGATCGTAATTTTATGTATTGCTCCAATTGGGTTAATGAATTAGCAGTAATCCGGGAAATAATTTGAAAATAACTAATAGCAGTTGAGGCGACAATAACCATGCCCATGCTGAAAGCTATCTTCAAGAGCGTTTGTTTCGTCAGGGATTCTTTTGGTTTATTTGGATTGTTACGAACACTTTCGATGATAGCTCCAGACAATTTTAAGTTTTCGAGCAAATTTCTATTCATTTCAGTATCCTACAGGTTAAGAGGATCTTAAATTAGGCTAGACGAATCGCAGATTATTTTTCCAGCCTAGCTGTTTTTCACATATCATATGTAAACGGCATTTGTCAAGTAAATTTCCTGGCAAATTAGATGCTTTTACCCTGTTACGGTCTGTCGGCAGATCGTCGCTAAGGATAATTTTAATCCAACTCTGCTTAGAATTTCAAGTCCTCACGCTATATTATAGGTTTTGAGTAAAATGAGGTACAGACAGATGGTGTGGGTTAAAGGCTTACCGGAGCGAACTTTACCTCAGAAGATAGAGAACCCCGATATATAAGTTAACTCAGTATTCTATTACAGAAAACCTTGACGACGGAAATAGGATAAATAAGCATTTAATACTGAATAATTAATTGGAGGACAAATAATATCGGTACCCGCTAGTGCATCCTGAGTGTTGCGGTCATCAAACTTTTGAGAGACAAAGGATGTTGTCTCAATAAAAGTTTTTTGGCTATGATATAATTTTTTGACAAATAGAGAAGCCATCGGAGTTAAAGCATTCTCTGGAGACATATTGAGTAGTTTTGCCTGCCACTGCGGGTAAGGAATAGAAGCGACAGCATAACCAAGGGCGTTAATATTGAAGACAAGTTGGTTCATAGGTAATACATGGGAACTTAATACATGAAATGTCTTGTTAATAGACTCTGGTTGATCCGATAAATACCGAATAGCCTGAACTATATAATCTACAGGAGCGAGATTCATATTCATATCTAATTCCGGCCCATAGCCTAATTGAATCAAGCCCTTGACGATCAGACAGATCATATTACTGAGTTGAAAAACGCCTGTTTGACTATGACCTGTCACCATTCCTAAGCGATAAATAGAAACTGGTAAACCGCGCTCGCGGGCAGCCATAACTAATTTTTCAGCAGCCCATTTACTTTGAGCATAACCATCAGAATATCCTTCAGAACTTAGTAAATCGTCTGTTTCGGCAATGAATTTCATGCCATCATAGTTCGAGGATTGAAAGACATCCAGAGTAGAAATATAGTGGACTGGTGTAATTTTTTTCAGAGTGGCTAGGCGCAATATCTCCTTTGTGCCGCCCACATTTACATCCCGTAAAGCAGTGTATGGATAAACTAAATTGACATAAGCACCACAGTGATAAATGACATCAATTACCTCTGCTAATTCGCTAAATTGTGATGCCGACAGTCCCAATAATGGCTTTGATAAATCTCCCATTATGGGAATCATTCTATCACTAAATGCTGGTTGCCAAATTTCGTAATTTTGCAGAGTGCTACGCAGTCGAGAGGTAGAGGATTCTAAATTATCAGCACGAACTAAACAGTAAATAGTCGCTTGGGGATTATGCAGCAACAATTCATGCAGTAGAAAAGCACCAACAAAACCCGTTGCACCTGTCAAGAAAATGTGCTGAGGCTTAAGCCTGGTAATTGTCAGTGGGCGAATTGTTTCATCTAAGACTGCATCAGCGGATAAATCAGCAATGTTTGTTTCAAAAATAGCCGTAGACCCCGAAGACTGCACAGCCTCAATGACTTCAGCTAATCCAGCAATTGTCGGAGATTTGAACAAGCAATCTAAAGACAATTGCACTGGGAAAGTTTGGGATACCCGATTTAGTAATAAGGCTGTGCGTAATGAATTTCCGCCTGACTCAAAGAAGTTTTGATGGATGCCAATTTCAACCCCTAAAACTGAAGTCCAAATCTCAGCCAATTTTTTCTCTATTTCCGTGCGTGGAGAAACAAATTCTTCAACAGAATCAAGAGTTGGTGTAGGTAGTGCCTCTCGATCTACTTTACAATTAGGTGTTAATGGCAAAGTATCCATAAACACCACCATTGCCGGCACCATGTAGTCAGGCAATTTTTCTTTTAGCGATGATCGGAACTCTGCTGAACTCAGCTTTAAGGCTTGTGAATTCAACACCACATAAGCCACTAAGTAACCGTCTCCATGAGTATCATTTCTCACAACTAATACGACATCTTCCACCGCAGAATTCTCTAAACAGGCGGCTTCAATATCTCTTAATTCAATCCGGTATCCCCGAATTTTTACTTGGTAATCACTGCGTCCAATAATCGCAATATTACCGTCTGGTAGATAACGAGCTAAGTCACCTGTTTTATAGAGACGAGCGCCCGGTTCATTGCTCAACGGATTCTTAAAAAACCTTTCCTCATTTATCTCTGGACGGTTAAGATAACCTCTCGCTATTCCCATACCACTAATGTATATCTCTCCATCAGCTCCATCAGCAACAGGCTCAAAAAAGTTATTTTTAGAATGGCGTGAATAGTTGAACAGATAAATTTTAGTATTTAAAATGGGGCGACCAATTGGTATGGTTTCCTCACCAGCTTCTACCTGATGAATTGTTGACCAAATAGTTGTCTCTGTCGGGCCGTACATATTCCAAAGAGAAGAACTTCGCTCTAGTAATTGATTGGCTAAGTGTCGATTGAGAGCTTCTCCTCCACAAAGAATTTTTAAATTGCGATCGCCTTGCCAATTAACTGCTAATAGCATTCTCCATGTTGAAGGAGTTGCCTGCATGACTGTAGCGCCCGATTCAGTGATTGTTTTAGATAACTTAATAGGATCGATGGCTACTGCGCGACTAACGATAAAAATGCGAGCACCAACTATCAACGGTAAGAAAAGTTCTAAAACAGCAATATCAAACGAAATAGTAGTTATTGCTAGTAGTACATCTCGATTTGTCACTCCTGGTTTTTGTTTCATTGAGAGCAGAAGATTGACTACAGCACTATGAATAATTTGCACGCCTTTGGGTTTACCAGTCGAACCAGAGGTGTAGATAGTATAGGCTAAATTATCTGGCGTGACTTCGGTATCTAAATTATCTTCGCTGAATTTCTCAATTTCTTGCCAATCTGAGTCTAAACACACAACTCTGATCCCATCTGTTTTAGGTAGGGAACTCAAAAGATGGCTTTGGGTGAGTAGTAGTGGAAGTTGGGAGTCTTCCAACATAAAAGCTAACCGATCAGCGGGATAAGTTGGGTCAAGAGGAACGTAAGCACTGCCGGCTTTTAATACTCCCAAAAGTCCAATCAGCATATTCAGAGATCGCTCAACACATACTCCAATAAGTGTCTCTGGGTTAACGCCTAAAGTTCTCAGATAATGTGCTAATTGATTGGCTTTTTGGTTTAATTCTTGATAAGTTATTTGCTCGGCTTGGCAAGTTGCAGCAATAGCATTTGGTGTTTGCGCTACTTGGGATTCTACTAATTTATGAAGGCAGGAATTCTCGATGCTTTTCATTGCAAACCTTGACAAATAAATTATTACGAACCTAGAGCACGACGATCTGTAAGCTTTCCAGCATTTACTAGGCGGGCATTGCTTGCGCTTTACCATCTTTATTTTGGTCGCAAAGGCGGTAATCAATGACACCAAACTTTCGGTCGTGGAATAGGCTTACATAATTTACTAGACCTAACTATGTTTATCAGGAACAAAAGGAAAATTTAGGTAAATTTATAATTCACACAGTCGCGGAGGCTGATCGGGCTGAAAATATTGATATCTTGTTCGTGTAAGTCCCATGTATGCTATGAGAACAAACGACTGAGACCTGACACCTGACACCTGATACCTAATCAGGGTAAGAGCATCTAATCTGGTATAAGTTGTACTTGACAAAGTATGTTTAAGTATGATATGTGGCCGGTACGAAGATCTAGATTTAGTATAAGTTATACTTGACAAATAATTTCTGAGTATGATATATGAAAAAAAAACAGCTAAGCACTCATAAAAATTCTCTCTTGAATACTAAAATGTCTCAGGGTTTTAAATTTCAACCTGCCGATGCCAAGAAAAGTTATCGATGGTCCTGCATAGTCAGGAAAATGTGTGATAATTTTACTTATTCAATCTACCTTGAGTTTTAGATTATGAAATGTCGAGGGTGCAACTCTCAATATATTGTAAAAAATGGTCACACTCACTCCGGCTATCCAAAATTTTAAATGTCGAGATTGTGTCAGACAATTTGTCATGGCTCCCAGACATCAACCGATGGACGCAGCAACAAGAGAGTTAATAGATCGGCTTTAGAAAGAAAAGATATATGCAGGCTGGAATTGTGAGAGCTACAGGAGTCTCTGAAAGGTGGTGAAAAATTAGGAGCAGTAAGCGAGAGAAGTAGAAGTGAAGTAAAAAAAGAAGGGGAAGCTAACAATTCAATGTGATGAGATGTGGTCATTTGTAGGTGAGCAGGGTACTAAGCAGTGTCTGGGAGCCATTGATGCGTTAACTTCATAAATTGTAGGAGTATATATTGGTAAAAGAGATGAACAAGAGTGCGAGCGGATTATGGGAGTCTTTACCACCAGTCGATCGCCAATGTGCTGTGAGTTATACAGACTTTTGGAGTGCTTACGGAACAGTTTTTACTAAAAAAAGACACAAAGCAGTAGGAAAGGATACTTGTCAGACGAACTATATAGAAATATTTAATAATACGATGAGACAAAGAATATCTCTGTTGGTGATAAAAACTATTTTATTATTTGAAAAACTCTCCAATCATCTAGGCAGCTCTTTGGTATTTTATTCATGACTATAACGCCAATTTATCGATACAATTAAACCCTTAATCATGCTTACTATGCAGGACTACCCACGAAAGTTGCCACGACTACATCCACATGGCAAACAAGAGCAAGGCATGAGCCTAGAATATCGGGAGCTGGATGCACGGAAACGGGTACGTCCCTAACTGAGAGGGGCGGGGCATCATAGCCTTCCTCAACTCAACCCTAACCTCCTCTTCCTCCTGTCTTATGGTGCTCTGGCTGCTTAAACACTGTCCGAACTATTGTTAAGCCCCAGCTTCCATAAAACCCATCAACCAATTAGCCATCGTCGCCCTGCGAGTCTGTCTCGGCCCGAATTCCCCAATTTTATAGCCCTTAAATCCCAATTTTTCCTTCAGTAACTGCTTGTTTTCTGGAGGAGTCGATCGCGTCAATTTCACCGTCGCCGGCCTAGAATCAATAAAATCCGGCGGTTCCGGGTAGTCTTGGCGCCACTCGCTAGCAACATCAGAGCTGTTCCACTTACCAGTCTCCGCATCAGGGCGGTAGCCCAGATACAGCCAAACTAGGCGGTTGACAGCAGCATCGTCCATTTCTTCGTTGAGGATAGCCCAAATAGTTTCGTGATTCAGCGGTGGCAGTTCAGACATAATTCGGTTTTTATGATAATTTAAAAAAAGTTGGATTTAGTTGATTCTAGATTTTCACCTGAGTTGCTCAGAACTTATACCATTTCTCAAAATTTTTGCGACAAAAGAAGTGTTGGATTTGTTGACACGGGCGAGAGTTGGTCAGGTGCGTCGCTCGCTCGATTGTCGATCTTTTTTAGGGATTTTCGACGTATCCGCACCCTACAGCTACTATTGCATGACTTTTGATAATTGGTATTAGATAAAAAGTGATTTAACGCGGGAATTATCGCCGTAAGGTGCGCACGGCGCACCCTACATAATTAGGTTTTGCGATCGCCGATCGTCGGGAATCCTTAGAAACTCTTTACCCGCATCGATACTACTTGCCCAAAAATCCGTCCTTCTCGGCCATCGACAGCATCAAATCAATCACGCGGCAAGAATAACCCCACTCATTGTCATACCACGAAACCACTTTGAAAAACTTAGAATTCAGTTCAATTCCCGCACCTGCATCAAAAATGCTCGATCGGGCATCGCCCTGAAAATCCGTCGAAACCACCGCATCCTCAGTATATCCAAGAATACCTTTGAGTTCACCTTCAGAAGCTTTTTTCATAGCTTCGCAAATTTCTTTATAGCTAGTTTCCTTCCCCGTTTTGAAAGTAAGGTCAACCACAGACACATCTGGAGTCGGCACACGCAAAGCCATACCAGTCAATTTTCCTTTCAATTCCGGCAACACCAAAGTAACAGCTTTCGCCGCACCAGTCGAAGATGGAATAATATTTTGAGCCGCACCGCGTCCTCCCCGCCAATCTTTTTGGCTCGGGCCATCTACAGTAGGTTGAGTAGAAGTCATCGCGTGAACAGTCGTCATCAAACCTTCTTCCAAACCAAAATTATCATTGATAACTTTGGCGATTGGCGCTAAACAATTCGTGGTGCAGCTAGCATTAGAAACAACTGTATCTTTTGCAGGGTCAAATTTGTGGTGGTTGACGCCTACTAGAAAAGTGGGAACTTTTTCCGGGTCTTTTGTCGGTGCTGAAAGTATTACTCGTTTTGCTCCCGCCGTCAAGTGTTTTGATCCGCCTTCAAAATCCGTAAACAATCCGGTAGATTCTACAACATAGTCTGCACCGGCTTTACCCCAAGGTAATTCAGTCGGATTTCTAATCGAAGTACAGGGGATAAAATGTCCGTCAACGACAATCCCGTCTGGTTTCCCTTCTACTTCGCCGTCGTAGATGCCGTGGGTGGAGTCGTATTTGAAAAGATAAGCTAGGTTTTCTGGCGAAACTAAGTCGTTAATCCCCACAAATTCGATGTTGGGGTTTTTGATGCCGGCACGCATGACTAGCCGTCCGATGCGACCAAATCCGTTAATGCCGACTTTTAATGCAGCCATGTTTAAACTCCTATTGAAAATATCGCTAGTCGATCGCGCGATCGCCTGTTGTGGCTTAGAATTTACCACGATTACTGATTTTTGTAACTGATTCTTTTCTATCTCTTAAGAATTCTGTATTCGGCGGCGGCGAAGGACAATTCATCCTGAAATCACCGCAGGCTAAGGGCTGATGCCAGATGGTCGATAATTGTAAAATTGCTATAACAGACACAGATTTTTTTCAAAGTTGCCTCTTAAAAAGCAAGCTAAAGTAATAATACCAATTTGAATAAATCTTGCAGAATCAGCAATTAGAGGTTTTTACCTGTAGGGAAACGGCACTGCCGTGTCCTGCCGGGATTATGACGCGAGGACAGATAATTTATATACGGTTAATAACAGCAGCAACAATGTAGGGAAACGGCACTGCCGTGTCCGGCTGGGACTGTGCCAATGACAGATAATTTATATACGGTTAATAACAGTAGCAACAATTTTTCACGCATAGTATCACAAAAGATTTATGAAAAGCAAAAATGCGCTGGCATTCTCACCAGTGGCGGTAACTGTCGGGGCCTGAAGCCCAGGATTAAAGTCGCAGATACGCGCAAGGACACGGCAATGCCGTGTCCCTACACATATAGCCTACAATCTATAGGTAGCTCTACATTTTCAGAATTGGTACAATCACAAATGACTAATCACTCATCACCAATAACTAATGAGGTTGGAAGTTTGCCAGCGGGTACAGCACTAATGGCTAGTGACTAATGACTAATGACTAATGACCAGCCTTCGGCTTCGCTCTTCGGCTAAAATGACTAATGACCAGCCTTCGGCTTGCT
>NZ_JAUBUN010000054.1:0-45344 GCF_036702665.1 Microcoleus sp. Aus8_D2
TTGCCGAAAAGCAAGTCATTATCTGCACCGCCGTCAATGTTGTCATTGCCGCCCATGCCGTAGATAGTGTCGTTGCCTGCAAGTCCGTTAATCGACTCGCTGGTGCTGCCACCCATGATGAAATCGGCAGTGTTACCCCCGTTGACAGTTTTTTGGACGGGGTTGGGGGTGATGGTAGCAGGGTCGAGTTGCGGGGCGTTGAGGCCATCAAGCGGGGAACCATCCCCAGCCGGAGTTGGAGTCGGCGCGGGTGTCGGAGTCGGCGCCGGAGTCGGAGTGGGAGTTGGAGTCGGCGCGGGTGTCGGAGTCGGCGCCGGAGTTGGAGTTGGAGTTGGAGTCGGCGCCGGAGTTGGCGTTGGTGCCGGAGTTGGCGTCGGAGTTGGAGTTGGCGCCGGAGTTGGCGTTGGCGCCGGAGTTGGAGTTGGAGTTGGAGTCGGCGCCGGAGTTGGAGTTGGTGCCGGAGTTGGCGTCGGAGTTGGAGTTGGCGCCGGAGTTGGCGTTGGTGCCGGAGTTGGCGTCGGAGTTGGCGTTGGCGCCGGAGTTGGAGTTGGAGTTGGAGTCGGCGCCGGAGTTGGAGTTGGTGCCGGAGTTGGAGTTGGAGTTGGAGTTGGCGCCGGAGTTGGCGTTGGTGCCGGAGTTGGAGTTGGAGTTGGAGTTGGCGCCGGAGTTGGCGTTGGCGCCGGAGTTGGAGTTGGAGTTGGAGTTGGCGCCGGAGTTGGCGTTGGCGCCGGAGTTGGAGTTGGAGTTGGCACGACTCCACTGGTGTATTCAAAAGATCCGCTGTCAACGATCGCCCCTGGGATAGTATCACCATCTTGAGGGCGATTTACGCCGCGCTGATCCAGTGCCGGTGCGCCACTTGCAACCCCTTTATCAATTGCCGGACTTCCGAGCAGCAGAGGCCTGACGAAAGCGCCGTTGATGTTTTGCAGAGGGCCGAGTTTCGGATCGGCGACCGTCACACTTGTCGTCGCCTTGGTATCAGTGCTAATCACCGGCCACTGAAAATTCCCTCCTTGATCGGTGTATTGGGCGGTGGTGTGTTGCTGAATTCCCCAAGGGTTTCCTCCGTTGCCCGCTGTATTGTTGGAAAGAATCGTGTTTTTGAGGGTGACATCGTTGGCATCGGCGAAGATACCTCCACCAACCCAGCCGGCGTAATTATCGGCGATCGTCGTGTTGACAATAGTTGTGGGCGCACCAAGAGTCATTGCACCGCCAAGTTTGTTGAAATCACCAGCACCAAACGCCGTGGAGTTGCCAGAAAACGTACTGTTAGTAATCGTAGCAGGGGCATTGCGTGTCCACAGACCACCACCTTGATTGCCAGCTTTGTTGCCAGCAAAGGTGG
Organism: Microcoleus sp. Aus8_D2; assembly: GCF_036702665.1. Classification (NCBI taxonomy): domain Bacteria; kingdom Bacillati; phylum Cyanobacteriota; class Cyanophyceae; order Oscillatoriales; family Microcoleaceae; genus Microcoleus; species Microcoleus sp. Aus8_D2. The sequence goes on from NZ_JAUBUN010000054.1 coordinate 1,352, forward strand.
TGTTGGTAATGGTCAATCCCTGGTTGGTGCTGTCGCTCAAAGTCGTTACCGCACCACCGTTTCCAGTATTTCCACCGTTGGGTAGCGCCAGAATTTCGTTATTTTGGAAGGTGCTGTTTTCCAAAATTACCTTGTCTTGGTTGCCGGTGAACAGATAAGCTGCGCCTCCTTCACCTCGACCTTTATTGTCTTGAAAGACGCTATTGGTGATCTTAATTGTGCCGGAAGCTTCGTTCAGATCGCTGGCTCTGTCTGTGTAAACTGCGCCACCAAAACCCCTTAAAAAGGGATTATCTTGGCCTGTTGCGTAAACGGCGGCGGTGGTGTCGTTGCCGATAAATCGCGAGTTATCAATTGTTAACTTGCCCTGAAGGCTGTTAATTGCCCCACCGTTAATTCCTTTGTTGTTGTTGAAGTCGCTGTTGGTGACTGTAAAAGCTTTGGAGCTCAAAAAGCCGATCGCACCTGCACCACGTTCGTCATTACCTGCGGTGGCGATGTTGCCGTTAAATTTACTGTTCGTTACTGTCAGGGTATTGTTGTTATTGCCGAAAATTGCCCCACCACCCTTATCGGCAACGTTGTTATTGAACTGAACGTTGTCTACTGTGAGCCTTACTTCGTCAGTTGTACCGATCGCACCGCCGGTATCAGTAGTTTTACCGTTGATAATAGAGAGGTTTTTGACTGCAAAACTCGTAGCAGTGCCCACTTGTGCATTGACAAAAAAGGCACGGGATGCGTTGTTACCACTGATGGTTAAACCAGCGGCGGCGGCGCCGTCAATGGTGAGGTTTTTGCCAACGGGAATATCGAGTTGACCGCTGGTGAGGGTGATGGTTTTGCCAGCCAAACCGGGAGCGAAGGTAATTGTATCGCCAGCTACAGCGGAGGCGATCGCAGCCCTTAAGGAACCTGCTCCGCTATCGTTATTATTGGCAACCACGATAGTAGCTAAATCACCTTGGTAATTTGCCATCGTGTCCGGCCGCAAGGCTAAAGGAGATTCAATTTGACCCTTAGCAAATTCTAAATTCCAGTCGCCATCTTTGCCGGTGATGTTGGTGGATGCGGCAACGTCAGCCCCGGTTAATTGGCTGAATTTGTCAACGAAATTAGCACCTGTACCTGAAGCTACATCGCAGCCGTACAGCATGATGTCTGCTTCTGGGGCTAGTGAAGTCTGCCACTTTTCCAATTGGCTTTTGTATTGATCGATATTATCTGAACCCAGAGCGGTATTGCCAAGTTGCAGGCTGCCTGAACTGCCGTGAGAAATAATGTGAACCGAGTCGATCGCCCCGTTGGTAGAGGCATAGTTTTCAATTTCAGAGGTAATTTGTTCGATGCCATTTTTGGTGCTATCGAGTATTACTACCTGCTGTCCCGGCAGAACTCCCGCTGCAATAGACTCGTAATCTTCCACCCCAGAATCAATGAATACTAAGGAACGTGGGGGCAGTTTTTCCAAAGAAGATTGTGAGTTAGTTTGAGCGAATGTTGAACTCATTTTTGATACTCCATTAAGGGCGTTACTGGTAGATACAGCCCTGGAGTAATCTCATCAGCCTTATTTGATTACATCTTAACACCAATGTTGAAAAAAATGCAACAGATTTTTAAATCAATTATTTAAATGATTGTTTTTCCGGATTGTACTTGTTGGTGCTTGTAGTTACTCGATTTTATTGTGATAATCCTTGGGCATTTTATATATTTTGATTTAAAAAAATTCAAAAAAATCCAGCTTTTAAAAGCCGGATTTTTTCAGCACAATTTGGCGACCAATACCCATAATTACAGGCATTTGAAAATATGTTAAAGGGTAATTTACTACTGGTAAACCCTCTAAATTAGATTTAGAATTTTGAATTATAGTTGGAGAGTTTTGGTGGAAGGACACGGCTAGATCTAAGTCCCCACCTGTATTTCAGCGAATTTTAAAATGAATTATATAATAATACATTTTGAATAATTCCGCATTCTTAAAACCAAGAATGCAACTGTCGGCAAGAGTAAAACTACGAGCGACCTCAGTCATTCCCTATTTAAAAATCTCAAATCCTATGAGATATTACCAATTTAAAAAATCCTTGCTACAACACTTTTAGTTTAGGAAAGTTTACTAAAATATTGTAGCTGGTGCGTCGCTTGCTAGATTTTCCATCTTTTTTTGATATAGCGGTTCTCAAAAACATGAGGTATGCCCTATGCCCTATGCCCTATGCCCTATGCCCTATGCCCTATGCCCTATGCCCTATGCCCGACATACCTCACCTTTTTGAGAAAGGCTATACTATCGATGGATCCACACCCTACCAATATTGTTGCATTGATTTTTCACGCTTGGTATATACTACTACGCTGGCTAGATTTGTGAGAGACCAGAATACTGATACCAAGTTGGTTTGGTGGCATTTACTAACAATCAAAACTGTCTGACATTCAGTGCTGATTAATCGATCGCAATTAAGTTGTTTGCGCACTCTTAGCACGAACTTTGAGGACTTGGGGCGTCACTACAAACGTTATGAGAATTATTGAGCCGGAGTTGATACGATCGATCGCAGATTCAGCCAGATCGCATCGTCGATCGCCCCATCAGGCGGTTAATGACAATTCCATTGGGGCCAATCACCCTCAGCACACTCCACAGCCTCAATTACAACACTCTCCTTAGCAAACAATCGATCGCGCGCGCAGCCGTTGCTGAGTGTGTCGCTATCTCGATCGGCATAACACAAACCCAGTCCGTTTTTGTCGCTCACATCACTGTGCCAATTTAGCAATTGGCTGTTATCTAGTTCGAGATCATCTGAACTACGGCCAGAAATTGTGCAAACTTTGTCAATCTCTGCAAGCATAGAGGCATATTTTTGAAGTGCCGAAGTAACTTGCTGGATGCCTTGAGAGGTGGACTTGACTAAAATTACTGCAACCGCGGCCAAAATCCCAGAGACCAAATATCCCCCGTCATTGATGCTGGAGTCATTGAATGCAAAGCTTCTGGATGCGGGATTTTGGTATTCCGAGGCGGGATTGATTTCCGTCAAAGAAGTGAACATATTCCTTCCTCCAAAAGGGTGTTGACTGGTAGATGTACCCTTGGAGTCAGACCGCAGGAAACAGGCAGCAACCTGGTTTGTATTGCTTGTGCCTATTCAACCCACTTATCAGTTTCGCCTATTTCCGCGGCGCTGCCATCCGCGATCGCACGGAATTTATATTTTCCGTATTTCCCCAAACTGCCAGCAGGCCAGTAATTACCGATAGATCCGGTATCCTGTAGGTGACTGCTTCACAAAAGAATCTAATTGCCGGCTCGTGCTCCAAACCCCGATCGTCATCCGTCATTCCGATCTAAAATCTAAAATGGTATGACAGTTAGTCGATCGGCTGCGCCACAGCACCGCTCAAGAGTCTGTAGCAGAGGGCGGTTTCTTCCCAGCATTCCGAATATTAATAATCTTATTGAGCGCCTCGAACCAAAAACCAGCTCCCATAGAAATAGCTACGCCGCTCAACATCCAACCAAACAATTTTGCCATCAAAGCCGGCAACAATAATTTCCCCTGGGCGTCTAGCTCTAACCTGTTCGGTTCGCTCCAGCCAAAAGGCAGAGCTACTTTATCCAAAGCTCGATCGACCTCATTTTGAACTTTGGTGAGATTCGTTAAATTATCTAATTTCGTGTTAGCGTTTTTTTCCACCAACTGCTTAGCGTACAAATTAACAGTCGATCGCAGCATCGAATCCTTCGACAACCGATTAATAATATTAATTGTGTCAGCATTAGCAGCCAGGGCGATCGCAGTTCCGATCAAAATCGCCACCCCTCTAGCATTCCGCTTGTAAACCCCCGAAGCGCGCTCCATCGATTGGTCAAACCAAATTTCAATTTCTTTCTGAAACCGCTGCAACTGCTCTTGAGTATCTCCGCCACCAGTTTCAGCGCGCTGCGCTAAAATATAAAGGCTGCGTTTCAAAGATTCTGGCATACTGTCCAAGGTTTCTTGAATTTGTTTGTAAATCGGACTCTCCTCTTTCTCATCCATAATTTGTGCTACCGCATCCTGACTTTTCCTAACTTTCCTAACAGTATTTAACAGATTGCTCAAACTCGGTTGCAGTTGCGCCCGCAGCGCCACCCGCTCAAATTCGCTGTCAAAACTCGCCTTAATAAAAGCCATCTGCCTCTGAAATTCTCTCCCTCCCAGCTCGGTTTCTGGCAGATAAACCTGAGAATCATTAATATAAAATCCCAACTTTTCCGACATCCGATCCAAACTATTGTTCAAACTTCCCAAATCGTTTTTATAATCTTCAACAACTCGATTGAACTCCGCAGTCAGCCAGCCAAATTCTTGCTCGATAATCGGTTTAGTAGACTCCGGCAGATTCAGACCCTCTCCAATCACTTGAATTTGTGCCAACTGTAAATCTTTAAATCTTTCCAATCGGCTTTTAGACAGGGATTGCATCAAAATAGAAATTTTTAAAGTATCCAAAAGGCTAGCAGCAAAACCATCTGCTGGAATATAAGACGGCCCTGTTGATTTATTGCCGAAAACATTTTTAGTGCGAGTAACTCGGCGGTAAAAATCTCCCATGCGGTGAGTAAAAGAGCGGAATCCTTGTGAGATAAGCCCTTTCGCTCCCTGATTCAAATCCTTGATAATCGGATTGGCGTAAATCGAATTTGCCAACTGTGCGACTCGCTGAAATTGCAGCGGATCTTTCGCACCTTCGCTTCCTCCAGAAAGCAGCACTTCGATCGACTTTTTTAAATGTTCCGCCCGCCACTGCATAACAGTAGCAATCAGTTCCTGAATTTCCGAAGCTAGCAAGCTTAAAGTCAGGTAGATAAACACTAAGCCAATGATAATATCAATAATTACAGGCAAGTTCATGGTATTTTCCCGATCGCAAATAACTGCTGTATAAGTTTACCTTCTGTTTGGGACGCTAAAAACTCTGTTAACAGAGAGTGTCCCAACAGCATCCAACCCCAGCCACTTACTCGAAACCCTTAATTCATAAGTCATTCCCAATTCTGCAATCTAAAATCGCGAGACGTTTGGCTCGTCGAACCTGTCACGCCGAAGTCTAAAATCTAAAATCTAAAATCTAAAATGGTATAACTTATGTCAGAAATCTTTCCATTCCCGCGCCGGAAACCGAAAACTCGCTTCAATGACAGTTGGACAGACAAACTGTGGATGCTGGCTTTTCTGTTGGCTGCGGTGCTGATTTTCGGGCTGAATCTGGGCGGCGTGGCGTTGCGGGATTGGGATGAAGGAATTGCAGCCCAGGTAAGCCGCGAAATTTGGCGGGGAAATTTACATTGGCTGTATCCGACGATCGGCTCCGTGCCTTATTTGAACAAGCCGCCGCTGGTACACTGGCTGATCGGGCTGTGTTTTCGCGCCGGCGGCGTCAGCGAATTGACGGCGAGGTTGGCACCGGCAATGCTGACGGCGGCTTCAGTGCCCCTGCTTTACGCCATTGGCAGGGAGTTGTTTCCGCAGCGCTCGATCGCCATTTTTTCGGCTCTCGTGTATCTGACGCTGCTCCCGGTAGTGCGGCATGGACGTTTGGCGATGTTAGACGGAGCAGTTTTGTGTTTTTTGCTGGCATCCATGTGGTGTTTGCTGCGATCGCGCCGCGACTTGCGCTACGCTTTGGGGGCAGGGATTGGGTTCGGACTCATTTCTCTGACTAAAGGCGTGATGTTGGGGCTGCTGCTGGGCGCGATCGGCTTTGTTTTCCTGATTTGGGATACCCCCCGACTCCTCACTTGTGGGTATCTTTGGGGCGGATTGGCGATCGGAACATTCCCGGTAGCTGCTTGGTATTTTGCCCAATGGCTGCACTACGGCCAAGATTTCATCAACGCTAATTTAGTAAACCAATCTTTCCGGCGCATTTGGGAAACAGTAGGCGATCACGAAGGCCCGCCCTGGTATTATCTTTTAGAAATTTTAGAATCAGCATGGCCGTGGCAGTTATTTTGGCTGCAAGGGCTGCGTTTGAGTTGGGAAAATCGCAATTTTCCCGGGCCAAAATTAGTATTAGTTTGGACTGGAGTATATCTGCTGGCTATTTCTGTGATGAATACCAAATTGCCTTGGTATGTTTTGCCAGTTTATCCAGCTTTTGCGATCGCCGTTGGCAGCTATCTCGCTGAAGTTTGGGAGCAAATGTCGGTGCCGGGAGAATCGGCAAAAGATGAAGCAGAAGAACATTTTAATGCTATATCTTTGTTGCCTCATCCCGCGATTTTGTGGCTGCTGGCTGTAGTTTCTCTACTCGGTTGCCTGTACTTCGGCGGTTTCGTGCCGCTTGGGGGAAAATTTGCGCCCCCCCAGCGAGATTTGCAGTTAATGCTGATGTTTGTTGCTTTGACAATGACACTGGCGGCCGTGTTGCTGCACCGCAAAGATCGGCAGTTTCTCTTAGTTTTAATTTGGGGAACTTACGTCACGCTGTTAGTATTTGTCGCTTCCGATAACTGGGTTTGGGAACTGGCGGAGGATTATCCGGTGAAGCCGATCGCCGAAATTGTCCGCCAAGGAACCCCAGCGGGCCAGCAAGTCTTTACCTCTCATAAATTACCTCGTCCGTCGCTGAATTTTTATAGTGAGAGGCAAGTTATTGTCGCCGACGGGCCGACGCTGAAACAGAAATGGCAATCTCTCCCGCCACCTTATTTTCTGTTAGAAAAACCTGTACTCAAACATCTAGCCTTGGAGAATGCTCAGGTTGTCAAAACAGCCGACGATTGGGTGTTAGTAACTAAAAAGTCAAAGGGTTTGTAGTGAGGACTTTAGTCCTCAGGAATGAGAATTATAGCCTTTCTCAGAAAGATGAGGTACTCATGGCCAAACCGGCCAAACCGGCCAAACCGGCCAAACCGGGCAAACCGGGCTATCCTCACCACGCTTGAGAACCGCTATAAATAACTTACAATTTTTATTGTTATTGTGGGACGGGCGGGACGCCCATCCCACAAATATGTGTAAATTATTTAATTCGCGATCCTCAGTTATTGTAGGGTGCATCACCAGCTATGTGATGAATCTATCAACTCAACTCATCCATCAAATATCTCGCTCGATCTCCCTTGATGAGTAATCCCACTTCGAGATAGGGGAAATTCTTGAGTTCAACTAGAACAGCAGGATTCCCCCACCATACCGATCGAAGGTTGGTGGTGGGAGGAATGCGCGTGAGTGGACGATTCCACCCGACTGCAATCTGACAATCGTAGATCTCGGCAAGTAGTCGGGTGGATGAGTGAGCGAACAAATTCCTGGTTTTTGCCAAAGTTTCACATATTGAGATATGATGGACTTATGAAACAAGTTCTGACAGTATCTTGCAAGCTCGAAGTAAGCCTGGAGCAATCGACGAAAATCGATTCGACGCTCTTGGCGTTTGCTGCTGCTTGCGAATACGTCAACCAGACTGTCCCCCCAACTCTGACAAATGAGTTGGCGATGCAATCCTTGGTTTATCACGATGTCAGAGCTAGATTCAGCTTGGGAGCTCAATTGGCTATTCATGCGATTAGACGGGTTTCTGGCAACAGGAAGACGGCTAAGAAAGATGGCAAGCCAGTTAAAAGCTTTGCCCCAACCAGTGCCACTTACGACCCCCGTACCTTCTCTTTTAGGGAGAAAGACTGGACGGTAAGCTTGACTACTATTGACGGTAGAGAGCGGTTTAAGTTGGCTATTGGCAACTATCAGCTTGGATTGCTGAAGGGACAAATCCCCAAAACAGCCACGCTGATCAAGCGTAAAGATGGTATTTACTATCTGAATATTCAGCTTGAATCTGTGCCCCCAGAACCACTCGAAACTGATTAAATTTTGGGTGGCGATTTTGGTCGAACTGACATTGTTGTTACCTCCGAAGGAGATAAATTTAGCGGTAAAGAAATTACCAAAATTAGAAATCATTACGCCCAACTTAGAGCGGATCTCCAACAAAAAGCCACGAGAGGCACACGCAGTAATCGACGCAGATGTCGAGCATTGTTGAAACGGTTGTCGGGCAAGGAGAAACGCTTTCAGGAATTGGTAAATCACACCATCAGCCACCGACTGATATCTAGGGCGGTTTCGAGTAACCAAGCTATTGCTTTGGAAGACTTGACGGGAATTAGAGAGCGCACTAATAGCCTTCCCCGTTCTAAGAAGGAGCGGAGACTTAGCAATAGTTGGGCGTTCTTCCAGTTGCGGCAATTCTTGATTTATAAAGCGATAAAACATGGTGTAAAAATCTTGTTTATCGACCCTAGATATACGTCGCTTTCCTTGCCACAATTGCAACCATATCCACCCTGTTCGGGGTGAATCCTATCGGAAAGGCAAGAAATTCGAGTGTGGACATTGTGGCTATATTGGCGATGCGGATTATAACGGAGCGAAAAATATTTCGGCTCTTGGGGCTGTTGTAAACCAGCCTAAAGGTTCGGGGCTTTGTTGTTCTTTGAATAGTGATGTCTCAAGGCTATTGAAAGCCCCCACCATACCGCTATACGCGGTTGGTGGTGGGTAGTTTACTAATAACCCCTCGATCGGTTTCCTCGATCGCAACACCTGCAACTGTGTCTGTCGTCGAAATATGTATATAAGCGATATCTCTTACCCAATATTTCGTGTACGAGAAGGTAATATCTGGATGGGACAATCCAACAACCTTCCATTCTTCTGAGAAAACCTCATAGGGAGGATTATCAATAGAAAACGCCTGCCCGATCGTGAACCCTTCAGTAATGTCCATAATCTTGTGCAGTCGTTCGGTTTGTTTGCAAGAGTTCTTGAAAGGTGCTGGTGCGTCGCTATTAAATTGTCGATTTTGATGTAGAGATTTATCGCGGGCGACACACCCTACGGCTCAATAAGGTGCAGGTGCGTCGCTATGAAATTGTCGATTTTGATGCAGAGATTTATCGCGGGCGACACACCCTACGGCTCAATATTTTAACCAGGTGCTGGTGCTATAGATTACCAATTAACAATTACCAATTACCGTCCAGTCCCTCATTGATCCGAGAAAGGCTATAAGTTTTCTGCTATTGATAATCAACAGAGTCCCTTTCTATTTTCAACGCTGTTTCGACTCTTTGATACTCGGCCTCAACCTGTTCTAAAAGCCCGGAGTCCATCCCAGATAAAGGCTTATTTGCCTCTGTCCCCATCCGGCCCATGATTTCGAGTTCCTCGCACAGCTCAAACAAACGAAAAGCACCGAGAGTACCGCTAATCGACTTCAAAGAGTGAGCATCCCGCCTCAAAGCCAGCGGATCGGCGTTGCACAGGGCCATAGAGATGCCTTGCAGCAGTTCGGGAGCTGTTTCGAGGTAAATGTCGATCGCCTCGTCCAAAGCTTCCACATCTCGCAGTCCCTCTATAATCTTGGCACTCAGGCAATCGCGGCTCTCTGACAAAGCCCGATCGAGATTTGATGCACCCCACCCGACGACGGAGGGCGAATTGGGAATTGTCTGTTGTTGATTGGACGCAACAGCCCCATTCGATCGCACTTCTAATTCACTTGTTCCTCCTATTTGTTCAATCTGCGAGTTCATACAAAACATCGGCTGGGGGAGCTCAAAGTCCCCATTCGATCGAGATTTACACGCGCTCAAAGCTCGAACCAACTCCTCAATCTCGATCGGCTTGCTCAAATAGTCGTCCATCCCCGCAGCCATGCACTCTTCGCGATCGCCCCGCATCGCATTTGCCGTCATCGCCACAATCCAAGGCCTCGTTGATTTTTGATTTTTGATTTTTGATTTTTGATTATTTGATTGCTGATTATTTGCGGAAACTTCTGATTCTCCTGTGGGATTTTCTCTCGATTTTTGATTTTTTGATTGCTGATTATTTGCGGAAACTTCTGATTTTTCTGTGGGATTTTCTCTCGATTTTTGATTTTTTGATTGCTGATTATTTGCGGAAACTTCTGATTCTCCTGTGGGATTTTCTAAGGTGAAATCTGCTGAAAATTCCTCACGGATGCGGCGGGTAGCTTCCAGTCCGTCCATTTCCGGCATTTGCACGTCCATCAGCACCACATCGTAAGGCTGGCGGCGCAAAGCTTCGAGCACTTCGATACCGTTTCCCGCCACATCCGCGCGATACCCCATCCGCTGCAAAATTTGCAAAGCCACCTTCTGATTCACCAAATGATCGTCAGCCAACAGAATCCGCAGGGGTAAGTTCTGGGCCAGCACGGGTATGGTTTGTAAGAAAGGTGTGCTGCTGCGCTGCACTCTAATTTCAGTATTCTGTTTCCCAAAAATATTGATTAAAACATTGTAAAGCTGAGATTGTTTGATCGGCTTGTTCAAAAAAGCAGCAAAATCCACCTCAATCGCAGGGGTGTTAATTTCTTGTCTGCCGATCGAAGTTAGCATCACTAACGGCAACTTTTGGCACTCGGGATACAGGCGAATTTCCGCAGCTAAAGCCAACCCGTCCATTTGTGGCATTTGCATATCCAAAATTGCCAAGTCAAACACCTCTTTAGCCGCGATCCAATCCAAAGCCAAACGAGCCGAAGCTGAAGCCCTAGGCACCATTCCCCAAGACTTAGCTTGGAGAGTCAAAATTTGGCGGTTGGTTGCATTGTCATCGACAATTAAGACTCGCTTCCCAGTTAATTCAGGTTGAGTAGTGCTCAAATTAACTGGTAATGAACTGTTGCAGGCACCAACGATCGTGCTGAAATAAAAAGTAGAGCCTGCGGATTTGGGATTTGCGTCGCTCTGCTGGCTGCTGAGTACAGATTTGCCAGAGCAATATTTTTCAGCAATTTCGCAAGATTCTTCACATTCCACATCAAAAACAGCAGCTTTAAAATCTGCGGGAGGATTGCCCGCAAGACTTCCCATACTTTCCACCCACATCCTGCCGCCCATCATTTCGGCCAAACGCTTGCTAATTGCCAAACCCAATCCGGTACCGCCGTACTGCCTGTTCGTTGAAGAATCAACCTGACTGAAAGATTTAAACAGCCGATCCATGCGATCGCCCGGAATGCCGATACCAGTATCTTTAACCCCAAATTGTATTTCGTATACTTTGTGAATTGCTCGCGGTTCGCCATTAATTGCTGGCGGTTCTTGAGCGTCGATCGCGGACACTGCAAGCTTTTTGGCAGTCACCGAAACCACCACTTCTCCAGATTCAGTAAATTTAACAGCATTGCTGAGCAAGTTGATTAAAATTTGCCTCAAGCGGGCGCTGTCACCGATCGCCGTTGGTGGTACGGAGCGATCGATCAAGTAACCCAATTCCAGTTTTTTTTGTGCCGCCTTAGCAGCTACCAAGTCGAGGGATTCCTCAATGCAAGTGCGGATGTCAAACGGATGTTCCTCCAAGTCCAATTTGCCCGACTCAATTTTCGAGAAATCTAGAATATCGTTGATCAGCGTCAGCAAGGCATCGCCGCTGCTGCGGATAGTTTCTACAAAATCGCGCTGTTCCCGACTTAAGCGGGTATCCAGCAGCAAACCTGTCATGCCGATGACTCCATTCATCGGAGTGCGAATTTCGTGGCTCATGGTGGCTAAAAATTCGCTTTTGGCTTTGGTAGCTGCCAGTGCTTCGTCGCGGGCTTTTGCCAAATCTACGCCTGTTTGCTGGCGTTCGAGTTCGCTGCCCACCCACTGAGCCATCAGTTTCACCAACTCTCTATCTACAACTCGGAACGGTTCTGTCAGAGGAGTCGGAGCAAAGAAGCACAGAGTGCCGTAAACTTCACCTGCCACCGTGACGGGAATGCCCATGTAAGCTTCGATCTTGAAGGCAGGATTGGGAGTATTGAAACACAAACCCGAATACCTCACCGACTCAAAGTACATCGGTTCTTTTGCCATTGCTGTAGCTACGCAGAAGGTTTTTTCCAAATCGTAGATTTGTGATTTGACGATCGACTCGTCGGGACACTCAACAGCCATTATTTGATAGTTGTCGCCTTGAATCCGCGACAAAATTCCCACGGACAAGCCTAACTGCCTGCATCCCATTGCCAGCAGTTCTTGGAGGCGCAAATCAAAGGTAGAGAGGCGGCCCTGGGGGTCTGTACGGGGAGCCGAAGTCACTTGGTACAAAGCTTTAATTGCAGCTTCGCTTTCTCGCAGTTCTTCTTCTGTTTGCTTGCGCACGCTGATGTCGCGCGAAACGCCGATAATTTCTTCCACGGAGCCGGTTTGGGGATCGCGGATCGTGCGGCTGGTGGTTTCAAACCAAATGTAATTGCCGTCTTTGTGGCGGATGCGGTAGCTGAGGGTGTAAGTAACTGGGAGCGCCAGGATTTTCGAGTAAGCTTTGGCAATGGTTTCTAAATCGTCGGGGTGAAAATAATCGCTGGGGAGGCGGCCGATCAGTTCCGAAGGTTCGTATCCCAGCAAAGCGTGGCTGGCGGGCGAGACGTAAACAAACACGCCTTTGGGGTTGTGTCTGGTAATCATGTCGGTTGAGTTTTCGGCCATCAACCGATAGCGGTTTTCGCTCTCCTTACGTTCGACTTGAGAATTTCCCAATGCTTCTAGCATTCGGTTGATGTCGTCGGCCAAGCTTGCGAGTTCATCTGCTCCGGGCATCTGAACGCGCAAGTCTGCGTCGCCGTTGGCTGCGATGTTGCTGACGCTGGTGCTCAAGTCCGCCAATCTCGCCAAGACTAAATTTTCTAGCAACAGCATGGCGATCGCGCTAAATATTAAACCTACTGCCAATATCGAGAAAGTAAAGAGTTCTAGGGTAGCCTGACCTTGGCTAGAGATTACTCGGTCTACTTCTACTCGCAGCAGCAGCGCTAGCTTGCCCCGGATGTCCCGAATCAGGGCGTATCCTGCGACTACGCTGTCGCTGAGCGGCTCGATTAAAATTTCTACTGATTTGAGGTTGGAAATTTTGAGTTTGAGATTCTCCAAATCCTGCCTGGAGCGAGCCAGCGCCTTTGCGCCGTACCCCGAGTAGTTCGTGGCTCCCACTTTAAAATCTAAACTCGGCAATCTAAAATCCACTGACAGGTGAGTCAGTTCCGAAAGCAAACCAATTTCGGTGTTGTCGAGGTAGCGTGCCAGGATCAGCGTCCCCCGCGGTGGGCCTTGGGCGTTGCTGTTGACGATCGGTTTTGAGGCTATCAGCAGCGTGGCTTCTGGCAGGGTGACGACGCCTGTTTTGGCGGGGTACCCCTCCTCAGAACCTGTCGATGACTCTAGCAACGCCTCGGTCAAGTGCTGTTGCAAGTTTGCCGGAATCGGGATTTCGGTTTTGGATTTCAGGTCAAAACCTTTGCTGAAGATGGTTTTACCGTCGGAGTCCAGCAGCACCAATAAGTTTAATCTCAAGTAAACAAATGTCGAATTGACGAAATTTGACTTGACAAATTCCTGGTTCCGTGTATCGACAAAAGAGTACGTATCATCCCACTCGGCGTAATCTTGGGCGCTGGTGTCTAAATTCGACAAGTCGTCATCTAAGGCATCCAAAGCCCGCGCGACATCCTGGCGGACGTACTGTGCCTCCAGGTTGTTAAAATCGTGCAGCAAAATGGTTGATGCAGTGGCATAGAGAACCACAATCAGGCTGATCAGAGCTGCACCGATGATTAATAGTGTTTTTTTTCGGAGTTGCATGGCGTCGTCCTCCTCACGGTGTTACTGGGCAAGTAGCCTGGGGAGGTTGGAGACGTAGGTTGTTTAGCATTGGCGATCGCGCGTGCCTGCGTGTTTTGACTGTTGTGGGCGGATTTGCTAAAGCCCTCGGTATTTCCAAGGTATCGGGTATCTAGCCCCCCACAGTCAGTGTAGTATTTTCACATCTTTAGTTCCCTTCATTATGCACAAGCGATCGCCTGCGAGTCATGACCTAACCGCGATTTTCTCAGATCCGGGCGATCGAAGTCAAAAAAAGTTTGCGTTTGATACTCGCCGGGCCCTGCGCAGGGCGGCGGTTGAGAGAACAAGCGTCCTGGCTTGAGAACCGCTCTTGAGAAGGCTGATAACAATTCTGTTTTGCTTTAAGGTTCGTAGTGAGGACTTTAGTCCGCAAGAAGAAGAAGAAGAAGAAGAAGAAGAAGAAGAAGAAGAAGGACTGAAGTCCTCACTACAAACCAATTTTACAATGTGAGGACTTGAGTCCGCAAGAAGAAGAAGGACTGAAGTCCTCACTACAAACCAATTTTATAATCGTAAATAGAGCTGGCACGCTCTTGAGAATGCTCCTAAAAATAGTGCCTGATGTGAGTAGGAAATCACATCAGGCACTATTAGAAATCCGATCGCGCAAATTGACTCTTTTTTAGCGGATGACAGCTAAAGCACCAGCGCCCGCAGCCGCAAAGGCCGAGGAAAGAGCCGTGAAAAACAGCCACCAAGAGGCAACTTCCGCTGCTTTCCGAGTTTCTTCAGCTTGTTTTTCAGCTTGCAATCTGATGCTTTCGAGGCGAAGCTGCGCTTCTTGCTGCAAGCGTTCTGCTCTTTGCAAGACGCTGTTGCGGCTTCTTTCAATTTGGTCGATCAAACGGTTCGCATCTGCTTCGGAAATGTCCTCGCGCGAACTAATTAGGGCTACTAAAGTATCGCGGTTGAAATGACCGAGGCGATCGCGCAAAGCATCAAATCCGGCTTGCGGATCGTCAAATAACTTGCGCACATCCCGCGTAATGCCTTCGTAATTGAGCTCGGGGCGATCGAGCGAATTGAGGTAATCCCGAATTTTTCCGAGAACTCCGTCAATTACCGACTGAATGCCCTCCTGAATTTTCTGGATTTGCAGTGCGAATTGGTCGCGCACCGACAAAATTTGATCGACAATGCGAGCAGCTTCGGCTTCGGAAATATCCGGCCGCTGAGACAGCAGAGAAATCATCGTCGAGCGATCGATATGCGACAGCCGTTCGCCCAAACTGTAAGCGCCGACTTTTGGGTCGTGCAGCAGCAGTTGCAAGTCGCGCTTGATGGCTTCGGGATTTAATTCCTCCTTGCCCGTATTGCGCAAATAATCCTCTAAGATGCTCTGAAAATCGTGGACTTGGGTTTGCACCCGCTTCGCCAAACGGCGCGGCGCTTTCACGATCGATCCCAGAGTTTCCTGCACTTGGTCGATAATTTGATTGACTTGTTCCTCGGTCAAATCTTCCCTCTGAGAAAGCAGTTTGACCAAAGTATCGCGATCGACCTGAGACAGGCGGCCGCGCAGCGCTAAAGCCCCTTCTTTGGGATTTTCCATCAGTTTGGTCAAATCCCGCTTAATCCCTTCAGGATTGAGTTCTGCCTTGCCTGTATTGCGGAGGTAATCTGCTAGGGCGGTGGTAGTTTGGTCGTACTGATCCTTAGCTTTTTCTGCCAGCTTTTGCGGTGCTTCTAGCGCGCTGTGCCAAGTTTCTTCGGCGCTGTCGAGAAGCTGATTTACTTGGTCTTCGCTGAGGTCTTTCCGCTGAGATAGCAATTTTACCAAAGTTTCGCGATCGAACCGAGAAGCTCTAGCTCTGAGCGCCCACATTCCCGCTTCCGGGTTGTCCAGGAGGGTTTTAAAATCGCGCTTGAGGCCTTCGGGATTGAGTTCTTCTTTGCCCGTAGACTTCAAGTATTCTTGTACTTTTTGCCACTGATTGTCTAGTCGGACTTGCGCAGCTTCTTGCAGACCTTTAGAATCTGCTAAAACTACATCTCGCGTCCTTTCCAACTCTTTAACAATCTGTTCGACTTCCTGGAAACCGAAGCCTTCGCGGCCTCTGAGGATTTGGATGAAACTGTCGCGGGTGAAAGGAGTCAGCCGATCGCGCAACTGTTCGTAAGTAGCATCAGAATCCTCTAGGATTTTTTTGAAATCGCTCCCGATACCTGAGGAAGTAAATTCTGCTTTTGGCGTCAGCTTCAAATAAGTTTCCACGCGCCACTGCAAATCGCGAGCTTTTTCTTGCTCCTCTGCAAAAATAGCAGTTTGTAAAACTCGCTGTCTAATTCCTTCTAGTTCCTGGGAAATTTCTTTAATTTTGTCTTGGGTAAAAACGCCGCGACTTGCCAGGATTTCTGCAAACTTAGACTGATTTAGTTTTTCTAATTCGCGGCGCACTGTTCCCGGATCTGCGGTTGGATCGTAGAGCACCTCACGGAATTCGCGCTCGATCTTTTGCGGGTTCATCTGCCACGAATAAGTGTTGAGCAAGTAGTTTTCTACGTCAGCACGAATTGGGCTGTAAGTTTCTGGTTCGCCCTTGACTTGAGCGGTAATTTTATCAGCTTGCTGGCTAACTTTGTCTTTAGCTGTTTTGAGCTGACCAATTACTTTTTCCACATCCAAGTCGGAAATATCGGTGCGACCCAAAACTATTCCCATTAAAGCATTGACTGCCATTGTCGTTGCTTGGGACATCATTGTGGGGCTGTCCCCGGAATTTTGACCGCCCAGATTCCCGAGAACTTTTTCTACCCTACTTGTCAGCGTATCTGAGAGCAAATCTCCCGATTTTGCTGATTTGAGATAATCTATCAATTGGGCGATTCCGTCAGATTTCTGGTCTTGTTTTCCTACTTGTTTCCAAGCATCTTGGAGTTGGTCTACAATCCGGTTGACATCGCGTTTTGACAAGTCCGATCGCGAACTGACTAAATCTACGAGAGTTTGGCGATCGAGATTCGGCAAATTTTCGCCCGCAATGCTTTTGAGTTGCGGATCGTTAAGCAGCTTTTCAAACTCGCTGCGCATCGCTTTGATGTCTAATTCCGGCGGTTTGAGGGCTTGGATGTAGTCTTCGACATTTTCCCGCAAGCTGGTGGGGTCGATCGCGCTACCGAGTTCGTGGCCCACTGCGGCGGCGGCTGCTTTGGCTGTGGCTACTACTTGATTGCTGGCTGCTTTGGCGCCCAGGGCTGCGGCTGCGGTACCGAAAATAGCTTGAACGCCTGATGTTGCGGTGTTAACGACGGAACCGATCAGGGAACCGACGGTGGTGGAGCTCACCCAGACGAGGAGTGAGAAATAGGCCGCCCACACGACTAAACCGACGATCGCACCTAAACCGGGACTGCTAATCAAGCTCAGCTTAACTGCTAGCAAGCAAGCGAAGAAGAGGGCGACGGTAACGGTGATTAGCGTCCAAGTGCCGACTTTGCGGCCGATGTGGCGCACTGGCGGGCCGCCGCTATCCGAGTGGTGTCCGTCGTGGGATTGTCCGATGTAGGAAAGGCCCGCGGCTACTGATAAATTTGTTAGCAAGAGTTGGAAAGCGCAGGCGAGGACGACTCCAGCTATGAGGGCGATAAAAAATTGTGGCCCGGAATAGAGAAGTGCTGCGTCTTCTACTCTGCTTGTTGTAGTAGTAGTCTGTTCTACAGGCACTTGAGCCAGCCAGAACCCAATGTTATACAGTTGTGGATTTATTGGCAAATTTTGATACATAGTATATTCCTCGTTAAAGGGTGGGTGCGCGCGATCGCTGGCGCGAGCTGACTAATGTATAGTTTGAGACTCATGCCCCCAATGGCAAGCATCGCTTTATTGACGAGCTAAAGCATCCCCCTACAGTCGGAAGTGTATAAATATGTCTGCGGCCTACTGTCACTTTAGGCGTATTTGTGCTAAGACAATTTTGTTTAACTTGTTAACTCGACTTTTTTTAACGAACCGCAATACTTGTAGGGGCGGGTTTCACCAACAATCTTTGATTCACATTCACAATATCTATAAACCCGCCCCCACCAGGCGACAAAAGTTTATAACGGGGAATTCAACGGACATGGTATTAGTTATTAGCCTTCAAAGGATGCGATGATGCAGCGAGAAAGTCATGCAATTATTATGGGCGGAAGTTTGGCAGGACTGTTGGCTGCTAGAGTATTAGCCAAACATTTCGATCGCGTAAGTATTGTTGAACGAGATTTTTTTCCAGAAGAAGCTGCACCCCGCCCCGGCCTTCCTCAATCGCGCCACCTGCACATCCTTTTGAATCGGGGCAAAATCATCATAGAACAGTTGTTTCCCGGCTTAGAAAATGAACTAATAGCTGCTGGTGCTCCGAGGTTAGATCCGAAGTCAATTGGGTGGTTTAGTCCGCAGGGTTGGGCGACACATTTTAGCCCGGATGTCAATGATTTAATTATGTTCAGTCGGGATTTACTCGATCGGCAAATTCGCCGCCGCTTGGCTGAAAATACCAACGTGCATTTCCTCGAAGGAGGGACAGTAACGGGGTTGCTGGCGAAGGACTCGGGCCTGGGGGTTGCTGGCGTGTCGGTGCGTTTTCGCGATCGCCAAAACCCAGCTAACACAAATGAAGAGAATTTGAATGCAGATTTAGTAGTCGATGCTAGTGGCAAAGTTTCTCAAACACCTAAATGGTTGAAAAAAATCGGCTATGAACCTCCGCGAGAAACACTGATCAATGCTTTTGTCGGCTATGCCAGTCGCATCTATGAATGCAGGGGTAAATTGTCAGATACAACGCCAGTATTTGTGTCAACTGCACCGCCATTTCGCACTCGCGGCGGTGCAATTTTCCCGATCGAAGGCAATCGCTGGCTGGCAATTCTGGCTGGGGGCGATCGCGATTATCCCCCCGCAGACGAAGCAGGTTTTTTAGAATTTGCCCGCAGTCTGCCAACTCCGATGATTTATGATGCGATTAAAGACGCAGAGGCGATCGCACCTGTGTATAGTTATCGAGGTACAGAAAACCGTTTGCGCCACTACGAACGCCTCCCGCGCTATCCTGAAAATTTGGTAATTGTCGGCCATGCTGTTTGCGCTTTCAACCCAGTTTACGGCCAGGGAATGACGGTTGCTGGATTGGATGCTCAGATGCTTGATGAGTGCCTGCTGCATCAGTGGCAGCGGTATCCAGCAGGCGATTTAACAGGCTTTGGGCGACATTTTCAACAAAAACTCGCAAAATTACATACTATCCCTTGGACGTTTGCAATCAGTCAGGATTCGCGCTATCGGGGAAGTGCAGGTGCAAAACCAAACCTGGCTACGCGGCTGACAATTGATTACATGGATCTGGTGTTAAAACTATTGACTACAGATGCGAAAGTTTGTCAAGCTTTTTTGGAAGTTCTGCACATGATTGAGCCGCCGGCGGTACTTTTTCATCCGAGAATTGCGTTAAAGGCGATCGGGCAATTATACCATTTTAGATTTTACAAGTAGGGAAACGGCATTGCCGTGTCCGGGAGTGGGTTGTGCCAATGATATGATGTCCAGTCTATTACCATCAAAAAAATGGTTCGTAGTGCGGACTTGGGTCCTCCGCCTCCAAGCGGAATGAAGTCCGCACGTGCGATCGAATTTTATTGCGGTCAATCGACCAGGCACGATATAAAAAATAGTTTGTATACAATTAAAATTTGTGGCAATAGTTTGTTGAATTTGTATTAGTTCGCGATCGCACGGGTAGTCAGAAACCGGGTTTTTTACGAAAATCTTTCGTTGTAGTCCGCAGATCGGCTAAAAAACCCGGTTTCTTTGGGCTGATGCGTTTAGGACTGGGCATAAATGATAATATCAATTGCCAAAGTTTTTTGCAGTCATAATTTTAGCACTTAAACATTGAGCTTTAAGCACTGAAGTCCTTACTACGAACCAAATTATCTAATTGTGCTTGCATTTGATTGGTAACTAAATCGAAACAAGCATCAACATAATCGCGATCGCCCGCCGCCTCTTTACCGTACCTCTCAAATACAATCGGTTCGCACACGCGAGTCCGAATTTGCACCGGTAAAGGCAGATGTGGCAAAGGCCCAAGACTTAATCCCCAAGGCAATCCCAAATACACTGGAAACACCACCGGATCGATGCCAAACAACCACGGCATCCCCAATTCATGCAATTGCTTAACTTCTTCGTAAAAATCTGCCAATACTATCAAAGTATCGTGGGCACCGTGGGATATAA
Source organism: Microcoleus sp. Aus8_D2 (assembly GCF_036702665.1). Lineage (NCBI taxonomy): Bacteria > Bacillati > Cyanobacteriota > Cyanophyceae > Oscillatoriales > Microcoleaceae > Microcoleus > Microcoleus sp. Aus8_D2. The sequence goes on from NZ_JAUBUN010000054.1 coordinate 21,271, forward strand.
TTGGTAGAATTGGCACTTCTTCTCGCAATGCTAATTTAATAAATCCCTTGCGTCCGGCAAAGTAGATTTTGTTCCGCAAGTGATGGGGACGAAAAGTGTCTTCGGCGCCGCCCGGATAAACGAGAACCGGAGCATTTTTTCGCAAAGCTGCGATCGCCATTTTCGGATGTGCTTTCAGGGCGCCACACCGAACCGCCATACCAGCAATATCAGGAGAAACTTGCCACACCGTCGGGTGCATCAATCCGTAGGCCAATCGTTCCGTGCCGTACCTGTGGAACCATTCGTATAGGAACATAAACATATCAGGAGCGGCGATTCCCCCGTTGTGAGAGCCGACAACGAGCATTTTTCCGCTCGCGGGGACGTGGTGCCAGCCGTCGCTTTGTACGCGAAAATAGTAGCGGTACAGCCATTCCCACAGCGGTAGCATGAGTTTAATGAAGTCGGGATTGCGATCGTCCAAAGATAGTCCGTCAAAGCGAGAGGTTTGGCTGTTGTTTCTGGGGCTGGATGCAGAATATTTCATTGATTGGTGCTTAAGTGCGATCGGCTGAAAAAAAGTAATCTTAAGTATTGTAAGTCAGTCCTGAACGCATGAAAGCCAAAGAAAGTAGTTTTTTTACCCGACTTGTGGACTAAAACCCAGAATTTTTGTCTTAGAATGTTGCGTAATCGCAATAAGTCAGGTTCGTAGTGTGGACTTTAGTCCGCTTGGTTGGCTGCGGACTAAAGTCCACACTACGAACGAACTGTTTTTGTTATGGTAATCGACCAGAGATAATATAAATCCTGCTTGAATTAAAACCCTTTGATATATTCCCTCAACACAGGTGGCAAAGTATAAAAACTTCCAGCTTTGTCGATGAAGCAACGCCGCGATAAAGATTGGAGCGCATTGAGTAAATCTGGCGATCGCAAAGTGCCATATTCTAGTAATTTTGTCAGGTTGACTGGTGCGCTTTCCCGACAAAACAAAGAGAGGACTTGTTTTTCTATTTCCGATAAGCGGCTAAACTGCTGCTGCAAAACATCTTTCAAATCTTCCGGCAACAATATGGTATCATCTGCTAATAACTCTGTGACGCATCCGCCCAACTCTTGCATCAGAGTGGCGACGCTTTTTAACCAGAGGGGATTGCCTTGGTAGCGGTGAATCAGTCCTGAGTAGTTGTCGATATCTGCTAATCCATAATCTCTGAGGATTTCCCGTCCGGCTGCGATGTCTAAGCCTTTGAGTTGTAAGGTATTAATGTGTGTATTTTGATTTTTAACTTCAGTAACTTCTCTGGGTTGTTCCCAACCGATAAGCAGGAAGCAACTTTGATGGGATATTTTATCTATTTTTTTGAATAAGGAGCGATATTCTTCGTATCCCGGCTTATATTTTCCTGCTAATTCGCCGCTGCTGAACAGGTTGTGAACTTCATCTAAGACTACTAAGCAGCGATGTTTTTGTAAATATTTAATTAGGGGTAATGCTTTCGGGTTGGTTGTCGCTGAATCTTGCTTTTCCGGCTGGGAGAAAAACTGGATTAAGTGGGCTTCAAATTCAGGGAGGGTGGGGGATGTGTCGAGGTTGTACCAAATGACGCATTCAAACTCGTGTTTGATTTGTTGGACGAGTTGCACTGCTAGCGTGGTTTTGCCGATACCGAGTCCGCCGGTGAGGGTTATGAGGCTGCTGTTTTGTTGTAGAATCCAGGTTGTGAGGGTTTTGAGTTGTGGGGTGCGATCGTAAAAAGCACCTAATTCTGGCATCTCGCTTAAATCTTGATGCGATGTTTCTTGATTTGGTGGGTGTGGATTTGGTATGTTTAGCGGGTGTCTAGCTTCTACACAGGTGTTAAAACTACTAATTGCTACGTTTTCAAAATTAGAGACATTTTCAAATATAAACCTTCCCATTGCCGATCGTAAATTCGTTTTATTAACCTCTTCGCCTAATTCCTCTGAAAGTATTTGCCATAATTTTGAGCCAACATCCCTGATATAACTCTCGTTACAGTGAATCTCCTCGGCAATTTTGGTGTATTTCTCACCTTGTATGCTTCCCCGCAGAATCGCCTCTTGTAAGTCATCAAGGTGCTTACCCGTTTTGGCAAATACCATCTCGTCAGCCATTTGTAACACTTCCTTAAGATTCATGCACTCTTGTAGATGTGGTTATTTTCCGTATTATACCTAACTTTTTCCAACATTTTATGGCATTTATCAACATTCTTCAGGCAAGGGAGTTGGAGTAGCAGACAAAATTGCCAACAAAATTGAACATTTTTGAGCTAGACAAAGCTTTGATTTATAGGGATTATGGGAGAAGTATGAAGCGTCACTTTAGGGATTGAACAGTTGCCACTTTCTAGCCTGTAACACCGAAACAGCGGTCAAATTCAAAGTTATCCTGCTCCAGTTGCTGGTGTGGCGACGCTTGTACATTGTCTACTTTGAACTTAAGGAGTCCTCAAAAATGAAAAATGAGATCAAGACTTGCAGCAAGGGAAAAAAGAATGTCAAGGTAATGCAAATCTCGGTTGAGAATTACCCCAGTGTGCAACCGAAGTTTACAAAGTTGAATTGGAGTAACGGGGAGGGTGATGATAATGCCTAATCTAGTTTGAGGTCGGATTAATCAATTTTCTGAGGTGTTTGCATGAAATCTAAGTCGAAACAAGAGAATAATGTTCTGTCGGTCGTGATTGGAGTTGAACCTTACCCAGTCGCCCGTCCAAAATTTACAAAGCAAACTTGGGAAAGCGGTGAGAATGGAGGAGAGGGGGCAGAATCAGGTTAGTGGCTTCAACAGCATCTAACGGATCTATCTATTCAGCCAAGTTAGGACATTATTACTTCAAGCTTGGTTGAATTTACCTCTTTTATCGATTTGCCCAAAATTTATTTCGATGCAGTATAATATGGCAACAACTTTTTCAAAAATTTTGGCACCAATTACCCTCAAAGAGTTCAGAGAACTTTATTACACAAAGCGTTCTATTTTAATTAGAAGCGAGGATAAAAAGTTTGATTGGTTGTTTGGATGGTCTTCCTTAAACCAAATAATGAATAAGTCTTTCTTTCCTCTTCCTACGATGAAACTTGTTTTAGACGGAAAACCCATCAACGATCTATCTGAGCAGTCGAAGATTATTGATTGGTGTCGGAAAGGTGCTACAGTCATCATCGACCAACTACAGAACTATGACTCACAAGTTAGAAGAGCAGTTGATTCGCTATCCAAGGAAATTGGGGAGCCTGTTAATGCTAACCTCTACTTCTCTCAACCAGGTCGTCAAGCATTCAATGTACACTACGATCATCATGATGTGATTATTCTTCAAATTGAAGGTCACAAAAGGTGGAAAGTCTATGAAGACTCAGAAGATACAAAGTTCCCACTATTTGTACAAAAGAGTCATAGCTCTGACATTCCTGATTCTCCTGTCCTAGATTGTCTCTTATCTTCAGGAGATGTTCTATACATTCCAAGAGGTCATTGGCACGCTGCAACTGCAAAGGATGAGCAGTCGCTACATCTGACTATCGGTATAGACGCAAGAACAGGGATTGATTTTGCAACGTGGTTGACCAATGAATTGCGTGATGATGTCTCTTTTAGGCAATCTTTTCCTCTAGTTTTTAGCCACGAAATTCATGAGGGACGATACTACCACGATCTTCATTTACAACATTTTAATGACTTAAAAGAAAAGTTTATTCAAAAATTAAATGATAATCAACTATTCGCTTATTATGCAAGGTCCTGTCTAAGCAAATCGCAAGTATTTGAACCATTCTATTGGCCTTATTCTACTGACAAACATAGGATTGAGTTTTCTAACATTTCTTCATTTATACGATATAAAAATCAGCAGTTTCTACTGGAGTTAGATGAAGATAAGCTCATGATAAATCTGATAATCCATGGAAAAATTCATCGTTTTAGTAGTAAGGCGGAACATCTTCTTAAGTTTATATTTAGCCATAATGAATTCAGCTTTCAAGAGTCTCTTCAAGTGTCTGAGCTTTCTGAAGGTGATGTTGCTGCCATATTGGAACATCTGCTAAGTGAAGCATTGATAAAATTTGCTTGAAGGCATTATGTGAGATTTTCTCACTAAGATGATCTTGATCTATTCTTATGAGGTAAGTATGGTAACATCAGACAAGTTTTTTTGCTCGGCTCAATCTTTACTTCTTAACGAGGAACTTATTGGTACAGCACTTTTAACAGAAGTGTATATTTTGATTGAATGTAAAAAACCCTGGACGAATGAAGCATTTGAATCAAAAATAATTCCTCAAAAATTACGCTTAATGATTAAGCAATATCGTGAATCTGCACGTTTTCTTCTAATTCAAAACAACAATACTAAGCATATTGATCGTATTCAAGTTTTGTTTTATGTGCGCTCACAGAATTACGATTTGTCCAATGGATTTACTTTATATAAAGCAGAATGTTCAGATTATGATCGGGTATCTGATACCATTGAAGATTACTTCATTAATCAGAAACTTCCATCAAAATATAGCTCTGAAAAGAATCGTAATATTCTGATTTGTACTCACGGAGGATTTGACCAATGCTGTGGCAAGTACGGAACATCATTATACATCAAGTCTAACGATATACTAGACTCGAACAATGTTCATGAAAAAGTTGAAGTATGGGAGTCGAGTCACTTTGGAGGGCATCGTTTTGCACCAACCATGATTGATTTTCCAGATGGTAGATACTATGGAAGAATGAACGAAGATATTTTTACTGCAATCATTAACCGAACCGGAGACTTAAATAAAACTGTATCCTCTTATAGAGGATGGGCAATACTGCCTAAAGTAGCACAAGTAGTAGAGAAGCAACTGTTGCTTGATATTGGTTGGCAGTGGTTTAACGCCTCTGCTGCTAGTCACGTAACACCCTTAGAAGATGGTGTGTCCTACGACGTTACAATCAGATACTTACTGGGGCATGATGAGGAGAGAGTGTACTCTGCTAGAGTATCAAAAAAATATTCTCAATCTTTGAGTATGAGAATTCGCTGTCAAAATCCAGTAGAGACTGTAGTTCCCCAATTTTCTGTTGATAGCCTTGATTAAAGCGAGTAGCAATGCCAAAAAGTATGATGTGTCTTTTGAAAAGTCTGTCACGGTCTAATTAACTGTTTCAAAATTATGCTGATGAATCTGGGTGACTGACATTCATTGCGAGCTCCCGAATTGCATATTCCCTTAACCCTCGTGTCACCCAACCTCTTTTTCCACTGACAATTCGCTCCATTTCCACCATTCCAAAAGGCGATGATTGCACAGAGGGCGTGAAGCGTAGCTATCCTGTAGGGCGATCGCCCTTTCTTTGTTCTCATGAGCGATCGCCAAAAATGAAAAAGCGATCGCCATTATCTAATTGACAGCCAACAAACCCGACATATTCAGCAGTTTTATTGATCAAATCATCCAAACCTTTAGGCTGTTTTACTTGCCTTCTCTCTTTTTCGTTTGCGCCATCTTTCCGCTGTTTCTTTAATAGCCTCTATTTCCTCAAAATCTACCTGCATCACAGCAGTTTTAAACTCCAAACCCAAAGCCAAGCTAATGTCAAGAATTTCCGTCAAACTAGCATTTTGATATTTTTTTTTCTCGTATCCCTTGATGCATTCTGGGTCAATATCCAAAATTTCCGCTAGTTCTTCTTCACTCATTTTGGCAGCCATCCGAGCTTTAATTAAAGCCTCTGACAGTTTATTGAAATTCTCAACTACAATTTCGATCGGCTTGCTCTTGTCCCACGCCATCAATCTTTCATATTCCGCTATTTCTTCATGTAATTGATCCAAATGGCACTGGATCGAACCTCTACCTGCATCCCATTTGAGAAAGTCCTTTCTTTTTGCTTCTTCATCTCGCTCCATTGCTGCTAGAGTTTTGTTAAATTTCTCTACCCATTCTTTGCTGACTTCATACTCTAGTTCATCTTTAATCATGGTTCCCACCTCATTAAATCTATCGCTATAATTCCTTTCTTCCTGTGTCTTCTATCCTTTTGAAAAAACTCAAAGGAATTGTCGCCGTAATTGCCTACAGGTTCGTCGGAGGGGAAAATTTCCCCTCTATACTTAGCTTTTTGGGCAGTTCTTTCAAAATGATTGAACAATCTAGGAGCATTCGTTCTCAAATACTCCCTATCTACAGTTTCGCGATCGTAACAAGCATCAAAATCATTAGGGGTTTCTTCACTGGTAACAAAACTACCATTAATATAGATAGTTCTAGCACCTGCTGCTTTTAACTGGGTCATTGCCAGTTTCAAACCCCGTATCATGTTCTCTCTTTTAACAGTCGTGCCAAATCTCTCCTCAAACTCCTCCCATTCACAGAAATGAACCTAAGAGTGGTAGATTGCCGTTTTCATCGAATTCTGGAATCACTCTTTCACACTCTTTCGACAAATTAATTGTTCGTTTATTAATATTATCATATTTATCTCGATCGCTCACCAGTACCCTCACAGCAGACTCGTCTCAATACAATGGAAGAGTTGCGCGATCGCCCTTCTAGTTTTTTCCAACAAGGGCGAGATCCCTTTCCTACACATTCCCTTAACCCTCCTGTCACCCAACCTCTTTTCCCACTGACAATCCGCTCCATTTCCACCATTTCAAAGTGCGCTGATTGCACGGAGAGCGTGAAGTGTAGCTATCCCGTAGGCCGCGATCCAGCAAAAAAGAGCGATCGCCGCTCTATTTATCTAATTGACAGCCAACAAACCAGACATATTCAGCACTTTCTCCGACCAAATCTTTGTTTCTTGGGCTACTCTCATTCGTTGTTCCGCATCCTCCCAAATCCTTGCCCAACAATACTGCCAGCAAGCTAACTGAACTTGTAACTCAACTAACTCAGCGGCAATTTATACCTCTGCATCCATAGCCGTCCATTCAATAAATATCTTACTTTCTTGCAGCAAACCTTCAACCAGTTCGCCATTAGCTGAATTTTGACATCGAGATTTAATTCGTGCCAAATTAGATGCCAAATTTCCCAAACGGATGGGTAGTTCGTCTCGCAAATAGCGTGATTTTAAAGCATTCCAATCTCTCATAATCTTCCTAATAACTGTTGAACGATTTGAGCAACCCGTTCTCGAATAAGCGGGTCTTGAATTTCCATCGAGCGATTGTTCTGGCGCGGACGGATATTGATTAGAGATTCATAGCCTACCTCTTGCGTCAGCGGATACCAGTCTGCTCCCCAGATATCTACCTACTTGCTCCCGTTTTACACCAACAAAGCTTCGCAATCAGCGTGAAGTTCTCCACCACCTGGTTTGAATTCGCCGTTCGATATCCACTGCCAGTTTAATATAACTGCCCAGGATTTCTAGCATTTCTTCAATTTGCTCTTGAGTCCCACGCTCTTGAATCAGATAAATCATCCCTGAATCAGCTTTAGATTTAATATGACGCTTCAATATTATACAGGTTAGCTAGTTTGTCAATACTTTATCCTATAGCTCGCTCTGACGGGCGAGATCCCTTTCCTACATATTCCATTAACCCTCGTGTCACCCAACCTCTCTTTCCACTGACAATCCGCTCCATTTCCACCCTTTCAAAGGGCGATGATTGCACGAAGGGCGTGAAGCGTAGCTATCCAGTAGGGATCTCGCCCTTTCTTTTTTCTCATGAGCGATCGCCCTAGCAGACAAAAGAGCGATCGCCCTTTCTTTGTTCTTATGAGCGATCGCCCCATCAACAAAAAGATCGATCGCATCATGCCAACACACCCTTTCGAGCGCCCCGATCAAGAGTGGCTATACTAAAAGTATCAATCCTCCCAAGATGCCGCGATGACCATCAAAGAACTCCTCCTGCAAGAAATCGATAGCACCCCTGACGAACTGCTCACCGAGATTCTAAGCTTGGTGCGATCGCTCAAATCCACTCCACACCGCCAACTCAATACCTACGAACAACTGTTAGAGCGCATCGACTACCTCGAAACCATCATCGGTATCCGCAAAGGACTCGAAAGCTTCGATCGAGGTGAAGGTATCCCAGCCGATCGAGCTCTGACAGCGCTACAGCAGCAGTTCAACATTCCCTCACGTCCATGAGTTATCAAGTCCTCATCCAACCACCCGCCTTTGCAGAAATCGAAACCGCCTACCGTTGGATGTGCAATTATCTTAGTGCTGATGCAGCAAACCATTGGTACTACGACCTCCAAGACGCGATCGCGTCCCTGCAACAGTTTCCTTATCGTTGCTCAATTGCACCCGAAGCTGCCATCATCGGTCGAGAAATTAGACAACTGTGGGTTGGTAAAGGAAGAACCTATCGGATTCTGTTTGTGGTGGAGGGCGATACAGTTGCGATCGTACACATTCGTCACCGCCGTCAAGCCCCTCTAGGTAATGAGTCGCCCGAGTAATCGTAAATCGATATTTACACTTTCCATCATCTTAGAAAACTAAGTCCATAAATTAAGTTTACTCGGCTTGTGATAGTTGTGCCAGTTGGTAGCTTTCCCCTTGAGCGAGATCCCTTTCCTACACATTCCCTTAACCCTCGTGTCACCCAACCTCTTTTCTCACTAATAATCCGCTCCATTTCCATCCTTTCAAAGAGCGCTGATTGCACCCCATGCGTGAAGCGTAGCTATCCTGTAGGGCGAGATCCAGCAAAAAAGGGATCTCGCCTTTTTCTGCCTCAATCATCTGTGTCGAACAATCTTGACGATGATAGCGGAGATTGGGAAAAATACGATCTATGATAGATTTAAGCAATTACTTTCAAAAACCTATGGAATACAATCAAATCATCACGATCGAACCGGGAAAACGCAGTGGCAAGCCGTGTATTCGGGGAATGCGAATTACTGTGTATGATATCCTAGAGTATCTGGCGGGTGGTATGACAGAGGCAGAAGTTCTCGAAGATTTTTCTGAACTCACTTCTCAAGACATCAAAGCTTGCCTTGCCTTTGCTGCCGATCGTGAGAAAAAACTATTTGTGGCATCTTTGTGAAACTACTACTGGACGAAAACCTGTCAGACGGAATTATTCACAGGATTATTGATTTGTATCCAGATTCCGCTCATGTTAAAACCTTGGCACTTACGAATACTGACGATTCAATTATTTGGGAATATGCAAAAGCGAATAATTTCGTGATTGTTTCCAAGGATTCTGATTTTCATCAACGGAGTTTGCTGTACGGGCATCCACCCAAATTTATCTACCTTCGCATTGGTAACAGTCCAACGTCCAAGATTGTTCAGATATTAAGAGATAATTTTGACATTATAATTCAATTTTGGAATAGCGAAGTAGAAAGCATCTTGGTATTGGCTTAATGCGTTGGGGAAGCCCCACCAAGCTTATTCCCTTAACCCTCGTGTCACCCAACCTCTCTGTCCACTGACAATCCGCTCCATTTCCACCCTTTCAAAGGGCGCTGATTGCACAGAGGGCGTGAAGCGTAGCTATCCCGTAGGGCGAGATCCCCAGCAAAAAATGGATCTCGCCTATTTTCCATTATCTAAAAACATCAATCTCTCAGTCAAGATTATGTCGATCGAGTCGGCAGTGTGAAATTTGTAAACAGTTGCACATCAAACTTACTATTTGTCAAGGAATTCACTAAGCGTTCATCCAGTGTTAGCAACGGTGCTGTAACTTGCTCTGCAAGTGCCACATAACAGCCATCATAAGCTGTAATCCCATAGTCCAAACCAATTTGAACGGCTTCACTTATTAGATCCTTCGTTGAAGTAACTTGAAATCGTAAAGCTTTCAAGTCACTTAGATCTGCCTGAACAAGTTCTGCGGTGTAAAGGTTGGCTCGAACATATTTCCAAAGAACATTAGCACACTCAATATAAAACAGATCGGGTACGAAAAACTTAACATCTGGATCGTCAAGAAGATCGAATAGTTGATTAACTTTGGGAGTCAGCGGATCGGCGATAAACAGCTTGATACAAATATTTGTATCGATTACACATCGTAACGGAACAGTCATCTGTTGCGATCCTCTGCAATCAAAATCGTACTATCCATTAAGCCAAAATCGCTTGGATTAACTCTAAGACGACTGCGAATCCTTTGTAGTATTGCTGACATTGGTTGGTTCTCTTGCGCCCGATCGAGCGTTACTTTATCAGACTCAAACGATCGCTTCAATAGACGAATGACTGCTTCATTAAGAGTCAAATTTTTTTCAGAGGCGAGACATTGAATGCGACTGTACAATTCATCAGGCAGGTTTTCAATCTGAAGTTTAGCCATTGCAGTCTTATTAATTACTTGATTTATTATATCACCAGTTTAACTTAACTATCCACCAAAAGAGCAATACACCTGCGGTACGCTTCGCGAGATCCCTGGTCATTTTTGCCTGTCGAGCGCCCTATAAAAATAAAGAGCGAGATCCCTTTCCTACACATTCCCTTAAGTCTCGTGTCACCCAACCTCTGTTTCCGCTGACAATCCGCTCCCTTTCCACCATTTCAAAGGGCGCTGCTTGCACAGAGGGCGTGAAGCGTAGCTATCCTGTAGGGCGCGCCCCAGCAAAAAAGGGATCTCGCCCACAGAAATATAGAATATTGCCTAACTGAGTGTTTGTAGCACCGAATTACCTGTAAGGTTGGCATCAACAGTGGCTAATATTAACCCATAATAAATGACTGTGGCCGCAATAAATCGGTCTCCGGGGTCTTGATGGGGTAATGCAATCTCGCGACTTAAAATGGCAATGGCGTGATTCATAGAGGCTTCACGAGTTTCCAAAGTTTTTAAAGCTAAGTTAACCCCTGTCACCGGATCTGGCTGTAAAGATATCCGTCCTTTTTCTGCAAGGATGAGCGTCTCCCAAATGCTAATTGGACTCAGCCAAAGTTCAGTATTAGAATCGGAAATAGCCGTTTGAAGTTGGAGCGACAAGCGTTCGTCACCCAGCAAATACCAAAGCCAAATGTGGGTATCGAGTAAAAGTTTCATTCTAAAACCTCCCACATTTCGGCGACAGGAGCAATTAAATCTCCTAATATTTCACCGCTCCCTTTCATTGTACCAAACGCGGGGCGTAAGGTTTGGGTAGTGGCAGGATAGATAATCACTAATGGTTTTCCTTCATGGATGATGGTGAGGGGAGTTTTTGTACGTTCGACCTCTATAAATAGAGTCTGGAGAGTTTGGGGTAATTCAGTCGTGGTAATTTGTGTCATTTTTTTTCTTGATTTTTTTTTATAGTTGATATCCGAGCCTCAGCAATCAGGATTCGACTTAACAGCCAACAAACCCGACATATTCAGCACTTTCTCCGACCAAATCTTTGTTTCTTGGGCCACTGTCATTCGTTGTTCCGCATCCTCCCAAATCCTTGCCCAACAATACTGCCAGCAAGCTAACTGAACTTGTAACTCAACTAACTCAGCGGCAATTTCTACCTCTGCATCATTGGCCGTCCACTCAATAAATATCTTACTTTCTTGCAGCAAACCTTCAACCAGTTCGCCATTAGCTGAATTTTGACATCGAGATTTAATTCGTGCCAAATTAGATGCCAAATTCCCCAAACGGATGGGTAGTTCGTCTCGCAAATAGCGTGATTTTAAAGCATTCCAATCTCTCATAATCCTCCTAATAACTGTTGAACGATTTGAGCAACCCGTTCTCGAATAACCTGGTCTTGAATTTCCATTGAGCGATTGTTCTGACGCGGACGGATATTGATTAGAGATTCATAACCTACTTCTTGCGTCAGCGGATACCAGTCTGCTCCCCAGATATCTACCTGCTTGCTCCCGTTTTCCAACAACAAAGCTTCGCAATCGGCGTGAAGTTCTCCACCACCTGGTTTGAATTCCCCGTTCGATATCCACTGCCAGTTTAATATAACTCCCCAGGATTTCTAGCATTTCTTCAATTTGCTCTTGAGTCCCACGCTCTTGAATCAGATAAATCATCCCTGAATCAGCTTTAGATTTAATATGAGGCTTCAATATTATACAGGTTAGCTAGTTTGTCAATACTTTATCCTATAGCTCGCTCTGACGGGCGTAAGCGAAGCAGGCCGAAGGCATCGCCCATCCTACACATTCCCTTAACGCTCGTGTCACCCAGCCTCTTTTCCCACTGACAATCTGCTCCATTTCCACCATTTCAAAGGGCGCTGCTTGCACTGAGAGCGTGAAGTGTAGCTATCCGGTAGGGCGAGATCCCCAGCAAAAAAGGGATCTCGCCCTTATAACCTGAGGAAAGGAAGCTAAACTAGATGTATAATCTTAAATAAACGATATGCCTCTCAGCGAACTTTTACCCACCGTTAGCCAACTATCTCATCTTGATAAACTGCGACTCATTCACTTTCTCCTGCTTGCAGTTGCCAAGGAAGAAGGATGCAGTCTAGAGTCTGCTGAAGATAGTGATTCAAAAAAATTACTCCTGAATCAATTAGCATCAACCCCTGCCACTATCTGGTCTCCACAGGCGGATAGTGAAGGACTGAAAGCATTATCAGGACTTCTAATTGCCGCCCAGGAATCAGCCAATGCTTAATGGTCAAAGATTTGCATTTACAGAACGAATTGATACCCTCGGTCGATCGAGCATTCTGCCATATTTGCCCATCACACTCTCTAATGGCAGCAACTCTGTAGAAGTAATGGCATTATTGGATACAGGCGCGAGTGTCAACGTCCTACCCTATGAGATTGGTATACAACCAGGGGCAATATGGGAAGAACAAACAGTTCCTATTCAGTTGAGCGGGAATTTGGCTAGCAGCGAGGCACGAGGATTGGTGATTTCGGGTGCAGTTGCTCAATTTTCGCCGATCTTACTTGCATTTGCCTGTCCTGCGATCGACAGACGCGCCCGTAATCCTCGGACACCTCAACTTTTTTGCGGAGTTTAATGTCTGTTTTTTTCGTCATGAGTTAGCTTTTGAGGTTTACGCAGTAGAGAAATGAAGAGAGACTGCACAGTCTTTTTAATGCAATCGCCCCAGCAAAAAAGGGATCTCGCCCCTTTGTTAGACTGTAATTATGGTATAATTGGCGAAAATAACCTCGCCAACATAGGACAGAAATTATGCCTATTGACATAGAGATTTTTCAAACTATCGTCAAGATGCCAGAATCTCTAAAAACAGAGATATTGCATTATGCAAAATATCTACTTGAGAAACACGCAAAAAGTGAATCATCTCAAGAAAAGCTTGAAGAACTTCATGGTTATGGCAGTTGGGTCGGTCAGATATTTATGTCAGATGATTTCGACCAGCCACTCGAAGATTTAAAGGAATATATGTAACATGAAATTCCTTTTAGATACTCATGCCTTTCTTTGGTATTTACTTGGCGATTCCAATCTAGGTAGTAAAGCGAAAGAAGCGATTGATGCTAAAACCGATTTGTATTTTAGTATTGCTAGCCTTTGGGAAATGTCTATTAAAATAAATATCGGTAAGCTTCAACTGAATCGACCATTTGAAGATTTGCCGAAGGAATTGCAATACCTTAACGTTCAGATTCTACCAATTACATTTGAAGACACTGAGTTTTATGTAAGTCTTCCTCTCAATCATCGAGATCCGTTCGTTAGCGTAGCGTGCGCTTAGCGCAATCGCATTCTGGTAGCACAGGCGATGAATCATTCTCTTGTTTTAATTAGTTGCGATTCGGCTTTTGATGCTTATCCCATTCAGCGGGTGTGGTCATAATCAATGCGAACATCTTGGAATTGCGAGATCCCTTTCCTACACATTCCCTTAACCCTCGCGTCACCCAACCTGTGTTTCCACTGACAATCCCCTCCATTTCCACCATTTCAAAGGGCGCTGCTTGCACGGAGAGCGTGAAGTATAGCTATCCGGTAGGGCGAGATCCCCAGCAAAAAAGGCCGATCGCCCTCTGCGTTACAATATCAGTGTAGCGATCGCGAGGTGAGACTATGCAAACCATCCTTTTAAGCCGCGCAGAAGTGGCACGGCGCGCAAGACAATTGTACGAAAACAGCATCCGCAAACAAGTCGAGATAGACGAAAACATCGGCAAGATGGTCATCATCGACTTTGAATCAGGAGACTATGAAGTAGATGGAACTGGGTTAAAAGCCGCCCGCAAACTGAGCGCAAAACATCCAAATGCTCGTCTATTTGGCATCCGCATTGGATACAATGTAGCTGTGTCATTCGGTGGAGTCATGGAGCGTGTATACAAATGATTTCGGGTATTGTAACTGATAGACACGCCACCGTAACTTTGACATTTATACTCCCCAACGGCTCAACTTTACCGATCGAATTTGTCATCGATACAGGATTCACAGGAGACCTTTGCTTGCCTCCAGAAGCCGTTTCATTATTAAGGCTACCTTTTATATTCGATCTTCCGGCTAATTTGGCAGACAACAGCGAGGTGTTACTGCCAGTCCATGAAGCCGTTGTCATCTGGGATGGGGAAGAACGGGAAGTTCGTGTAATTGCTACAGGAAGGCGACCATTGCTCGGAACCAGTCTGCTAGACGATCGAGAACTTGTTATTCAGTTCACCGAAGGTGGTTTAGTGACGATCGATGATTTGTAGTCCGTATGTGTTGCCCATCTTACACATTCCCTTAACGCTTGTGTCACCCAACCTCTGTTTCCACTGACAATCCGCTCCATTTCCACCATTTCAAAGGGCGCTGCTTGCACGGAGAGCGTGAAGCATAGCTATCCCGTAGGGCGAGATCCAGCAAAAAAGGGATCTCGCCCCTGACACCAAATACCAAACACTGCAATGAGTCTACGAGGTGCGATCGCCAATCACAACTCATAGATCGAGACTCGTGATACTCAAAGTATCAATATAGAGCTTTCCTCGCTCACCAACCAGGAGAGTATTCGCAACTTTTAGCGACCAAATACCTGCTATCTATAATACCAAATAAACAACTAAGGACTAATGACCAATGACTAAGGACTAAGGACTAATCACAATTCAGCATAAAAGTCAACACTGTTTCATCAATTCCCTTGAGTTGCAGCGGCTTATATTTAACAATTCGATCCTCCTCAACATAATCTGCAACCGCCGCCGAAATCAGCACAGAGTTTGGTTCCGCCACCTCTTGCAAACGGGCAGCAATATTCACGCTCGGCCCGATCGCAGTATAATCCGATCGATCGGGGCCGCCAAACATACCCACTACCGCAGTACCCTGGTGAATACCGCAGCGAAACCGTACCGGAGGCACCCCATTTTCCCCCACAATTCCCTGCTCCAACCAGCGCTCGTTAAGTTGCTTCAGAGTTCGCAGCATTTTGCCAGCAGCAGCTATAGCACGGCGTACTTGCTCGTTAGGCGTTAGTTCTTCCGGCGCGCCAAACAAAGCCATTACTGCATCTCCCACAAACTTATCCACAGTACCGCCGCTGTCAAAAATAGCCTTAGTCATTGCCGCCAAATATTCATTCAACAGCTCAGCTACCCGGCGCGATCGCAACGTATTTGCCATTTGAGTAAAACCGACAATATCGCTAAACAAAATAGTAATCAATCGCGGTTCCGGGCGCAAATCCAAAGCCAAATCTCCAGCCGCTGCGGCTTTCACCATCGACGGCGGCAAAAATCGGCGCAGCACCGACTCAGTTAAATAACTGTTCAACTGCTGCACTCGCCGCTCGTTTTGTTTGAGGGCGATTAAATTCCGCACTTCTGCCAACAATTCGCGATCGTTAAAAGGCTTCGACAAATAAGCATCAGCACCCCGTTCTACCCCTTCAATCCGAGTATCGGCGTCGGCTTTAGCAGTTAGCAAAATTGCCGGAGTTCCCCGCAATTCTTCATCCTGTCGAAGCATCCGAATCAAATCCAAACCCGAGATTACAGGCATCATCAAATCCGTGAGAATTAGATCGGGACGGCGGTTTTTTGCCACGGCAAATCCTTCTTCTCCGTTGCGGGCAAGCAAAACTGCAAAGCCCGAATTTCGCAGAATTTCTGACACATAAAAGCGCAAATCTGGATTGTCATCAACCACCAAAACCGTACCCGCTACTGTTTCGGAATTTATCGGTTCCAGAGCCTCAAAGTTATGATTTTCTGCCTCGTCTTCCGACAAATCAGCCTCCACATCTGCCAGTTCCACCGCTGCTTTGGATGAGTGAAACTCGGCGGGGATTTCTAGTACCCGTTCTGGGGGCAAATGAGTCGAACCGAAGTGCAGCCAAACGGTAAAAGTAGTACCTTCGCCGTAAACTGAATCGACGGAAATTTGACCGCCGTGGAGTTCGACTAATTCTTTGACAAGTGCCAAACCTAAACCGCTGCCTTCGTAGGAACGGCTCGCAGAACCTTCGGCTTGATGAAAGCGCTCGAACAAATAGGGAATTTGTTCGGTGCGAATGCCGATGCCGGTGTCTTTTACTTGCAACAAGCAGTGAGCGCCTGCTGGTTCAACTGTCAGGGTGATTGTTCCGCCTTCTGGGGTGAATTTCACAGCATTTGATAGCAGGTTGTAAATAACTTTGTCAAATCTTTCAATATCCAAATAAAGTAAAGGACAGTCTTGCAGTTGGGTAATTAAGTGCAGTCCTTTTTTCTCGCAGTAGGCGCGGAAAGATTCTGCGGTAGAGTAACAGAAACCGACTAAATCGCACGGGCGAAAACTCGGCTGCATCCGTCCCGCATCGAGGCGCTGCAAGTCCAGCAGTTGATTTACCAAGCGCAGGAGGCGGCGGGAATTGCGCAAGGCGATTACCGCTTGTTCGTAGGGTAAGTCTTCTTTGCGGCCGCAAGCTGATTCCAGAGGGCCGATAGTTAGGGTGAGAGGGGTGCGGAATTCGTGGGAGATATTTTGGAAAAATTCGGTTTTGAGCCGATCGGCTTCCAGAAGTCTTTCTGCCTGCTGTCTGGTAGTCTGGTAGAGGCGCGACTGCTGCACGGCTAGAGCCGCTTGAGTTGCCACTATTTGAGCCAGGTCAATGTCTGAGACGTTCCAGCGGCGGGTGCTGCGATTTTGGCGCAGGGAAATGCTACCGATGATTTTGCCTTCGGAGATTAAAGGAACGACTAACAGTGCCCGGGCTGGCGATCGCACTTGCAGTTCTGTAACATTTAAATCGGGGCGTTCGTTGAGGTCTTCAATCGCCACCGGCTCTTTGGATACCATAACTTGCAGCAGCACCGGATTGCCCCGAATCGGCACCAAAGACTGCGGCAGGGAAGGATGGGCAAAAACCCAGGCGCGAGGGTTCGCAGCATCAGTCTCAGGGGCTGGAGGGTTAGCAACTACCTCTGGATTGTTAAAATCCTGTTTGACAGCCACTGTATCCCTATTTGTGTCGTAGAGACCCACACACTGGACGTATTCATCATCTTCTGTCCACAGAGATAGGGCGCAGCCGTCAACTTGCAAAGCTTGGCCGAGTTGTTGAGTAATCGCTGCAAAAATATTTTGGGGGTCGAGGCTCGATCGAATTGCCGTAGTAATAGTATTGACTAAGGTCTCGCGTTTTGCCAGAGCCCGCACCTGTTCGTAAGCCCGGGCTTGAGAAAGCGCCAAAGCCGCTTGGTCGGCCACCGTAATTACTAACTGTACCTCGTGGTCTTCCCACTGGCGCGGTCGATCGAACTGGTGCAGCGCCAAGACTGCCATCAATTCCATTTGATAAAACAGCGGTACGATCAAGCTCGATCGAATATTCGCAGCTTGGTAAGCCTGCAATCGCTGCTGATTGTCCCAGTTTAAAACTCGATCGTCAGTTTCGGCATCTTGAATCACCTCCACATCTATAGTTTCCCAAACCAACTCCGGCAGCACATCCGCTGAAAGTCCACCGCTAGAAGCATCTCGTCTGGCTTCAGCATCGCCCCGCAACCCTTTAGTTTCCGCCTTCTGGTAAACGAACCACTCATCAGCCACCCGGCCGTCTTGGAAGGGCCGCAGCAGACAGCAACTCACCTCAAACATCTGCCCCACGGTTTCCACAATTCTTTGCAGCATTTGCTGGTAATTGGGAGCCGATCGAATAGTATTGGTAACGGCATAAAGCAGCGATTCTTGCGAGAGAGCCCTGCGCAGTTCATTGGTGCGCGCTTTCAGGAGATTGTGAGTATCAACAGCTTGACTGACAAGAGCTGTGAGTTCTTCAGCATCCCAAGGCTTGGTAACGAATTTGAATACTTTGCCAGCGTTAATAGCTTCAACTAAATCTTCAACATCCGTATAGCCAGTTAAAATAATGCGGATCACGTCGGGGTATTGAGCCGCCGTCAGGCTGAGAAACTCCGTACCGCTCATTTTTGGCATTCGCTGGTCGGAAATAATCACAGCAACTTCTCCCTCTTTTGCCAAAATTTCGAGGGCGGCGGGGCCTGATTCGGCTCTGAGCACTTTATAGTCTCGATGGAAGGTGCGATAAAGCAAGTCGAGGTTATCCGGTTCGTCATCGACGACCAGAATTTTTAGCTTAGGATTTGATTGGGAATTCATGCACCGTTCTCCTGTGCCCCGGGGCAGTTCGATTTAATAAGTCTAGTGAAAGGAAGAATTCGCCGGTTTCAATTGCTGAAGTCATACCCTTTTCGATTTGATATTTGAGATTTTCGATGGGAATGACAGATGACTATCATGGTTGGGAGTTTGCCTACAGTTGCATTATTTTGGGAAACTGGTATCACAATAATTAGTGAATCTAAAGTTGTTGTGAGTGTGCCGAACCATACATCAACCTGGATTTTTGATGTCTAATTTTTCACTTCCTAATTTTTAGATCGCCACCGTTGTCTGTCGTGCACCCCAATTTTATTATTTAATGATATTCACATAAACTATTCTTACGGGAAGTGTCCTTTACCCCTCACCTCCCTGCAGCAGAATAGGAAACACGAATTCGGCACTTTTAACTGCCGTCTGGATATCTCATAATACATAGGAATAACCGTCCTGATTGTGAGTTGATTTGCCTTTCTTTATGTGCTATTTTTGCTCTTCTCCCTATTTGATTGGGTATGTGAAAACTGCCTGTAGCAGGATACAATAGACAACCAACATCTTCGCCAGTTTTTTTGGACCCCAGGTGACAGCAACTTTAACATTCCGCCCTGGATACGGCTTTCCTCTCCGGCGCCTGTGCCCCTGACTGATATTCGGGGGTGGCCCACAGACAACACAGGCGAAGATGTGCGAGTGACGCAATTGCTGTACCATTTTAGTTAGACTTGCACTTTTTCGGCCGCTCGCGGCATTTTTTGTGCCTCCTGCAGACCTTCGACCAGCCAATTACTGCGGCGAAACACCGCAAGCTTGAGCATCCATCTGTTAATCTTAGCTAGGGATGTACTCTGTGGAAACCGGCCAATCGGCTCGATCGAAGTTTTGAAGGTGTCGATCGCGCGCAGCAGAGTAGGGCAGCACAAGATCGAGCCCCTAGCGCCACAGGTAAGGCTAGGAAAGCGAGGGGACGGGCTTGCTGATTGCCCTACTCTGCTGAAAGCTTGGTTGCAGCGCCCTGGTGCAGGTGGCCAACATCCGAGGTGCGATCGCGCGCCCGGTATTAGTCTGGGAGGTCGTGGAGTTTTTCAATTACCCCTGGACGGATAAATTATATTCGATCGGGTATTTCCGCAAGCAGAAAGCGGTAGGGTTCCGGGAACCTGAAATTCAAACCTTTTTGATGGTTTTTAAGATTTTTCCCGCTACCCACAAATCTAGTATCAGCGGATGGCTTTTCATCGATTATAAATTTAGTCTAAAATGCTTAAATACTCTAATATACATCAGATAATCATCAAATAAAGCACAAAAAATGTGATTGTATCGGGCAAATAAACTCGGTCAATAAGTTACATTTCAACATCAGTAAAACATCATTGAAGTAATTAAGATTGGCCGCTTATAAACAGCTTAGAAAAATTAATATAGTGACCTGGAATTGTGAATCCTTCCTTTTTTTCCTCACCGTCTCACGAACAACAAACTCCCGGACTTTCAGGCTTTTCGATCCGGGTAGCTGCGTCGAACGACTTGACGCAGCTGGCCGATATTTTGGCGATGAGCTTTCACTCCCGCGAGGGGTTTGTAGAATGGGTGTATCCGGTGTTGCGTTTGGGCATTTACGAAGATTTAAAAAATCGACTGCGTTCTAAGGCAGAACATTACATTTGTCTGGTTGCTGAGATAGTCTCGCGGGAGGAGGGAACGCAGAATTATCGATCGCACCAAACTCAGTGTATCGCAGGAACAATAGAAATGGCTCTGCGTTCTCGGTTCCCTTGGCAAATCCCGAATTCTGACTATCCTTATTTGTCAAATTTAGCAGTTCACCCGGAGTACCGGCGGCAGGGAGTTGCTCAACAATTGCTGAGCAACTGCGAGGAGACAGCCAGAGAATGGGGATTTTCGGAAATTTACCTCCACGTTCTGGAAAATAATCACGCGGCGCGACAGTTGTACTATCAGGCCGGCTATCGCTTGCAACAAGTGGATTGGCATTGGACTTATTGGCTGTTAGGCCAGCCGCGCCGGATGTTTTTACGCAAGCAGATTTCGCTCTCATCAGCTAAGTATGTAAATTGATAATGGGGAATTGGTAATGGGTAATTGTTAATGGGTAATGAGTTGTAATTTCTGATGATGTCCGATCGCACAACTCTCATAAAATTGTTTGTATAGCCTCGATCGGGAATATGAGGTACGATTGGGTTTTTGGGAAAAAGGTCAACAGTAGACTTATAGCGGTTCTGAGAAAGATGAGGTACGACTGGGCTCCGTGGCCTCCGTGGCCTCCGTGGCCTCCGTGGCCTCCGTGGCCTCCGTGGGCATACCTCACTACGCGATCGAACCGCTATATATCATGTCCGGTGTGCGATTCGTTTAGCCTAAATGGATAGGTATTCCTATCCAGGGATGGTTAGCCTGACTCCGAGGAGTCAGTGATAACTGATTACATTTCGCTCGTGAGACATTAAGTCAAGTCCCAGGGAGCAGGTGCAGCGGTAAAAGCATATCCCCTATGTTGTTAGGTAGCAACTAACAGGATAAAGCGGGGATAAAAGGCAGAAATACTCTTAGCCGAATGGGGTAGCTGTCGAGCCAGAACTTATGCGTAGCGAAAGCAAAAATGTGTCTGAACCACCGTTATGATAGATGGTCAAACGGCTGTTAGACGCCCGCCAAAAGGCAAGGATAGGGCATAAGCAATTATCGGATTGACTGATCGGCACTGCCCATAAACGGGCGTGGAAAGCATTACGCTGTCATGTTCAACCAATGTGTAATCGGAACGAAGTAAAGCTCTCACAGCCCTTGATAACACAAGTAGGTTGCTAGCCGTAAGCTGTGAGTGTGAGGGATGGTTGCAGAAGCTAAAGCTCTACTGTAATGGCAGAGATCTGCTGACAGCGCCGGGTGGTGTAAAAGATCAAGACTAAGTAACCCTTTAAAAGCCTAATGCCACAGAAAAATCTGATGGTGGGCTCTAGGGGCTAACGACTGTTCGCAGATATCTAGCTAAATCACATTAAATCTACTCATTTACACGGAGCTATAGTTAGTATTGGAGCAAGTTAAGTAGATCAGAAGCGGCAAAACTAAAAGGAGTAAGCGTTTCAACGTTAAGACGTTGGGAGGCAGAAGGAAAAATAGTGCCTGAGCGGACTGAGAATGGTCATCGTCGGTACGATATGGCAACTCTGCTAGGGATTAAAGCAGAACTGTCCTACACCATTGGATATTGCCGAGTTTCAAGCCACGACCAAAAAGAAGATCTACTTCGGCAGAAACAAGTAGTAGAATTATTCTGTGCCCAGAATGGTTGGCAGTTCGAGATTATTGACGATCTAGGAAGTGGCTTAAATTACAACAAAAAAGGTTGAAAACGTTTAATTAGATTAATCGTTGACTCGAAAGTAGAAAGATTAGTTATCACACATAAAGATAGACTACTTAGATTTGGTAGTGAATAGATATTCAGTCTGTGTGAACATTTTGGTACGGAGGTCGTGATTATCAACCGCACCGAAGATAGTAGTTTCTAGGAAGATTTAGCGACTGATGTGTTAGAAATTATTACGGTTTTTTCTGCAAGGCTTTATGGTAGTCGCAGTCATAAAAATAGAAAGATAGTCGATGAGTTAAAGGAGCTAGCCCTGAAGCTATGACTATCCTAGCTTACTGTAAAGGTTTACCCACGCCAATTGACGAATTGACACATCTTGGCTTAACTGATTTCGAGTTATTTCTATTTGATTATTCTGCGATATCAGATCGTGCCACAGTAGAGACAGTTAATCATTTACTTGGTCTAGAAGGAAAGTTTGATAAATCTAAATGGAATACTCACTTACAAAAAGCCTACGGAATAAGTAAACGTCATGCTGGTGGTATTATTGCCCATTCTGAAGGGAAAGTATCGTCAGCAAAGGAATGTAGAATCCGCCAGCTCAAGCAGCTAGAATCTCAACTCAAGTCAGCTAGGCAATGGGTAAGTAAAGCCGAGAAAAAAGTTAAATTAGCTCGCAAATTTTAGGCCAATAAAAACTGGCAAAACTCTAAAATTGGCTGTATTTTTCCGTTGGCTATATCTCTAGAGAGTAAGAAGACTAACTGGCATAAACTTAAATTTACTATTCACTACAAGCAACGTTATATTCACAAACTCGCACAGCAGATTAAATGTTTAAAAGCTGCGGGAGTTAGAGTTAAAGTCTCTCGCAGTGAAGTATTCATCGTTGGTTCTAAGGATGAAAGTTATGTCAATCAAGTTGGTCAATGGGATGGTGACATTATCAAGTTTCGAGTTCCATACTCTCGGGAATCAAAGTATGGTAAATATGTTGAATCAAAGATTGGAAACTTTGACCGCAATATTAACAGATTACCAGAAGTGGGAGCTAAAACCTGGCACTTCTACCGTAAAGATTATAGATGGGTAGTGGCCCTCCTATTCACTCCTGCGCCTGTCGAGAGGGTCAGCCGACCAATTCAATATGGTTGTATTGGTATCGATAGGAACCCAGGCTCTATTGGTTGGGCTTATGTCGATACTGAAGGTAATCTTCAAGCATCAGGCACAATTCCTCTTTCCCAGGGTTTATCTACTGGAAAACAGGATGCTCAAATTGTCGATGCTTGCTGTCAATTGGCAGTTTTAGCATCTTGTTTTGCCTGTCCAATAGTTGGCGAAAATCTAGATTTTACTGCGAAGAAAACCCAGTTAAGAGAACGTGGCAAGAAATATGCCAGAATGCTATACCCTTTCTCAGAAAGATGAGGTACTTGACGGCCAAACCGGCCAAACCGGCCAAACCGGCCAAACCGGCCAAACCGGCCAAACCGGCCAAACCGGCCAAACCGGCCAAACCGGGCTATCCTCACCACGCTTGAGAACCGCTATATCACAATGGGCTTACAGTCGTTTCTATCATCTACTAGAGTCGATTTTATCTAATCGTGGTATCTCTTTGTTTAAGCGAAATCCAGCTTATACCAGCTTAATTGGTCTGGTTAAGTACGCTCGAATGTATGGCTTGTCCTCTGACATTGCCGCGGCCATTGCAATCGCTAGAAGGGGCATGAATTTTAGTGAAAGATTACCGCGCTCCAAGTCCGCCTATCTGGGGGTGAACCCTCGAAAGCACGTGTGGAACGCGTTACATCAACTGAATAGATTTATTGGTCGTTGCGATCTAGTTAATCGTAGACACGATTACTACAGCGTCTCTAACTGGGGTTCGGTGGTTAAGCTTAATGTCGAGTAGCAATACCGGATATTAGGCAAGCGCAAGCGTTACCGATTTTCGACAAACAAGTTACACCGTAGACTTATACCTTTTTGATTTGCATATAGGTAGGTTTAGATAGGTTTTTATAAGCGGTAAAAGGAAAACTATCAAGCGGTAGAAATCATCTCATGATGCGATCGTACTGTATCCATAATCAGGATTACATCACTCAGAAGCCGTGTGCGGTGAAAATCGCTCTTCCCGGTTTTGTAGGAGAGATGGTAGAAGACGTGCGACATGAAGTCGTGCGATTAGTGGAATCTATTCCACAAGAACTGAGGAGCCTTCTCCTCCAGGAAAT
>NZ_JAUBUN010000055.1:0-149 GCF_036702665.1 Microcoleus sp. Aus8_D2
CTTTTGTATTGTTTGTTGGTGGGGGCGGGTTGATGAAATTATCGATTTTTACCGTGAAATTTGGGTGAACCCGCCCCGACAATTCGGGGATTTTTTATCATTTTTTTATGTCACAAATTTGGGTACATTTGTATTGTTTGTTGGGTGGG
>NZ_JAUBUN010000055.1:249-36445 GCF_036702665.1 Microcoleus sp. Aus8_D2
GACAATCTTTTGTATTGTTTGTTGGTGGGGGCGGGTTGATGAAATTATCGATTTTTACCGTGAAATTTGGGTGAACCAGCCCCGACAATTCGGGGATTTTTTATCATTTTTTTATGTCACAAATTTGGGTACATTTGTATTGTTTGTTGGGTGGGGCGGGTTGATGAAATTATCGATTTTTACCGTGAAATTTGGGTGAACCCGCCCCGACAATCTTTTGTATTGTTTGTTGGTGGGGGCGGGTTGATGAAATTATCGATTTTTACCGTGAAATTTGGGTGAACCCGCCCCTACCAGGCTATTCGATTAACCTTGCAAAACTTCAATCAAAGCATCGCCCATCGCCCGACAGCCGACAAGTTTCATACCTTCCGACATGATATCACCAGTGCGATAACCTCGATCCAAAACTGCCACAACCGCTTGCTCAATTTTATCAGCAGCTTCCGGCTGATTTAAAGCGTAGCGCAACATCATTGCAGCGCTTAAAACTTGGGCGATGGGATTAGCTTTATCTTGTCCGGCGATATCCGGTGCGGAACCGTGCACTGGTTCAAAAACACCAGGCCCGCTTGCTCCCAAACTCGCAGAAGGCAGCATTCCAATACTACCAGTTAACATCGCCGCCGCATCCGAAAGAATGTCGCCGAATAAATTGCCCGTGACAATTGTATCAAACTGTTTCGGCCAGCGAATTAACTGCATGGCTGCGTTGTCAACATAAAGGTGAGAAAGTTCCACATCGGGGTATTCTGAAGAAAGGGCAATTATGCGATCGCGCCACAGTTGCGAAACGTCCAAAACATTCGCCTTATCAACGGAACACAGCCGTTTTCCGCGCTTCATCGCTGTCTCAAAAGCCACGCGCCCGATGCGGTCAATTTCCGACTCGGTGTAAGCCATCGTGTTCACACCGCGCTTTTCCCCGGTTTCCGTCTCAAAAATGCCTTTCGGTTTGCCGAAATAAATGCCGCCTGTGAGTTCGCGGATTACCATGATATCCACACCTTCGACAACTTCTTTTTTCAAAGAAGAAGCATCAACTAACTGCGGTAAAATAGTCGCAGGACGCAAATTTGCAAACAATCCCAATCCGGCGCGCAGTCCTAACAATCCTGTTTCCGGGCGCTGTTCGCGCGGCAAATTATCCCACTTGTAACCGCCGATAGCTGCTAATAATATAGCATCGCTGTTGCGACATTTTTCGAGAGTTTCTTCTGGCAACGGATTGCCTGTGGCGTCAATAGCCGCACCGCCCATTAATGCTTCTTGAAATTCAAAGCCGATGTCCAATTGTTTGCCGACAAGTTTCAGGACATCTACCGCTACAGCGATAATTTCAGGGCCGATGCCGTCTCCCGGTAAAAGAGTGATGCGGTAGTTTTGAGTCATATCGATTTAGAAGTTTTGATTTGAGATTGGTGATGGAATTCTTGGGGCAAAGTAGGTGGAGGTATATTGCTTTTCCGCCGGATATATTAGTGGCGTTTATTTATGTCAATCAGTGTTAACTTAAGCTCAAACAGATTTTTAATCAAATTTAGCTTTTAGTTGAGACTCATCGTTTACTTCCATCTACTAAGGCGAGAAATTCTTGCCAGCCTATAATTGTATCAGCAGAAGAGGGCGGGTTTGGCCTGGATACACTGGTTTATTTCAGAGATTTTTCGCCGGCACCCGCCCCTACTACATCTTCTTCTTTTCTCTTCCTTCGTGTCCTTCGTGTCTTCGCGGTTCAATAATTTCAGATTCAGAAACCGACTTTCTCAGTGTGATATTTTTTTTCGATCGCACTTGGGCGCTGACATTGAAATAAAATAACAAAAGTTCGATCGCACGCACATACAAAAAAATCGGCAAGGAGTCGCGGAGTGACAGACGGCGAAAGCACAGCAACATCAGCACAGATTGACAATCGGGACTATTCATGGGCCTTTTGGCCAATCGTCCCAATCTATCCCTACAGCAGGCGGCGCACCATCCGCAAAGAAATAGTCAAGGACAAAATCTGGACTTTTGACCAACTACAAGGCATTTTCTACGTAATTGTGCCGATTCGGATGACAGTAATCAAACTAGAATCCCAAGGCCTTCTCGTCTACGCCCCCGTCGCCCCGACTCCTGAGTGCATCCGCTTAGTAAACGAGTTAGTCGCAGAACACGGCGAAGTTAAGTATATCCTGCTGACAACGGTTTCGGGCATCGAACACAAAGTATTTGTCGGCCCCTTTGCGAGGTGTTTTCCCGAAGCGCAGGTGTTTGTCACTCCCAAGCAGTGGAGTTTTCCGCTAAATTTGCCGCTGAGTTGGCTGGGTTTGCCGGCTAAACGCACCTCTGTACTTCCCTCTGATAGCAGCAACACCCCTCTTGCAGATGAATTTGATTGGGCAATCCTGGGCCCGATCGATCTCGGTTTAGGTTTCTTTGCGGAAGTTGCGTTATTTCACAGGCGATCGCGCACGCTAATGTTAACAGATTCCGTCGTCTCCATTCCCGAAAACCCGCCCGCGATTCTCCAACTCGACTCGTACCCGCTGCTGTTTCACGCCAAAGATAGCGCCTCGGATGTGGTCGCAGACACCCAGGAAAATCGGCGCAAAGGGTGGCAGAGAATCGCCTTATTTGCCATGTATTTTCGCCCTAGCGTGCTGGATGTGCCACCGTGGTCGGGGGTGTTGGCTAGCGCCCTGAAAGCGCCAGAACGATCGAGAAAAGCTTATTTTGGATTGTATCCGTTTAAGTGGCAAACTGATTGGGTGCGATCGTTCGAGGCTTTGCGGGGCGGAGGGCGGTTGTTGGTAGCGCCGGTTTTGCAAACGCTGATTCTCAACCGCGCGCCGAGGGAGACTCTCGATTGGGTGGATCAAATCGCGAGTTGGGACTTTGACAGGATTGTACCTTGTCACTTCGATCGCGCGATCGACTCTGGGCCCCGCGAATTTCGCCAAGCATTCTCGTTTCTGGAAAAACACTCGCCTGTTAATTCTTTACCGGAAGACGATTTTAAATTGCTGAGGGATATCGATGCTGGTTTGAATAAAACTGGTTTAGTTCCGCCTGCAAAAGAGAAGGTTTAGTCCTGCCGTCGGGCCGTCATGAGTCATTGGTCCTGCCGTCATCGGTCCTGCCGTCATTATACGAGCAATTGCATAAATCCGACCTTGATACAGAAACCGCAGATGTAAGGCAGATTAACGCAGATTAACGCAGATGATTTCAAGATAATTTGGGCATGAGTGCAAGAGGTTTATTAGTCATTAGACTTATTCCATAAATCTTGACGAGGTATTCATCAATTAATTAACAATTCCTCAATCTCCCTATCTCAAATCTCAAATCGAAAAATGGAAAATCTGAACTTGTACCTTACTTAAGGGAGAAACGCTATATGACTCGCCACTTTCTCAAGGCTAACTGCAAAACCGTACACTTAGGCGGTTTCTCTCCCAAGCTTGAACCTGCTTTAACTGTCGATTCGGGCGATCGCATCGATATCGAAACCTATTCAGGATATTATGTTGCTGACAAGGCGCCGCCGGAATTTCTTACCCCCGATTTTTTAGATATTTGTCAGAATTTACCTGACAACCGCAAAGTCGGCCCAGGCCCGCACTTGCTAACAGGCCCGATTTATGTTAACAATGCCGAACCGGGAAACGTTTTAGAAATTCACATCGAAGATGTTTACCCGAGTTTACCAGTAGGATTTAATGCCATTCGTGCCGGATGGGGAGTTTTACCCGAGTATTTCCCCGAACCTAAATTGCGGTTTATTCCCCTAGATTTAGAGCAAAAAATTGCCAAGTTTCCCGCAGGTAGTGGCGTTGGGATTCCCCTGCATCCATTCTTCGGAATTATCGGCGTCGCCGATCCAGAAATCAACCGTTCTTCTATTCCTCCTGGTCGCTACGGCGGCAATATGGACAATCATGAATTGCAACCGGGAACGCGGTTATTTTTACCTGTTTCGGTGCGCGGCGGTTTACTGTCAATTGGCGACGGACATTCGGCACAGGGAGACGGCGAAGTTGACGGTACTGCGATTGAAACTTCGATGAACGGGACTATTAAAATTATCTTGCGCAAAAACTTGTTTCTAATATTTCCGTTTGCTGAAACGCCTACTCATATTGTGATTATGGGATTCGGTAGAACATTAGATGAGGCTTTTGAATTTACAGTTAAACAGACGGTTTATTGGCTGCAAACTTTTGCGGGTTTCCCAGAAGAAGATGCTTATGTTTTGTGTTCTATCGCCGTAAATTTTCGGATTACGCAGGCTGTCAACAATCCTCACAAAGGAGTTCACGGAATGGTGCCCAAGTGTATTTTGCCGGAGGTAAAAATTATTGACCACCGACTGTGAGGTGGTATAATAACACGCGGCAGACCCAAAAAACTCGATCGCGATCGCACAAATTACACAAATTTGTCACTGCGGTGCGTCGATCGCGATCGCACCAGCGTTGAAAATTCAGCTTAAGATTGGATAAGTGGCATATTCTATCTAAATGACCCCCATGAAAAACCAGACTGATGATTCTGTAAAACAAGATTTAGTCGATCGGGCTTTTGGGAGTTCAGCAATACCAGATCCGACAGCCTGGGTGGACGAACATTATTTTCTGGCTAATTTCGCCGATACTATCGCCCACCTCCAAGAACATTTATCTGATGACAGTTGTGAAATCGGGGACAGTGACGACTCTGACGAGGCGAGATTGTCGCTCGATGCTAAAATTAGAGATATGTTGAGATCTCATTTTAGCGATGACTGCTGGCAGTATCTCGAAAATTTATTGTGAGTTTGGTAACATCCATCAGTATTAGTATAGCCTTTCGAGCTCCCATATGAGGTACGACTGGGCTCCGTGGGTATAGGTCTCCGTATAGGCCTCCGTGGGCATACCTCACCACGCGATCGAACCGCTATACGTTCATTACTTTCATAGTAAATTAAGCTGTTGCGCATTTAAATTGTATATTTCAACCGATGATTAAAAATCGTCAAATCGTCTCCTGTCTTTCTCTCGGACATCCCTTAAGGTATTGTAACTTATTATACTTTAAGTTGACCGAAAATTACGATCGCTAGGAATTGCGATCGATCGCAAAAACTCCGCACTTTCCTCCGGTAAAGCAGTATTGATAAACATCCCGCTACCCAACTCAAACCCAGCCTGCTTCGTCACTCGGGGAATAATTGCGATATACCAGTGAAAGTATTTGGTCGCCTGTTCCGCTGTCGGGACCGATCGAATACTATAATTGTAATCTGGATCGTTCAATCCGTAATAAAGCTTAGCGAGTACAGTTTTCAAAGTATCAGCAAGAGCCGTAATTTCCGCATCAGTAATATTATCAAACGAAGACGAATGTCGGCGCGGAAAAATCCAGATATGAAACGGTGAAAGTGCAGCATAAGGAATAAAAGCCACAAAATATTCACTCTCAAAAATCACTCTTTCACCCGAAGCCAACTCATCTTCCAAAGTCCGGCAAAACAGACATTCTCCCGTGTCATCAAAATATCTCACAGCTTCATCGATGCGGCTGCGAAATTGGCTAGGTACAACGGGTGTCGCTGCTATCTGCGAGTGAGGGTGTTCGAGAGAAGTTCCGGCACTTTCCCCGTGATTCTTGAAGATAACAATGGTTTCAACGTGGGGATATTTTGTAATTGCTAAATAACGTTTGCGGTATACTAAAAGTATATCAGTTACTTCTTCAACGGTCAACAAAGCTGTCGTCAAATCGTGTCGCGGGTGTTCGACAATTACTTCGTGAAAGCCGATTCCCGACATCATGCGGTGAATTCCCGATGATATCCTCATTCGTTCTGCTGTCGGGGAGAGGGCCGGATATTTGTTACCAATCGCCCTGACTTTCCATCCCGTGCGATCGTCGCTCAAACGGAAAGTTTCTAAAGTTCCATCCTCCTCATTTCCCACACAAAACGGGCAATCAGCACGGTGTGGCGGCACTGCTACCATCAACTTTTTCTTATTGGCGAATTGATCCGGTCTTTTCGCTCGTTCGGTGGCGATGATTACCCAATCTCTGGTAATTAGATTTTGTCTAAGTTCAGACATTTTCTTACCTTCTGTTTTAGGGTTAAACTGTTTTTAATTTTAGATAAATGTTGGCGCTCTGTCAGTAGATGATTGTATTTTTTAACAAATCTTGATACTTAATAGCTGCGAAATTAAATAGGTCGCAATGGTGAGAAACCGGGTTGTTTAGGCAAATACTTCGCTGTAGCCCGGAGATTAGCTAAAAAACCCGGTTTCTTTGGCGGAGTGCCTAAGTCCTGATTTAGCAAGTATTAATTCCCGAAAATTATGATAAAATAGAGCCATCGCAACAGCTAGGAACTAATCTATGGTTCTCCAAATTAATCCCACAAAACAAGAACCAGTTGTTACCTGGGAAAAACTGCCAGAAGATTTTATCTTACCAGACGATCCCGGGTCAAATATTCAACAGCCACCGCTGGCGGCCGCACTGACGGATGCTCTCGGTAGCAACGATCGCATTCAACCGGAAATGTTAATTGCGTCGAATTTTGCGATCGCTACTACCGTCAATCAAAAGACGGTGGTGAAAGCGCCAGACTGGATGTACGTGCCGCGAACACTGCCCCTAGCCGCAGGAGTGATTCGCCGCAGTTACACGCCGTGTTTGGAGGGCGATCGAGTTGCGATAGCGATGGAATTTCTCTCAGAAACCGACGCTGGGGAATATTCAGTTCGCGCCAAATATCCTTACGGAAAACTGTATTGCTACGAGCAAATTTTGCAGATTCCTACCTAGGTTATTTTTGACCCTTACGAACCAGATTTGGAAGTGCGCTGTCTGCAAGAAAATCAATATGTTTTGCAGTCACCGACAGCAGAGGGACGTTACTGGATACCTTACATTAATTTGTTTTTGGGCATTTGGTACGGAACGCGATTGGGTGCAACTATGCACTGGTTGCGGTGGTGGGATGCAGCGGGAAATTTGCTGCTTTGGAGTTCGGAACAATCGGAATTGGAACGACAAAGGGCCCAACAAGAAAGGCAAAGGGCTGAAAGTGCGATCGCCCAATTGGAATCCGAACGCCAGCGCAGCCAAGCACTAGCAGCTCAACTTAGGGAATTGGGAATCGATCCGAATGCTTGAAAGGGCGATCGCCATTTTCTCAATCCATCAAAATACAGGAGAAAAAAAGAGCGATCGCACTTCGATCGCCCCTTTTAACTCACTCAAACCAATTTGGCATTAAATCGCAGTCGTGAAATCGCTGCTAGAAAGCACACTCGCATTCACGCCAAGAATCAGTCCTAGTTCCTGTTTCCCAAACTTAATCACCGTGTAAGCGCCCTCGGGTACAATTGTCAATTGCTTGAAAGTGATACCACCATCCAACACAAATAAGTCTTGACCCTTTGGGAAATCAATAATGATATCCGATCCTTGATTGGGGGCTAAAATAAAGCGATCGCTACCCTCACCTCCAACCAAAATATCCCGGCCTTCTGGGCCCAGCAAGGTATCATTGCCAACACCGCCATCAAGGGTATCATTATCGTCACCGCCGCTGAGCAGATCGTCTCCTTCGCCACCAGACATCGAATCGTTACCAGCGTTACCAGACAGAGTATCATTGCCTTGGCCGCCGGAAGTGCGATCGTTTTTTTCACCGCTTTCTAATACAATACGCGATTCTTAACGATCTTTTTGTCATTGCTCGCGAAGTGCGTTAGCTTTCGCGATCTATACATGAAAGCAATCGAGCGTATAGCGGTTCTCAAGCGTGGTGAGGATAGCCCATAGCCCTATGCCCGGTTTGGCCTATGCCCGGTTTGGCCGGTTTGGCCTATGCCCTATGCCCTATGCCCTATGCCCTATGCCCTATGCCCATAGCCCATAGCCCATAGCCCGTCAAGTACCTCATATGAGAGCTCGAAAGGCTATATCTGTTTTTCATAGGGTTTTGCCGACCGGACTGTCTGAGCCCAAGCGTATTGACTTATCAGGGTTATTTTACCAAAATTCATATTACTTATAAATCCGATCGCGCCAGAACTTCAGCCTTAAGGCTGGGGTTTCAACTCCGGCCGAATTCCCGGACTATTGCAACAAATGCAAGTTTTCAATCTCAACCTGTTTGCGCTTTCTGACCCGGATTAAAACCCCGAGGGAGATATCTTAACCTTTTTTTTAAATACAAACCCATCATCTTTACTAAAATTTTACATTCCGGGGTATAATGTCCTGATTGCATCTTTCTTATCTAGATAAAACTACGGAGTTACTGCTCAACAAATATCCGTAAAAACACTCTGGGAATCATTTTTATATTAAATTAGTATATTAACATATCTTCGAGAGTTCCTGAAGTTAGGGTTTAGCAAAACATGATTAAATCAACCGGCTATTTTTTCGCTCTGGGCTTGGCAGCAATTTCGGCTCTGACAGCCTGTCCTTGTCAAGCACAAACGGCTGTTGAATCAAATACAAATGTAACGGGAGAGAACAATATAATCACTACCGAGTCGCAAAAGGGTGCTAACTCCTCTGCTGGCGATCGCCCAAAAGCTCTTAACACTTCTAAATCTTTTGTGGTTTCAGAGACTAATGCACCCGCTAAACCTACTGCGACGGCGGCGGCTCCCGAAAATCGAGCTGTACGCAGCAACCCCTTAGGATGTCGATTTTTTGATACTCCTTCAATGCGACAATAGGTATGCGACTCTCCGCAAAAAAGAATATCATGACCCCAGAGAGGGCGATGCTTTTTGAGAATCGCTCTATTTGCTTAATTAAATTGATTTTTAATTCACTTTTATGGGGGAAAGTCAGAAAACTGTTTGAGATTCTTCAAAACTATTTGAGGCTTGCTTTTGTACTGTTCAACCAGGCCACTGATATACACGTAACCGCGTCCTTGGCCGGCATAACGTTTTTCGATCAACCGCTTCAAAGGAGCCATTGCATCACTTTCAGCATCCGGTATCCACAAATCTAATTTATGATAAACTGAACCAGCATAAATCAGAGCATTGCTGCCGATCCATTTATTAATCCCAGCCTGCAAATCGCAGAAAATAGTAATAGATTTAGCATTCTCCGAAGCTGCTAAAATTTTCGGGTAGTGCAATCTCACAGACAGCGCTCCGGTGGTTGCTTCCGACAAGCGAAAATCTTCAACAATCGAGCCGCGCATCGACCACCAAGGCAGCAAATTAGCATAGTTTCGACAGGGAATTTTAGCGTTGGTAATCGGATTCCAAATCATCAGATTGTAAGCTTTTGCCGCCGATTCTGCCTCAGTCATTTGTCGGTGATACAATCGGGAACGCCCGTATTTCATAAAATAAGGACTCCAACCTTCTTGAATCAGTTTTAGATTGTAATTTTCTCCATCTTTATGTACGTAACAAAGGAGGCGTCCGTAGTTGTCACGATGTTTTTCTACAGCTACTTCAACCGGATCGTCTGTATCAAACTCAACGTCAACTTTAGCTAGTCCGCCGTCTGCTGTCGCGAAATATTGTTTAGCCATTTCCGAAGCTGCTTTCCCCGCCGCAGTTACAGGTTTTGAAGTGCTGGAGTAACTTTCTTCTGTATCGACGCAAATCAGCCGCAGAGACTCGGTTTTGCCGTTGAGAGCAACTTTGACAGTATCGCCATCAACTACTTGAGTTATTGGCAGGTTCGGAATTCTGGTTGCCATATTTCGCACCCTGTTAGACTTGAGATTTTATACATAGTGGTAGAATTATACATGAGTTTGCTGCCCGTTGACACTGCGAGCTGTATTTTTATATTAATAATTTTTGCAAAGAGTTGCACGATCGATCGTAAAACACGTCACTCAAATCTTTTTAGTTCAAAAACTATACGGTCGTAGGGTCATACAACTCTTATTTGAGTTATAATAAATTTATTCAAAAATTAACTAAATTATCATTTCTTTTATGAATGACCTAATTGCGGAACTAGCTCCAGAACAAAAAGCTCTCATTCCAGTTTATATGGAAAAGTGGGAACGCATCATTCTTTCTACAAAAGCTATTAACTATCAGAAAGCTACAGAAGCTATCCAACTTGCTTACGCCACGGTGGGTAGAAAAAAACCTATAATTATTTTTTGTAATAGTCCTTTTGCTGCTTTGTCGCGAATTATCGAAATTCAATTATC
The DNA here is from genome assembly GCF_036702665.1 of Microcoleus sp. Aus8_D2. NCBI lineage: Bacteria > Bacillati > Cyanobacteriota > Cyanophyceae > Oscillatoriales > Microcoleaceae > Microcoleus > Microcoleus sp. Aus8_D2. Next base: position 10,439 of record NZ_JAUBUN010000055.1, read on the forward strand.
CATTCAGCTAGGCGAGGGCTTACAAGCATTGACAAATATATACTTCGATCCCTACTTCCAAGCAATGTTTAGAGTCCGGGGAGAAATGGACAGATTAAACAGAGAGAATTATAGGGATATCTGGTCATTAATGCGATGGCACTATGAACTTTTATCAACAATACAAGTTATATATAGATTAAACATGACGAATAAGCTCAGAATGATACCTGACGATGAACTAAAATTTTATTTGCAAAAATATCGAAAAAATTTATATCTAAATCCACTAAATTGTGCAGGTAATTATATAAGTGGAAAAGTAGAATTATGGTCGGGAGCAATTGATTATTGTGTTGAGGTTTTGAATTTGTACGATCGCACCAAATGGCAAGTTATTCTATCATTAATTCAGGAATGTGGCTGGATTTTCGCTTTTGAAGGCATTGCAATTGTCTGCGATCGCCCGATCAAAATATCTTTGGGCATTAACAACTACCTCGCCGCCGAAGGAAAATCTGCTATTCAGTTCGCCGATGGTTATGGTATGTCTCTCGAATTGAGCGATCAACTAACGTTCTAGAAGCAGTGTAAAGTTGGTCGGTTATTTGATATCCCTCTCCGGCGATCGCGCCACCCCAAGCATCTGTATTTTTATTCAATATGATATTAATGCTTGAATTTTTTTGCATAATTTATCAAGTCAGGAAAAAAAGCCCTAAAATCTGATTCAAGCTGCTGATAATTAGCTGTCAAATCTTCCACTCCGCTTGCTAAATTATTTGTGCGCCTGATTCGGGCTGACATTCGATTTAGAGCACTTTCTATTCCGCCAATTTCCTGATACGAGCCGAGCAAATCGCGACCAATTATTTGCGGCATCACCCGCTTGAGCGATTCCGGCAATATATCTCGGTTGTCTTGCAGGATTTTATAGACGCCGCGAGAAAAATCCCTGAGGGGAATTTCTGAATATTCCAGCCAATTTTTAGCTAAGAAGTGATCGTAAAACACGTCTACCAAAACTCCGGCAAACCTGCGTCTATCGGCGCAAACCAGGCTGGTACTCGATCGCACTATGGGATGAGAGTCGGTGTAGCGATCGACTTTTCGGTGCAAATCGATGCCGTTTCTAATTTCATCGGGGTAAAGATTTACTGCCGAACCCTTGACAAAATCGCCTAAGAGGTTGCCAATCAGGGATGCTGGGGTACCGTCTGATAAGAATAGATGAGCTAAATAATTCATGGCTACAGTATCGCCTAAATTTCTCGGCGGAACGCTCTAATAGCTTCCCCGGCATCGGTTTGGGCCATCAAAATGCAGCGTTTCATCTCTTTCAAGTCCTGTATTATTGTTATATAATACCAAATTATATAGTAATTATATTATCAGGTCAGAAATCAACGCCGCAAATGTACCGTTGCAACTACAAGGAGAAAGAGTAATGGCTGTTCTCGAATGTGTAAAACCAGGTGCTAAACTAGGTCAAATTATTCTGGCAGTCGATCAGACTGTTGCCGGTGCAGTCGATCGCATTTTAGCAAAAATTCTGGACTTGGGATATAACCCAGAAATTCGTCATCTCAACTATCCATCTGGAGTTCACGTCTTGGCAATTCTCAAAGACGAACAGCATTCTGAAGCAGTCGGTGATGACTACTTACTGGAAGATTGGCTGCAAGTAAGGTCGGAAATTAACCCTGATGCGGTTCATCTTTGGCGCGGCAAATAAGCGAATTTAGCTATTAACCGCAGATGAACACAGATGAACGCAGATGTAATTTTATCCGCGTTCATCCGTGTTCATCTGCCTACATCTGCGGTTGCAAAAATAGCCCTACGAACCGCCGCGCAACTTATCCAAAACCGTCCGATCTTCCAAAGTTGAAGTATCCCCAGAAACCTCTTCTCCGGCGGCTAAAGAACGCAGCAAACGGCATAATTTTACCGCTACGAGTTTTCGGCAACGCATCGAATAATTCTTGCCGTTTTCTTTCAGAAGTAGTGTTGCAACCTATTGAGAACTATACTCGCCAAATGTTGTCACATACCCCTTAACAGTAACTCCCAGATCTAATTCCTTGTGATGAATAAGTAGGTTAGATAATTGGGCAATCAAGAATTCGATCTCACGACGGTTCTCAAACTGGAGAAAAATGCTGCTGCCTTCACCCTTAATAACCAACGTTGGGATATCACTGTCGTCTAACTGTGAATCAATATCGGGGATTATTTGTCTGATTTGCTCTTCAGTCCATATTTGACTCATTCCTCTATCTCCCGTTCAAAAATACAGCGGTATGACTTACCACTATTATTGAGAATGACACCGCAGAAAGTGCAGCGCCCCTCGCCTCTTAATTCATTATACTCTGCCAACTCACGGCAGCGACGAATAGCAGCTTGCCGATCGCTAGTGGCAACGATTGTGTCTGCATCAAGCCAAACTTTATTTTCAGGATCGTTTAACATTCCTAAACTCTACATTGCCGTAGCTGTTGCCCAATAATCCTACAGGATGGCTTCTCACAGCGCAATCGCTCAAATAAAATCATCTCTTGTAGCAAGCCACGTTCAAAGCGAGCGATCGCTCGCCAGGATTGCCAAAATGAGATTATGCCTCATCTTAAGGTTCGCCAATCGGTTGCGCTTACTGCTTTGTGAATGTGAATAATCCTCACACTCGGTGTGGGTCGATAGTCAACAATAGTGAAGAGTATGCGATATGTAATTTTGCCACTTCCATGATACCGAACAATTAAACCAGACGAACGCAGATGTAATTTTATCCGCGTTCATCCGTGTTCATCTGCCTACATCTGCGGTTGCAAAAATAGCCCTACGAACCGCCGCGCAACTTATCCAAAACAGTCCGATCTTCCAAGGTTGAAGTATCCCCAGAAACCTCTTCTCCGGCGGCTAAAGAACGCAGCAAACGGCGCATGATTTTACCGCTGCGCGTTTTCGGCAAAGCATCGGTAAATCGAATTTCGCCGGGACGGGCGATCGCCCCAATCTCCTTCACAACGTGCTGCTTCAACTCCTTCTCCAATTCTGGACTCGGCTGCTGCGAGTTATCCAGCGTCACAAAAGCGACAATTTCCTCACCTTTAATCTCGTCTGGTTTACCAACAACCGCAGCTTCCGCCACCGCTGGATGCGATACCAAAGCCGATTCAACTTCCATCGTACCGAGTCGGTGTCCGGCGACATTAATTACATCATCAACGCGGCCCATTACCCAGAAATAACCGTCTGTATCCTTGTGCGCGCCGTCTCCTGCAAAGTAGACAGAATTGCCATCTTTCGGGTGCAAATATTCCCAATAAGTGCGGCGGAAACGGTCTGGATCGTTGTAAAGTGTACGCATCATTCCCGGCCAAGGATGTTTGACTACTAAATAACCGCCACTTTCATTAGTGACCGGTTCGCCATCTTGGTCAACGATATCTGCTACAATTCCGGGGAAAGGAAGAGTTGCCGAACCGGGTTTTGTAGGGATTGCACCGGGCAAAGCGGTAATCATAATTCCGCCTGTTTCTGTTTGCCACCAAGTATCAACTATGGGACAATTCGAGTTACCAATTACCCGCTGATACCACATCCAAGCTTCGGGATTGATCGGTTCGCCGACGGTTCCTAACAATCGTAAAGATGACAAATTCCGCGCGTTGGGCAATTCTTCGCCCATTTTCATGAATGTTCTGATCGCAGTGGGTGCGGTGTAGAAAACGGTGACACCGTATTTTTCGATGACATCCCAAAAACAGCCGGGGTTGGAGGGACGGGGCGCACCTTCGTACATGACGGTAGTCGCGCCGTTGGAAAGGGGGCCGTAGACGATGTAACTGTGGCCTGTAATCCAGCCTACGTCGGCGGTGCACCAGTAGACATCGGTGTCTTGGAGGTCGAAGATCCACTTGGTTGTCATGTGGGTGTAAAGGTTGTAGCCGCCGGTGGTGTGGACGACTCCTTTGGGTTTGCCGGTACTTCCAGAAGTGTACAGAATGAATAGCATATCTTCGCTGTCCATCGGTTCGGGGGGACAGTCGGCGGAGGCGTTTTTTTGCAATTCGTGCCACCAGCGATCGCGCCCCGGTTCCATTTGCACTTCTTGCTTGGTACGCTGGACGACGAGAACGTTGGTAACGCTAGGTGCGGCGTTGTTGGCGAGGGCTTTGTCTACTTGTACTTTCAGGCCAACTGCTGCGTCTTTGCGGAAGCCGCCGTCTGCGGTGATGACGAGTTTTGCTTGGCCGTCGTTGAGGCGATCGCGCAAAGCTTCGGCGCTAAATCCGCCAAAAACCACGCTGTGGACTGCACCGATTCTGGCACAGGCTAACATGGCGATCGCAGCTTCGGGAATCATGGGCATATAAATGCCGACGCGATCGCCCTTTTGGACTCCCAATTCTTTGATGACATTCGCCATTTGACAGACTTCGCGGTGGAGTTGGGCGTAAGTCAGGGTGCGGGAGTCTCCGGGTTCGCCTTCCCAGATCAGGGCGGCTTTGTTTTTGCGCCAGGTGGTTAAATGGCGATCGAGACAATTGTAAGAAATGTTAATTTTGCCATTCACAAACCATTTAGCAAAGGGCGGCTGCCAGTCGAGCACGGTATCCCAGTTTTGAAACCAGTCTAATTCTTGGGTAGCGAGTTCGCCCCAGAAAGCTTGGGGGTCTGCTTTCGCTTTCTCGTAGAGGGCGCGGTATTCTTCCAAGCTTTTGACGTGAGCTTTTTCGGAGAATTCTGCCGCAGGCGGGAATAGGCGTTTTTCTTGCAGAATTGATTCGATGGTATCTTGTGACATTGCTGTTAGTTTTTAGTTCAGTTACTCTTTTTAGCTATTGTGTGCATAAATTGGGGAAAAAGTATGTTTATTTTCCTTAAGACTTTGGAAGATTTTGTAAGTATTGGGGATGTGTTAGAAATTATTACAGTGGTAAATGCTGAATTTTATCTTGGTACTCATCATCAAACGATCCTTGATAAATCAAAACCAGCTCGTCAATATTTTGACCTACAGTCATCTTATGGTTCAGGATAAATATTCCTGGAATGTGGCGATTTTGCTCTATGTGATTTGTCACGCAAATTGGCAGATAGCGGCGGTAGTTGGCGACAAGAATAAAGTTGTGAGTTTCGCACCAAATAATAATTTCTGGATCGAGAGTTTTTGGGGAAGGTGCTGTTAGTTCTCCCACTGCTAGAACAAATAAATCGGGATTGCGCCTGCGAATTTGGTTAGCATAGGCAGGATAGACATTTTCATCAAATAGATACTGGATTGCCATCAGCTTTTCTCATTGCATCTCTTGCTGCTCTCAGTTGGCGGAGTTTTTCAGTAACTGGTGGAGGATTGCGCCGTTGTTCTTCTCGCATTTTTTCTCCCCACTCCACCCATTCAGTTATGTACTGACCGACTGCTTCTTTGTTGTGCAGGTAGTACAAAATGGTTGCATAAACTTGTTCGAGGGTGAGCGATGTATAAATGTTGGCGATTTCTTCGGGAGTTCGAGCGCGAAACAGGTATTCATAAAGGATGGTTTCGATGCCAATGCGGGAACCTTTGAGCCGAATATCGTCATGTCTCAGGAAGTTGAAGTAGTCTTCTAGTTGCATAGGTGATTCGCGTGAGAGATGCTAATATTATATCAGATAAAATCTGCTGGTAATGCCTCTCTAGTCGATCGCCCATCCTCAATTCCCTCCCAGATTTGCGAAACAGGAATCGTTTTGCCTGTCATTGCTTCATGCCAAGCTTGACGAAAATCTGCTAAGATTGCTTGGTTCGATTGCTCATCTTCATTGATTTCTGTTACTTCGGCAATCAGCACAATTACTTCTACTTGGCAATTGCGCTTTAACTTTAGCGGTTCATCAATGCACAAGTGTCCTCGCTCGTCGATCGTTGCCATCAATTTAATTGCTCTCATAAAACATAACTGATTTACAGGATATATCTGGGATGATTGTATCACAGCAAATCTGCTTGCAATGCTTTATAATATAAGTTATCGAAACAGTCGATCGCACAAAAGCTATGACCCAAAATTTAGAAGCCAGCCAACTTTCACTAAACGACGTTCGCCGCCTTCTCAAACTGGAAAGACAAACAGGAGGCTCTTTTGATGAATTTTTGTCTGTGGAACCTCTCACAGACTTTGAACAGCAGCAACTGTTAGAAATCAGCAACGACTTTTGCCGCTATCTAGAAGTGGGAAAAGTTTCTGAAGAGTTGGTTAAGTTTTTATCGCTTTCGCCATTGATGAGATTAACAGGATTTTTTAAGTTTCCCGTAGTGCTGACAATGGAGGATAGCATACCCATTGAGGTTGAAGATAAAGATACTTTAATTAAAGGACGGTTGGATATTCTAGCACTGAATGGGCCGGATGCAGAGATAGCGACAACACAGTTTTGGATTTTGGTAGTCGAGGCGAAAAATAGTGCGATCGCCCCTTTGACTGGTTTACCGCAATTGCTGACGTATGCGTTTAAGAGTTTGCAGGTGCGATCGTCTGTTTGGGGATTGACGACGAATGGCGAAAGTTATCGGTTTGTGCGGCTGACGCGGGGGAATCCTTGCACTTATCAGATTTTACCGGAATTGAATTTGATTGACAAAGGGCGATCGCTAGAATTGGCGCAAGTGTTGAAAGCTATTTGCAAGTTGCAGAACGTCCAGTTGCAAATAGCGTAACAAGGGCGATCGCACTTCTCTCATTTTTTTTCAATTCTTTTATTTTCTTATCTTTGTTGAAAAAAAAGTATGGAATATTAGTTTTTTAAATCAAAAATAATAATAATAATTATAATTTATTATCGGAAATATGTTGTGTAAAGTTTTATATCGACGCGATTAAAACTTACTCCAGCTAATCTATAGTTTCTATAAATCTATCTATCTAAAGAGATATCTCAAAGGTGCTGCATTCGTAGTCTGAAAAATTTGGCATCTAGCACAGGCACAAACGGTTGGTTAAAGTCCCAAAACTCTGAAGGTGATGGGAGTAAATCTGTTTGTACTATCTCTAATAAACCCAACATTACACAGCAGGAAATATAAATGATTGGTCCTAGTTCAGATGGATTTTCCTATCTTTTAGACGAGCAAGCTAACAATTTTGCGATCGCTCCCAACCTACTGGTGCCTTATCCAAGAGGTTTACAAGCACTGGGTGGAAACGACACAGTAACAGGTTCTGATTCTCCAGAATTCATCAACGGTAATCAAGGGGACGATCGACTATTCGGTGAAGGAGGTTCAGATACCATTTACGGGGGTAAAGGTCAAGATTGTCTTGACGGTGGCTTAGGTGACGATCTGATTCTAGGAAACAGAGGAAAAGACTCGATCGATGGTGGATTCGGAAATGACCTGCTTTATGGCGGTCGAGAAGATGACATTATTATTGGTAATAATGGCAACGATACAGCCTTTGGCGATTTCGGTAATGATTCGCTGATTGGAGGAGTCGGAAATGACTGCTTGATTGGCGGTGTTGGAGACGATACCTTGATTGGAGGAGCTGGTCAGGATACCTTAAACGGCGGTATTGGCTCCGATCTGTTTGTCCTGACCCAGATATCGGGAGTAACAGCCACTACTGCGGATGTAATTGAAGACTTCAATAGCAATTCCGATCGCATTGGTTTGCCGAACGGACTTACCGAAGCTAATCTGCTCCTAACACCTACAAACAGGGGAATTTTAATTGAGGTGAAGGAAACTGGGGGGATTTTGGGATTGGTGGCTGGTGTATCAGCTTCAGAATTGAGCGATCGCTTTGTATCTGTAGCATTAACACCGACACCAAGTCCAACACCAACATCGGTTCCGACTCCAGCACCGACACCAAGTCCAACACCAACATCGGTTCCGACTCCAGCACCGACACCAAGTCCAACACCGACATCGGTTCCGACTCCAGCACCGACCCCAAGTCCAACACCAACATCGGTTCCGACTCCAGCACCGACCCCAAGTCCAACACCAACATCGGTTCCGACTCCAGCACCGACACCAACTCCAACACCAACATCGGTGCCGACTCCAGCACCCACGCCAAGTCCAACACCAACATCGGTGCCGACTCCAGCACCCACGCCAAGTCCAGCTACGGGTTTCCAACAAGGAATCGGAGGAAATGACACTGTTCAGGGAAGCTTGTTAGGTGACTACTTAGAAGAAGAATTGAGCTTGTCAGACGTACTGACAAATCAACAAGTTACTGTCAAGCTCACCTCCACTCAGTTCGATCCAAAGTTACAAGTTGTGGATGTAATTACTGGTCAAATTATTGCTGAAAATAACAATTTCAACAACAGCACTACGACCTCACAACTGACATTTAAAGTAGCACCAGACAGTGATTACGACATTGTAATTCTGAGTGAAAACGGGCAAGTTGGTGACTATACCGTAACCACATCTACCAGATCTCCAGCTAACGGTACCTTGCCTCTGGGACAAACAATCAATGGTGATTTGTCGGCTACCACTGACCTGGATAACCCGCTGCTTCCCGGTAGCTTTATGGACAACTATAATTTGACTGGGCTTACTCCCGGTCAACAGGTGCAAATCGTCTTGAGTTCGAGTCAGTTTGATACTCAAATACAACTGATTGATGCTGCGACGGGACAGGCGATCGCTGAAAACAACGACACCTCGAATAGTTCTTCTGAGACATCTGCATCTGGGCTTAACTTTACGGTACAAAGTGGCATTCAGTACGTGGCGCGCGTCACCAGTTTTAATGAGGATGCCATAGGAACTTACACGGTCGCAGCATCGGCAGTTTTGGCACCGGCACCAACACCAACACCAGCACCGGCACCAACACCAACACCAACACCAGCACCAGCACCAACACCAACACCAGCACCAGCACCAACACCAACACCAGCACCAGCACCAGCACCAACACCAGCACCAGCACCAACACCAACACCGGCACCAACACCAACACCAGCACCTGCACCAACACCAACACCAGCACCTGCACCAACACCAACACCAGCACCGCCACCAACACCAACACCAGCACCGCCACCAACACCAACACCAGCACCTGCACCAACACCAGCACCAACGCCAGCACCAACACCAACCGCCAATCCCCTTCCGAATTTACAGGATTTGGGAACAATCGCTAGCAGTTTAGCTGCTGATGGACAGTTGAACCGCAGCGATATGTTGCAAATCTTCAAAAAAGCTGAAGACGACGGTGTTGTTGATACCAAGGAAGTCAGCGATCTCAAAAAGATTATTGGTGACAGGACAACAGTGGTTTATCAGGGTCAACCTTATTCGATACCGGACCCTGTTTGGTTTCTCTCAGAGCAAGTCATTAAAGATTTGCCATCATCAGGCACAACACCCAGCACTACCTTGAGTAAGGGAGTTGATGAATGGTTCCTGGGAAAAGCTACTTCACCGACACTCGATTATACCCAAAAAGGCCAGAGTACCCAGAACAAGAGTCAAAACGTGGTCACAAGTTTGACATACGGGTCACTACCCGGAAGCTTGTACAACAATAGCCCTTCTCTTGCAAATATCCTTCAGTACCAGTTTGGTGACTGTTTCTTCTTAACTGCTGTGGGTGCAACCTTTGGCATCCAAACAAGTCCCAGCCTGCAAACTAGCGCGCTCGTCAATAATATGATTATTGACAACGGTGACTCTTCATACACCGTGCGTTTCTATAACACCACATACACGGAAAATCAGATCACATCGAAGTACGGATTTCAGGCACTGGACACCAGTCCCAGTTATGTCACTGTTAATAAAGAGGTTGTAACCAAAACCGATGCAAACACTCCACTGCTATTTGGTGCTCTCCCAGCAATCGGGGAAACCTCCCCTAAAAACAGTAAGGGTGGGCCACTCTGGATGCCTTTGCTGGAGCGAGCTTACGCACAGTGGAATCAAGAAGTTCTCAAAAAAGGTAACGGTTACAATGCGATCGGGAATGGAGGCTATACAGCAGAAGCACTCACTCAGGTTACGGGACGGAGGAGTGAGGGTTACGCTCTAACTACACCTGACTTATTCAATACCATCCAATCAGCTCTGAATAAAGGTGAGTTTGTAGCAGCAGGAACCAATAAAGACGCCGAAACTTTTAACATTAACGGCCAGGGAACTGGAGTTATGGTTGGAGGTCATGCTTACTCCATTCATGCTGCTTATCTAAATGGGACTACTCCAACATTATCAGTTCACAATCCTTGGGGTAAAGATGGTAAGGATGATACAAGTAACGGTGGATTCACTCAGCTTACCTTGGACGACTCTATTAAAGTCTTGCGTCAGATTTTCATCACTCTAATCTGATCGTGTTTCCATAACCGAAGAGAGCTAGCAGAAAGATAGCTCGCTCGCAACAGGAATAGGGGCGGAGGTCATTAATATGACTTCGCCTCTTTTTTTTGCTGAACCAATAGTTAATCGCTGTTGCGCTCTAATATCGTATTTCGATCGCTCTTTTTTGATCTTTGCCCAAGGGCGATCGTACTTCTACGGCTTGATTCATTGATTAGTTTGTCATTTTCGTTTAAGTTGCCATAACTTTATGGGAAACTAAAAAATAGTCCATAACTGGCAATAGCTGAATCACCCGACTCGACACAATCCGATAGTAAACAGCATAGGGAAAGCGTCGCACTACACACCGTCTAACATCACGATAGACAACTGGATATGATTCTGGCATCTTGCAAACTCGATTTAACATCTCGTCTACACAGTCCAAAAAATCGTCGCCAAGTTCTACCTGCTGACTTTCGTACCAACTGTAGGCCTCATCGAGTTCTTCACGAACTTATGGCCGAAACACTAGCACATAATTCATGAGCGTCTTTTTACCGAAGCTTTAATTTCTTCCCTGGTCATTACATCATCTGGATTAGCTTCGCTATCACTAATCCGACGATCGAGTTCCTGTTTTTGTACTTCTGTAAGATTGGGGTAAGCTTGCTCTGCTGCGATGCTATCCCAAATTGCTTGTACAAGCCTAATTCGGTCTTCAACACTGAGAGATGTAATTTGATTTAATGTGACAGTGAGATCCATACTAATTAACCTGGATGAAAGACTGGGCAATTGGTACACCTAAAATATAGCAGATATGGCGATCGCCCTTCCCGCCATTTTGGTGAATTGAGAAAAGGGCGTCAAGCGCAGCTATCCCTCTTCGGCGATCGGCACCGCTTTTACCTTGAGGTATAATATTTACTGCGTAGTGCAAATATTCAAAAAAATAAAATCTCAAATCCGAAATCCCCAATCTAAAATCGAATGAGTTACTGCCTCAACCCCAACTGTTCTAACCCGCAAAACCCCCCCACAGCCAAAATTTGCCGAAATTGCCGGTCAAAACTGCTGTTGCGCGATCGCTACCGGGCCATAAAGGCGATCGGACAAGGCGGTTTTGGCAGAACACTCCTCGCCGTTGACGAAGACAAACCCTCCAAACCCCGCTGCGTCATCAAACAATTTTTACCCGCAGAAACCCAACTCATCCCATCAGCCAGCAATCGCAACAGCAAAAAAGCCGTCGAACTTTTTGAACAAGAAGCAATGCGATTAGACGAATTGGGAAAACATCCTCAAATTCCCGAACTATTAGCCTATTCCATCCAAGACAACCGACAATATGTAGTCCAAGAATTTATCGACGGACAAAATTTAGCACAAATTGTAGAAACAGAAGGCACATTTACAGAAACTCAAATTCAAGACTTACTCAATAGCTTACTACCCGTCCTGCACTTCATCCATTCCCACAACGTTATTCACCGAGACATCAAGCCTGGAAACATCATCCGCCGCGCCGACAAACAATTAGTTATAGTAGACTTTGGCGCCGCCAAAATTGCCACAGGTACAGCCTTACTCAAAACAGGAACCAGCATCGGCAGCCCCGAATACATCGCCCCCGAACAAGCCCGAGGCAAAGCATTTTTCACCAGCGATTTGTACAGTTTAGGCGTAACCTGCCTGTATTTGCTAACTCAAGTTTCCCCTTTTGATCTCTTCGATCCGGGTGAGGATGCCTGGATTTGGCGGCAGTATTTAGCGAACAACCCGGTGAGTGAAGAACTGGGGAAAATCTTAGACAAAATGATTGAAAATGCTACTAACCGCCGCTATCAAACGGCTGTTGAAGTATTAACACAACTGAATCCCCAAGCAGCAATCACCCTCACCATTCCCCAAACAATTACCAAACCAGTCAAACCCGCCGCCAATCCCAATCCGCCCCCACAGCAAACTCATAACTGGCAATGTATTCACACATTAACCGGACACAAAAACTTAATTTCCTCTGTAGCTTTCAGCCCCAACGGAGAAGTTATAGCTAGCGGCAGCGATGACAAAACAATCAAGCTTTGGCAGGCACAAGACGGGCAAGAAATAGTGACTCTCGCAGGACACGCCAACTCAGTTCATACAGTAGTTTTTAACCCCGACGGAAAGATACTTGCCAGCAGCAGCCACGACAAAACAATCAAACTTTGGGGAATGAAAGACGGGCAAGAAATCCGCACGCTTTCAGGTCACAGCAACTCAGTTTATGGCTTAGCTTTCAGTCCAGATGGCGAAACTATTGCTAGCAGCAGTTGGGACAAAACAATCAAACTTTGGCGCGTGAAAGACGGGCAAGAAATTCGCACGCTTTCAGGTCACATTAACTTAGTTTACTTCGTCGCATTCAGTCCTAACGGAGAAACTTTGGCTAGCAGCAGTTGGGATAGAACGATCAAGATTTGGCGAGTCAAAGATGGTAAGCTAATTCGCACGCTGACAGGTCATACAGACTGCGTGCGCTGTGTAGCTTTCAGCCCAAATGGAGAGTTTCTTGCTAGCGGCAGTCACGACAATACTATTAAAATTTGGTGGGCAAAAGATTGGCAAGAAGTTTTAACAATTGCAGGTCATTCTTGGTATGTTGATTCGATCGCGTTTAGTCCCGATGGCGAGATAATTGCCAGCAGCAGCAATCAAACTATCAAAATTTGGCAAGTTAAAGACGGTGGAGAAATTTGTAATATTTCCGGGCATACAAATTCGGTTTATTCCGTAAATTTTAGCCCGGAAGGAGAGTTTCTTGCTAGCGGTAGCAGTGACAAAACTATCAAAATATGGCAGAATATTATTTAGATTCAATTACCCATCATAAAACGGGTTCGTAGTAAGGACTTTAGTCCTTCTTCATCGTTCGCAGCATCGGAATGCAAGTCCTTCTTCATCGCGAAAACTTTTCCTAGAGGACTGAAGTCCGAACGATCAAACCGAAGAAAGGGGACTGATTCAAGGGTTCTGCATCTCAGATTCGATCGCGCGTGCCCCCGAACAGTCCGCTCTCATGCTGCGGACACCAGGACGCACTACGAACCGTTTTTGTTATGGTAATCGACCGGACATGATATTACTATCAGGAAATCTGGGGTCAAATGCTTAAGTTGACACTCCTATTGCCATATCCTTACTTTTTTAAATTGTTATAACACAATACGGTTCACTTAACACTATTTATGCCCCGGAGAGCCCCCTCGCATCCCCCTTCCCAAGGGGAGTAGGGGTTGACTTTAAGAGCATTCTTCCCCCTTTTTAAGGGGGGTTAGGGGGGATCAGTCTTAAATGAACTGTATTGCCTTAAAAAGGGGGACGAAAGAGCGCTTCTTGTCCCCCCCTTTTTAAGGGGGGCTAGGGGGGATCTTTCTTAACCCAAGCGTATGGTGTTATAACATTCTCTGTATCTTTGAAGCAAAATAGTACAATAAAAACCCCAATTATTTGACTTGGGGTTTTTATTGCAACTTTTGTTAGGACAAAATCTATTTAGTTTCTGGCATCAAACACTTATCAGAATCACACCCAGCAGGCCCAGAATCCATCATTTCACCCATGTCATAACGCCTCAAAGCTACGTGGAAAATTTCACTTTCGCGACGCGATAAAGCTTCTGCAACCATCTTGGTGTAAGTTTCTTTATTTATCGGTTCAAATGGCAAACGTGGGAAAGTTTCCAGAGCATCAAACCGCGCTAAAAGTGCTGCGGAAATATAGCCTTCGTCATCGCGAATCGCTTCGTAAATCCGAGTACCCAAACTTTCAACTTCATTTTCCCGCAATTCAATCGTCGCTGAAGTGTTGTGTCTGACATAGAACTTTTGCACTTGCATATAAAAGTCCATTTGGGCGGCTGCTGAAAACTTGTTAATGTCAATCTCATCAGCACCGGGCAAGTCAGCCCAACTTACAGCAACGGGTATTTCTACCAGCCATTCCGTGCAGCGTTCATCGAAGGGATTGTTGAGCAAATTGCCGTTTTCATCTTTGTCAGATTGGGACGGAATCACGTTGTATCCGTAGTCGATGCAGGCGAGGGCTACGGGGTCGTTTTTGCGGAAAGTGATTCGGCGAATAAAACGCTGGGCTTTGGGCGGATGCCAGCCCGGAGAAGCGCCTGTGAGCAGAGATTTGGTACCGGATGGTTGTACGGTTGTGCAGCGATTGGGGCGTTTTAAGGAATGGCGATCGCAATAATCCCATACTACCTCATTCACAATCTCCCGCCAACCAGTCAAATACTCTTCTTCCCGCTGTTTAAACGCAATTCCCTGGGGAGTTTGCGGGCGGCCTTCTACCCACCAGCGCAGCCACTCCACGCCGAAAGCATGAACGAAGAAATCGAACAATCCAGTAAATGATACGCCAACAATCGGGTCTAATTCGCGGCTGTACTGGTAGCGCGGTTCGAGGAATTTGTGATTGAGAAGTACCGCGACAGATAGAGCTCCTGCTTTGAAAGCTTCCTCCTGTTCTTTGAAATTGTAAGGGTCAATTTGATTGAGGTGGATCTCAGACAAATTGCAGAAAAAATTTGAGCCAATTATTTCTCCACAGGGGTTTAAACCTACACGAACTAACCGATGATCTAATTCTTCATCAGTCAGCTTGGGATAGTGTTCCTGCAACCACTGTTTCGCTTTTCCTTGTGCGTAAGCTTGCAAAAATTCAACTTTAAGACTCGGCGTTGAAAGTAAGTCAACATTGGATCTAGCTACAGCTTCACCAGCCCATTGAATCGCTCCTTCGCCGCTGTAATACTGTTTGCGGACAGCATCAATACATTCTTCTAGTGTAGGTTTGCTATGAAAAACACGGGTATGATTTGCCATACGAAGGGCATCGCGCTCTGGATCGATTCTCCAGTTGCCACTTTCATCTTGCTGCCACAAATTGTTTTTAGCATTTGCTCCTAGTTCATCACCAGATTCAAATTGACGCATTCCCGCGCTGTTGTGTGTTAAATAACCATCGCAGTAAAAACAGTGAGCTTTTTCGACTTCAATGTCATAAGTTTTGACATGATCGTAGCTTCCCAGCCCTTTAACGGTGACTGGAATATCTAATGAGATATCAGCCTCAGCGATATACCGTTCGTAATTAGCATCAATGGTGCGAGAACCTTGGAATCCCATATCTCGCATTTCGCTGTAGGTGTGAGCCTCTCGCATGATTGCACCCGGAACAGTGAAGCCATACATTTTCAGTCCTTGGCGTACTTCTCCCTTAAGTGAATGAGGCGAAATCAGAGCGTTATAACGTTCTTTGAGTGCTGGAATCGTCAATTGGTACTTAATTTGCCATCCCGGCTGTTGGGGATAAGTTGTGGTAATTCTGCCAGCGATACCCAAGCTGGATAAAACAGCACTAATTTGTCTGACAAATGACCGATAGACTGAGGTAACTAAGTGAGGGGGACGGCCGTTAACAGTGCCGTCGCTATCCATTAATCCAGCTAGATAAGCTGCCCGGATATCTACTGAACCCTGCAAAATCCAACTAGGAATTGTTAGGGGAATATTTGGCTGCTTGATGTAGCGATGGAAGTATTCAGCTAATCGAATGGATGAACAAATGGATTTTGCAGTGTTTTCCCCCTTGATGACCCCATGAACAGCACTTAAGCCAAATAAAGCTAAAGCAGAATTGATTTTAGCTTGAATTTTAGCTGTGAGTTCTGTCTCCAAGCTGTTCGTCGCCCATTCTACACGCCCATAGGGCTTACCGTGTTTATTGCGGCCAAGAGCCACATAACCATCACCGTGGGTAAACCCGATTAACCAAGCAACTTCGGCTGTCAGTTGGGGAACCACAAAGGACTTAGCTGTACGACTTTGTGAGGGTCGAGATTCTGTAAAATCAGCAGGGAGATGGGTAACTGTTCCAGGTAGGACTTGGGTGTTGTGCAGGAGGCGATCGCCTTCAGTTAAACTCGCAACTGATTTCCACACAATACCACCTCGAGCATCTGCTAGGACTGCTTGCCGATGGTTTAAGGTTGCTCTAGGATAAGTGGCATTGGTTTCAATTTCGTAGACATCTTGAAATCCCTGGTCGAATTTATCAACAACTCGCTGGAATCCGAGAGGAGTTTGCACGAGGTCTCCCACTTGCACATCACAAATAGGAACAAGACCTTTTGAAGTGTGAACTAAAGCATCTTCGGGGAGACAGCGGCGAATGTTACCGGCAACTATTGTGACCGCAGCTTCGTCAATTAATACGCAGCATTCAACTGAATTTAACTGCCGCCCTTGAGCTTTATTTAAAATTGCCGCGCACCGCTGGTAAAGGTCGGGCAATTTCACCGGATTTGCTACTCCGCCAAAGCCTTTTAAAGGTTCTCCCACCGGGCGAACGTCGCTCAAATCGATGAAGATTTGCACTTGTTTGGCAAATCTTTCATCTGTGGATAATTCCAGCAAAGCTTGATAGGATTTTACCCAACCTTGGCGGGAATCTCCGACATAAATAGTGGCGGTTTTTTCGTCTATTTTTACTTCGGTTTCTTGGCGGCGGGATGCAGCGGGTGTCGAGCCAATTTCGCCTTGCACTGTTACGGTTAAGCGGTTGCGAATTGGTGGCAGTCGATCGATATATTTTGGTTCCAAGACTGCGCCGGTGCCGCAGCCCATCATTGCCAAATCCATCAACAAACCAAAGGCCCGCCAGTCGAGAATGTTGGTTGAGGAACAGTTATAGGCGCCGGAAAAGTTCTCTGGCTGTTCGATCCATTTGCTGCCGCCTACCCACAGCCAGCGCCCTGAAGCGAGGGTTTTGAGCTCGTTTTGCATCCGGTGCAGCAGTTGTGTTTCTTCGGAGGTGAGGTTTCCCAGCTTCTGTAAACCCTTGACGGTTCGATCGCACACTTCGGCCCAAGTCTCCCGCCCTGTCTCGGTACGGCGGCTGTAAGTCCTGAAAAATACTGGATTGGCTGCGGGTGCTGTTTCGGGGAAATCGGACAGGTGACGTTTTTCACTGGCACTCGATCGCTCTAATTCTCGAACCATAGGTTGTGTACTGACGTGTCGGAATATATCAAACTACGAATATACAACAGGATTCAGATTTAGGGTAAAAGCTTGACAAATTTGACAATTTGCACTATATATGGGGCTTCGGACTCGGGAAGCCCGATCGCGCGATCGGTCAAAAACTTCATAAAAAAACCCGATTTCTGCCAGAACAGTCCTGGACGCATGGACGATCGAAGAAACCGGGTTTTTTGCCGAATTTGCGGGCTGCGGCGAATAATTTTCGTAAAAAACCCGGTTTCTGGCTACCCACGGGCCCAGGACTACAGAAACCGGGTGAAGCGCAAATGTTGTCACTTGTCAATTATTGGTCAATAAAAACTCAATATTGGGTAACAGCGGGTCTTGAACAACGCCCACACCGTTAAAGCCCCAACGTTCGAGCAGCTTTTTCACAGACGAACCGGGAATCGATTCTACTCCAAATCGATCGGCAACATCGGCCGCGTGAGCATTGAGATAGCTCAAAGCGTCATAGTCTTCGCGAAACATCAGCAGGTAACTCACCGCCGAATCTGGATTGGGATTTGCGGAGAGATATTTGCCATCCGCCCGGGAACGTAGCAAGTAAAAAACTTGGGATAACATCTTATCTTTTTTGTCAAAATAATATGTTACCTCAAATTGGGAATTGGGCATTGGGAATTGGGCATTGGGCATTGGGAATGGGGAATGGGGAATGGGGAATGGGGAATGGGGAATGGGGAATTGGGAATTGGGAATTGGGAATTGGGAATTGGGAATTGCCCAAACGATTAGACTTGCATTGCATAAATCTTTGAACGATCGCGAAACCGGAGATGCAAGGTAGAGCGACGCAGATATTTTGGGAGCATCAAGCGTGCAAGCATTTATAGTGCTGTCCTCGCTCGCGTATTTATAATACGCGAGCGAGGACAGCACTCAAAAGAACTCTTGCAAAAGTCTTTTTAATCAAATTTTAGAACGGGCAAGATGCCCGTTCCACATAAAAAAATATTTATGTGGAACGGGCATCTTGCCCGTTCCTAGCTATTTTTGCAAGATATCTAAAGAAAAAATGTTTTACAAAACTGAGACGCTCCCGATATTTTCCAGATAAGAGAGCGAATAAATGCAATGCAAGTCGATTTGAGATTGCCCTAAACTCAATCTAAAATCGCTGGAATTTAGCATTTAAATCAAAGTCAGTGCCAAACCTTTAATCGATCGCCCGTCGCCAATCTGACCGACGATCGAAGCCCGACCAGTCGTCAGATTAATATTGTACAGGCTCGAAACTCCGCCAACATCGATCGCAGCCAAAGCCGTCTCGTTGCCGCCAACACTCCTGATATCAAAGCCAAGGACGGTAGAAGCGTCAATTCCCAAAGATCCGATCGTATTCAACACTCCATTATTCGGCGGATCTTGCCGCACCAAAACATCCGAATTGCTGTCAATTACAAACAGCGTTGTCGAAGTCGCCCCCGCAAAGTTATTCACATACGCAGCCCCTACACCCGCAGGAGGATTTCCCGAATTGCGATCGTCCGCCCGGTAAGCCAAATTCCCGTCGAGTTGAATTCCCCCCGTCAGCGTGTCTGAATCCACAATTGCCCCCGTATCCGGGTTGAGGCGGGCGTTTTGACCCCCTTGATTGACAAACCGAATGCGATCGACTGTCGGATTGAAATCGAAACCCACAGCCCCCGGAGTTAGGGGAACGGCGAATTGTCCGCTACCGACTTGACTTGCAGCCCCAGTCACCGGATCGATCGCGTACAATCGATTGCTAGAACCCACACCGTAAAGCAAACCGTTAGCAGGGCGAAAATCTATTCCCAGCAAAGTTTCTCCCGGCTGCAATCCCGTAACTGCCGCGTCGCTGAGAATCGCCCGCGGCGCCGCCTCGTTAAAACCGACAATTGTTTCAGCGCCATTTCTGACAGTTAAGGCGTAAGCTGTAGGCAAAGGCAAAGCCAAACCGTTAATCTGTCTTCCGTCGGTAATTTGACCCGCGAAGGAAGCTTGACCGGTCGTCAAATTGATATTGTACAAGCCCGAAACGCCGCCGACTTCCAGTGCCGCCACCGCGACCTCGCGGCCGCCAATACTTCTGATATCAAAGCCGAGAACGCTAGTAGCATCAACTCCCAAAGATCCGATCGTATTCAACACTCCATTATTCGGCGGATCTTGGCGCACCAAAACATCGGAATTGCTGTCAATTACAAACAGCGTTGTCGAAGTTCCCCCGGCAAAATTGTTAGTATACGCAGCCCCTACACCCGCTGGAGAACTTCCAAAATTGCGATCGCCCGCCCGGTAAGCCAAATTCCCGTCGAGTTGAACTCCCCCCGCCAGCGTGTCAGAATCCACTATTGCACCAGTATCTGGATTGAGGCGACCGTTTTGACCTGCTTGATTGACAAACCGAATGCGATCGACTGTCGGATTGAAATCGAAACCCACAGCCCCCGGAGTTAGGGGAACAGCAAATTGCCCGCTACCAACTTGATTGGCTTCCCCCGTTTTCGGATTGACAGTATACAAGCGATTGCTAGAACCCACACCGTAAAGTATGCCGTTAGCAGGACGGTAATCAATTCCCAGCAAACTTTCTCCTGCTTGCAATCCAGTCACGGGCAAATCTGAGATGACATTTCCCGGATTAGCAAGACTAAAACCGACAATCCGATTATCGGGAGTTAAAGCATAAGCCGTTGTCAGCGGTGGAGGCGGGGGATTGGGAACAATGCTGCTAATATTGGTAGTGAAATCTGTTTGGTCGATCGAGTTTCGATTAACACCTCTGAGGATAGCCAGAAATTCTCCTGTTACCCGGTCTTGAATCACAGTATCATTTCCAGCGTCCAGAATATTCAAGTCGCTAAAATTGAGATCTCCCGCCAAACCAATTAAATCTGTGCGATCGGCAAAATCTGCGATCGTGTCAGCATTTGCCAAGTTAACACCCCCGCTGGTACGAACAGGATCGGCATCAGCGTAGCGCCTCAAAACAAATACGTCTGCCCCGTCTCCGCCGATCAGGATATCAGTATCTCGATCGCCCGACAAAACATCATTACCAGAGTTTCCTGAAATGGAATCGCTGCCTTTCCCGCCCACTAAAAAATCGCTACCTTCTCCGCCGTTAATAGTATCGCTCTCTAAATCTCCAAACAGCGAATCTTGACCTGAATTGCCCTCAATTAAATCGCTTTGTTTTCCTCCAAAAATGCTATCATTCCCAGAGTTTCCCGCAATGGTGTCATTGCCCGCAAAACCAAATATCGTGTCATTTTCTGGAGTCCCTGCTAGCAAGTCTGCTTGTGCTGTGCCTCTAATTTCTGCCACAATCTCATCCCCCTATAAATTTGACACTTCCGCCACCTTTAGGCAACAGAATTCTCAGTAGAAAAATTACCAAATTCGCAGCAACGGCTAATTCTATCGAAATTTTTTCGGTTTGAATAGCCGATTTTACGATCAATATTATACGCAGCTCAAACAATTAATAAATCTCCCTCTAGAGATATATAAAATCGTGCCAGATACATACAGCAGATTGCAGGTTTATGAGGTACACGGGGCAATCCCATGCCCCATGCCCCATGCCCCATGCCCCACGCCAGACTGTACCTCATATTGCTAAAAACTGCTGTATATATGCGCCTATATATAACCGGGGACGGCGACAGCGCAACTGTCAATCCCCAAGCTGAACTTTTTAGCAGTGCGAACTTATGAAATTTTGTACTGCGTTCATTAGTAATATACGCTGACGCTCTAATTTTGGATCTGTCCCATCAGAAATAATTTTTTATTTAACACGACTGACAAACAAACTCTGTCAAACTCGTTATTCCAGTCGTTGGGTGGGGGCAGGTTTATGAGATTATCGGTTGTAGGCAATTATTGTTGGCGAACCTGCCCCTACGAAACTGGCGCTATATCATAACGAATCGAGTAAGTTGAGTTTCATAGCTTATTGGGGAACTAGATATTTTTGTTCAAGCTTTTAACAGTAAACAACTGTCAACTGTCAACTGTCAACTGTCAACTGTTTAGCAGCGCTTTAGAAGCAGATTCTCCGGCGACTTTTAATTGCGATCGCAATTTGAGATTCAACAACACCAACACAGTCCACTGGCTGAGTATAGAAAACAAAATGGTATTTCCCGATGCTGTTAAGGAATGCGAAAACACAAAGCTAGCAAATGTTGAAGACAACCATAAAAAAGGAGCTTTTTCGGGGGTGAGCGACAACATCTGTAAAATCAGAGGTGGCAATAAAATAGCGCTGGCGACAGTGCCTGCTGCCCAAATTTCCCGATTTCGATTTTTTGCCAATAGGAATAGTTGGGTGATAGTTGCGTAAATTAGAATGAGATTGAGGCAGCAAATTACGCACCAAAATCCTCTTATACCAATCCCTCCAAACAGCATCAAAGGTGTTAAAATGATGACTGAGCCGAGGAGATTAATTGCGATCGCCACTACAGCCGGACTTTTTTCACTCCAAATCAAATCGAGCAGTGGGTAGCGCCGCCACAAATTCTGACTGCTGGGAACGATTTGTTGTCGATACCTCGCCCAATCGTACAAAGATTGTCTGTCAGATGTTAAAGCCGCAATTAAAGCTAAGAACATCAGCAGATTAAACAGTAGTAAACAGGCTAGATTATCATCATAACCTGATGGACTTACTTCGACTGAAAACCCTAACATTATTACCTGACAACAGATAACTACCAAGTAACTTTGTCGCTTGCTCAAAACTGTAGCACTAGGATTTGGAAAGCGGCGCTGCCATCCCTGCCATAGCCAATAGGTTCCCGTACCACAAACCAATAAATACAAAGCAAGAAAGATCGCAATATTTTCAGTGACTGGCAAGTAAAACCATTGCAACTTGTTTATCCCGCTTAATCCGAGCAAGGAAACGTAACACATAACAAAAGCCATACCACTAGCCAACCAAGGTTGAAATCCTCCCAACCAACTCGTTGTTAATCCAAATAGCATCGCAGCACTGTAAAATAAAGCACAGCTAGCTGCAACTGCTATATAGAAACAGAAAAAGAAACAGAAAATTTCATTCAAGGGTATTTGAGCAGCCAATCCACTGTATAAGTGCAGCGGTACTGCCAGAATCGCTGCTAGATAAAGTAGAATTGGGACGCCCAGAATTTTGCCGATAAAAATTGTTTTAGCAGACTGGGGACTGAGGCGAATAAAGTTGAGCGTGCCGCGTCTTTCTTCCTTATCTAAATCGCTGACAAGCAGATAAGTTCCTGCTACTAATAAGGCTAGTACGCTTAAAAGGCTCAGCCACATGAATATCTCAAACCACCACTTCGGCCAGTTAATGACAAAGTTGCCCAAGGCATCTCTGACACACTTTGGCTCATAGGAATTGGGATCGACATTCTTGAAAGTACAAAATCTGTTAGTGATGCTGTAAGTGTACTCCCCACGAGGGGGAGCAACGGGTATCTGGGCGCTCCAATACATGAACAGCAGCAGTTGACCGCAGAGGGAAAGGGCAGAGGCGATCGCAATATTGCCAATTTTCCAGCGGCCTTTGATTTCTCGAAATAACTGAGGATTCCAGTTGCCGATTCGATCGAGTAAGTTGAGTATCATGGTTTATTGGTGATTAGTTATTGGTAATTCTCTCCCTTCTCTTCCTCTGTGCCCTCTGCGCTCTCTGCGGTTAAATCATTCCGATCCAACCGTCAAGGATGTAATTAACCGTTGATTCTGGCAAAGAGCAAACGAGCAAATTAGGAAGCTTGCTGGTGTCCCATTTTGAGGAAAATGGTTTCTAAATCTTCTTGAGTGCAGTGGAAATCTGTTAGCGGAATCTTGGCAGTAACGAGTTCCCGTAATAAATTGGCTGCATCTTCTTGACTTCCTGAAAAGTGAGCGCACACCTGTTGAGTTTCCGGTACTATTTCCCAACTCTCTACCCAAGGAAAGTTTTTTAATTCGGATGTTAGTGCTTCTAAATAGCCTCCTAAAACTGACATGAAAATTTGCTGGCGACTCAGACGTTTGTAAAGTTCTTGTAAAGGTGCGCTTTCGACCAGATATCCGAGTTCCATGATGCCCACGCAGCTACAAAGTTCGGCTAAGTCGCTGAGGACGTGAGATGATATCACTACGGTCATCCCGACTGATTGCAAGGTTTTGATAATTTCGCGAAACTGCATTCGGGCGATCGGATCTAAGCCAGAAACAGGTTCGTCTAACAACAGCAACAGCGGTTCGTGAATAATCGTTCTCCCCAAACTCAGGCGCTGTTTCATCCCCCGCGAAAGGGTAGAAATTAAGCTGTTCCGCTTGTTAGTTAACTGCACGAGTTCTAAAACCGAGTTGATTCGCTCTCGGCGGCGCGGTTGCTGGAGGTTGTAGAGTCGGGCAAAATAATCTAAATAATCCCACACAGTCAAGTCGTCGTAGAGGGGAAAGTCATCGGGAAGAAAGCCGATGCGTTGTTTGAGAATTGGGTGCGATCGATCGCGCAATAACCGATCGCCATTGATGTATATTTCCCCTATAGTCGGTTCTTCAGCGGCCGCCAACATCCGCAGCAAAGTAGTTTTCCCAGCACCGTTAGGGCCGATGAGCCCGCATACTTCGCCTGCTGCTACTTGCAAATCGATGTCATTGACTGCTATATGGCGATCGAATTGTTTGGTGACTCCGCGAGTTTCTATTGCTAGTTGTTTTGCCATGTTTGGAGGGTGAATGAAGTTTTATCGGTGCATTCCTGGAAATAATAGGAGTTATATCGAGTCCGATTGATTTGAGGGGATTCTTCGTGGGGGAGGGCGGGTTTATCTAACCTGTCTGCAAACTTTAAGCCTACTGGCGAACCCGCCCCTACAGCTAATGGAGAATGCTGCAATATCTCAGATAGATCCGATCCGTTATTACAAACGCCATGTCTTGTATGGGCAGGTTCACCGACAATAATTGCCGAAAACCGACAATCTCATAAACCAGCCCCCGCCCGACGACAAATCGCTAATCTACCGGACAGAATATTACGCACCAACACCAAAGAAACCAGGTTTTTTGTAGGCTTTTAGGTGTTATAATTCAAGTATTCCCAAAAAAAACAGTTTCCGATCACCCGTGCGTAAATTGCCCCGATCGGGGTAGGCCCGCACCATCCACTACCCCTACAAATCTTCATGAAGGATTGAGAGTTATTATAGATTTAAGTCTGCACGGAAAATTCCTCTGGATCGATACCCCCATTTACCCAGCGAATTGCCTCCCTAGCCGATGTCAGGTTAGGCGGCACTCTCAAAGCGTGAATGAATCCCGTACTCGGACAAGTCATTTTTAACAAACAAATCGGCTCGACATCGGCTTTATCTATTTGTAATAGTGCATATTCCTGCCAACTATCTATTTGTTCTGCTTGCAACTCTTGACAAATGCGGTCGTAACCAATTGCTTCAATTAAAACTCGCCGAACTTCGGCATTAAATTCAGTTAAAAGCCATTTTGATTGCCATCGATCGGAGTGAATTTGACCGTATTTTTCAGGCAATCTGACGCCGTGATAATAGTAAATTTTCCATCCATCCGCAAACTCAATGGCAGGTTCTCCTTCCGCGTGCAAGCGGTTTTGACTGTCAAAGCGAAGGTGGCGGGGGCGATCGCACACATAACAAATTTTTTCAAAGGGAAATATCAAACCGCAATCCTCGAAAAGCAGCTTTTGGGAGCGAAGTATTTTTTGTGCTTTTTCCGAAATATTGACGCCTAATGTAGATATATACAATTCAGTTAAATAGATTGCCTTAAACAAATTCGTGGGAGTTTCAGGGGATTTCAGGTGTGACAAATAACTCGATGGGGACAATGATGTCGTGAGGATTTCAGGGGATTCTAGGTAGGAAAAAAAATTATCAAAATCATCAAGATCATCAAAATCCTCAAAATAATCCCCCATAGTTGGTTCCGATAGCGCATATTCGTTAACCAATTCTCTGATTAGGGAACTCAGTGTGCTGTCCACTTCGGAGTCGATCGTCATTCTATCGAACTCATACTTCCACACCGCCGGACTTGCAAATTCTATCACAGGGGACATCCATTTCTGGTCTAGATTTTTCCCCAATCTATTGCTGTATTCGTCTGAGCAGTTTTGTGAATGGTCGCGTTTGAGCAAGTTGAAGATTTGGAGACAAACGTCGTGGGGACTGCTGCAAATAATAACTTCTGGTTTTTCTAGGCCAATAGCGGCATAGGCAACTTTGATGGCTTCTGTGGCTTTTTGAGCATCAATTGGTCTAGTCGAGAGAGTAAGACGTTTCTGTGCGAGTTCACCTAATACGCACAGATCCGTAATTTGATTGTCGTAGAGATCCAGTTTTGTCAGATTGGTGAGCTCGCGCAAGGCGCTGATATCGGTAATTTGATTGTCGTAGAGATAAAGTCTTGTTAGATTGGTGAGCTCGCGCAAGGCGCTGATGTCGGTAATTCGATCGCAGTTGAGAGTCAGTTCTGTTAGATTGGTGAGCTCGCGCAAGGCGCTGATGTCGGTAATTCGATGATCGCAGTAGAGATAAAGTCTTGTTAGATTGGTGAGCTCGCGCAAGGCGCTGATGTCGGTAATTCGATCGCAGTTGAGAGTCA